>CAYYHA010000011.1:21587-40353 GCA_964471535.1 uncultured Myxococcia bacterium | reverse complement strand
ACCTCGAGGAGCCGCGCCTCCTCCTCCCCGGGCGGCTTCGGATCGTAGGGGAAGTGCACCACCGGGGGCAGGCTCATCAGGATCGATTCGGTCCGGCCCCGCGTCTTCAGGCCGAAGAGGGTGCCCCGGTCGTAGATGAGATTGAACTCCACGTAGCGGCCGCGGCGGAGGAGCTGCCAGCTGCGCTCCCGCTCCCCATAGGGCAGATCCGCGCGGCGCTTGACGATGGGAAGGTAGGCGGGGAGGAAGGCGTCTCCGACGCTCTGCATGAACGCGAAGAGATCCTCGAGGCTGCGATGCGCGTCGGGCATCAGCCCGTCGTAGAAGATCCCGCCGACCCCCCGTGCCTCCCCACGGTGCGGCAGGTAGAAGTACCGATCGCAGGCCTCTTTGAAGCGGGGATAGAGGTCCGCTCCGTGGCGGTCGCAGGCGTCCTTCAGGACGCGGTGGAAGTGGGCCGCGTCCTGGTCGAAGAGGTAGTAGGGCGTCAGGTCGGCCCCTCCCCCGAACCACCCCGTCTCTCCCTGCACGATGTAGCGGTAGTTGGCGTGCACCGTGGGGACCATGGGCGAGCGCGGGTGCAGGACCAGCGACACACCGGTGGCGTAGAAGCCGGTGCCCTCCCCCTGCAACTCGGCAGCAAAGGACTCCGGCAGCTCCCCGAAGACCTTGGAGGTGTTCACGCCGGCCTTCTCGAAGAGGCGTCCCTCCTTGAGGACGCGGGTGATGCCCCCGCCGCCCCCCTCCCGCTCCCACCGATCCTCGTGGAAGCGGCCCTCGCCATCGATCTCCTCGAGGGCCTCGCAGATGCGGTCCTGCAGCTGCCGCACGTAGCCGTGCGCCCGCTCCTTCATCGCTTCTATCTCACCGCTGCTCACGCGTGCGAGCATACCGGTCGGTCTCGAAGGGCGGTAGGGTCAGCCCGAAGGAGGTAGCAGCCATGAACGTGTTCCCTTCGCCCACCCGATGCCTCACCGGCCTCGTGCTCTGCGCGATCCTGATGCCGCTCGAGCTTCCGGCACAGCCCGCGTCCGCGCGCGAGGACGGCTTCACCGAGTACGAGGGGACAGCAGAGGTGATGCCGCCACCGGCGGCCACCCGCGCCACCGACGTCCTGACCGGACGCTTCGGGATCGGCGCCCACCACCTGCTCGCCGGTGAGTCGGGGGTCTCACTGCGCTACTTCGCTGGGGACGGCCTTGCCGGCGAGGTGATCCTCCGGCCGAGCCTGCAGAACCTGGGCCGGGACGCCGCGTTCACCCTCCTAGCGGCGGCCCGCCTCGAGAGCGTCTTCTTTCCCTCCACCGACGGGTTCATCGGTGCCTTTGGTGGCGGGGGGATCGTGCTGGTGGGGGACGTGGTGATGCTCCTCGAAGCGGGCCTGAAGGGGGAGTACCTCCTGTGGCAGGACATGAGCCTCTTCGCGGAGGTGGGCCTCTCGGCGCAGGTGGACTTCGGGGACAGCACCAACCTGGACTTCAGCGGTGGGGCCGGCCCCTTCGGGGCCGCAGGCTTCACACTGTGGTTTCCGTGACGGATCCCGCCGCTTCCCTGTCAGTGCCCGGCACGACAGATGCCGCCTCGGGTGCACCTGCCTCTGGTGCAGCGTCCGCCGGCACCCATCCTCGGGCCTCGAGGGCCTCGAAGGCCGCCTCGCGGCGGTCTCCGGAGAGGGCGAAGTAGACCTGCGCGCCCCCATCGAAGGCCGCCGGATCCGAAACGGGCTCCAGCCGATCGCCCCGCGCCCGGACGAGCGGCAGCAGGAGGAGGCCCGAGTCCTCGGGGAGGGGCGAGCCCTCCTCGGGGGGCGCCTCCAAGCGGAAGGGACGCACCTCTGCCTGCCCCCGCTCCAGCCACAGCGACCACAGGTCCACCTCCACGGGCCGGCCGAAGAGAAGCTCGGCCCCGATGGACTCGACCATCTCTGGGGTCACCTTGGAGCGGCCGCGGTGGAGGGCGACGAGTGCCCGCGGCACCTTCGATTCCTTTCGTGCCGCCTCAGCGAAGAGCAGGTTCACCTCGCTGTTGGGCGTCGTTGCTACGACGCCCCGGCGCACCTCGAGCTCCAGCCGCAGGCGAGTGCGCTCCTCGAGGGCGTTGGCGAAGAGGACCCGGTGGCCACGGGCCTCTGCCTGCGTGACCCGGTCGGGATTGGTGTCGACCAGCACCACCTCCTCGGCGCGGGCGAGGAGATCGGCGAGAGCGAGGCCGAGGCCACCCGCCCCGAGGATCACCCAGCCTCGGCTGCTCCGCTTCAGGCCGAGGAGGCTCGCCACCAGGCCCCCGGTGAGCCCCTGCACCAGGACCGTGACCGCGATGACCAGGAAGACGAGCGCGCGGAGCTGCGTGCCCCCGGCGATGCCCTGAGCCTCGAGGGTGGTGGCGAAGAGCGAGGCGACCGCCGCCGCGACGATGCCCCGGGGCGCGAGCCAGCTCATGAAGATCTTCTCCTTGCGGTTCAAGGAGGACCCGAGCGTGCCCAGGGCAACGTTCAGAGGGCGCACGACCAGCATCAAGGCGGCCACCGTGGCCACCCCGCCCCAGCCGAGTGCGACCACCTCGGCCACACGCACGTCGGCGGCGAGGAGCACGAAGAGCATCCCGATGAGCATCACCGTCAGCTGCTCCTTGAACTCCAGGATCTCCCGGTCGGCCGGCGTGCTGATGTTCCCGAGCACGAGCCCGGCGATGGAGACCGAGACGATGCCGCTTTCGGGAAGGAAGTAGTTCGAGACCTGGAAGAGCGTCAGTGCGAGGGCGAGCGTGAGGGTGTTCTCGAGACCCTCGGGGACGAGGTGGCGCACCTTCAGGATGCCCACGATGAGAAAGCCGCCGATGGCGCCGACGGCCGTCCCGAAGGCCAGGCGGCCGGGGAGGGAGAGCAGGCCGATGGCCACCTCGCGGCCGGTGTCCGAGATCACCACCTCCAGGGCGACGACGGCGACGATGGCGCCCACCGCGTCGATGAAGATGCCCTCCGCCTCGAGCACGGTCGCCACCTTCTTGTCCACCTTGATGCGGCGCAACAGCGGCTGGATCACCGTGGGACCGGTGACGATGACCAGGGTGCCGAAGAGGATGGAGGTCCTCGCATCCCACCCCATCAGGAGCCAGGCGGCCAGCGCGCCCCCCACGGCGGTGACCAGCGCCCCCACGGTGCACAACCCGCGGATGGCGAGCTGCTCGCGGCGCAGCCGGCGGATGTCGAGGTTCATCCCACCCTCGAAGAGGATGACCGCCACTGCGAAGCCCACCAGCATCTGCAGTCCTTGGCCGAGGGAGGCCGGCTGCACGATGCCCGCCACGTCGGGGCCAAGGAGCACACCCATGCCGAGGAGGAGGACGATGCCGGGGATGCGCAGGTGGTGCGCGAGCGCCTGGGCCAGCATGCCCGCTGCGAGCGCGAGCGCCACGGTGAGGGCTGGGATCGCGGTCGCGTGCTCCATGGGGCCGCCCACCCTGCCACGGCTGAGGGGCGCGGGCCAGAGGGCCTGCCCCCTTCGCCGTGGCCGGCGCGGAGGGCTCCGGCCTCGGCCGGGCGCGAGGCCCGCCTACGCGACCGCCTCAGTTACGCCCGGTGCGCCGCCAAGGTGCGAGCGCAGGCGGCGCAGCGCCCGGGCCTCCACCTGCCGCGCGCGCTCGCGCGAAAAGCCGAAGTGCTCCCCCACCTCTCGCAGGGTCAGCGGCTCGTCGCTCATCAGCCGGCGGCTGACGATCCAGCGCTCGCGCTCGTCGAGGCACTGCAGGGCGCCGTCGAGGAGGCGGCGCGCCTCGGCCTGCGCCTCCTGCGCAGCGACACACTCCTCGGGCGGCGGCGCGCCGTCGGGCAGGAAGTCGCCGAGCGTGGCGTCCTCGTCGTCGGCGAACGCGGGCGCATCGATGGAGGCATCGCGCCCCTTCAGGCGGCGCTCGAGATCCTCCACCTCTTCCGGGGTGACCCCGAAGGCCTCGGCGAGAGCGGCGCTGTCCACCTCGTCCCCACCTCCGGCGAGGTGCCGGCGGGCACGGGCAAGCGCAAAAAACATCTTCCGTTCCGCCTGCGTGGTACCCACCTTCACCATGGAGTAGCGGGCGACGACGTAGTTCTGGATGTAGGCGCGGATCCACCAGCGCGCGTAGGTCACCAGGCGCACGCCCTTGTCGGGATCGAACTTCTCCACCGCGCGGATGAGGCCCAGGTTGCCCTCCTGGATGAGGTCCTCGATGGGCAGACCGTAGGCCCGGTAGCTGCGGGCGACGCTGACGACGAAGCGCAGGTTGGACCGGACGAGGCGCTCGAAGGCGGCTCGGTCGCCCGTTCGCCGCCATCGCCGCGCCAGCTCGGCCTCTTCCTCGCGGGACAAAGGTGGGTACTGCGACAGCTCCGCCAGGTAGGCATCGAGCGGTGTGCGCGCCATGGGCACAAGGTGGCCATGGTGCGCACGAGCGCAAGAGGGTGGGATCTCCACCGCGGCGGAAAAACCGAGAAAGCCGTTTAAAGTCAATCGTTTGCGCGTTAGTGGCGCACTTCCGAGAGGTCGAAGAAGAGGAAGTGCACCACGCCGCACGCTCGGCACTCCGCCCGGGCGACGCGCACCGCACCGGCGGGGCCCTGGCGGCCGGCCTCGGCCCGAAGGCGCAGGCGGCCGCCGCACCAGCAGCGCGCCGCGTCCACCGCAGCGTCGATCTCGTCGAAGCAGCGGACCCGCACGGGGTTGCGCGGGCTTCGCCCGGGCGCGCGGCGCCAGGCCCGCTCCCGTGCGCGACGCGCCAGCGAACGCCCGAGCACCACACCGCCGGCGACGAGTGCGGCGCCGCCGAGAAGACCAGCGAGGATGATCTGCGGTTTACGCACCGTATAGAAGAGCCTAGCGCACCGCTTCGGTCAGCGCCAAACGGACCCGCCGCAACAGGCGCGAGAGCAGGGCTCGGTCTGCCTCGCACAGGGGTTCCTCCTCGACCTCCATCGCCTCGTCAAGGGCGTCCTCCATGTAGGCGGCAAGCGCGGGCTGCGGCTCCGCCGCACCCCCGACCTCGCCCGTCGCATGTCCGCTCGAGGCGACGCCGAGGCGCGGCCCGAAGGCGTGGCGAAAGGCCTCGTGGGCCACGACGCACAGACCCAGACCGAACTCCTCGGCCTGCGGCTCGGCGTCGGCGAGGGCGTCCCGAAACCACGCGACGAGCTCCGGCTGCCGGTTCTCCAGCCGATCCTCGGCGCGGCGCTGCGCCCTCGGATCGGAGAGCAGGACCTGCGCCACGTAGGTGACGTAGGCGGCCGGGACCTCGCGGCCCTCGACCGCCCCCTCGGGCGGCGGGGCCGGGGGCGGGGCCGGCGTTTCGAGGATGGGAAGCGCCCCACCGCGCCGCGCCGCGCGCACTTCGTTCCACAGCCCGAAGAGGTTCTGGTAGAGGCGCCGTGCCTCGTCGGTGCTGCGGAAACGGGGCTCACGTTCGAAGAGCAGGGGGATGATGTCTCCGGGACGCGTCTCTTCGTCCTCCTCGAGGGCCGCCTCGAACTCGAAGCGCACCTCCTCCACCGACAGGTCGCAGCCCGCCGCGCGCAGCAGGTCCGCGAGGACCGCTTCACCCTCGTAGCGTGCGTCCATGCCTCGCTGCTCGTTTCCGTTCCGCTTCGCGGCCGCGCTCGGCCGTCCGGTCCGCCGGCTCCGATCCGGAGGCCGCCGTGGGAGGCTCGGGCAGCCCGATGCGTAGCAGGAAGCCGTCCGGGCCCTCGCGTCGCCACCACAGCTCGGGCGCCGAGGAGAAAATCGGCGCCGCTGCCTCGGCGAAGCGGTCGGCGAGGTCCGGCGCATCGAAGCGAATCCGCCACGCGGCGCCGAGGCGGCCGGCCGGGTCGCGCCACACGGTGTAGTGGTCTCCGCCCCAGCCGGCGGCGACCCCTCGGTCCACCGCCTCTTCGCCCGCGAGCGCCTGCAGGAAGAGCGAGAGGCCCAGCTCGCCGAGTCGCCCCTCGGCGACCTTCGTGAAGCCCCCTGCCTCGAGATCACCGGCCGGCGGGGCCTCCACCGCCAGCGCCCCCTCCCCGGCGAGGTACTTCTCGGGATGCAGGATCTGCTCGGTGGTGGTGGGGGGCGACTCGTAGGCGGCGTTCACCCGCTCCCACCCGCCATCCCGGTACAGCGCGTCGACGAAGAGCAGGCCATCGGCATAGGCGAAGAGGAGCGTCTCGCGCAGGTACAGGGGGGCCTCGCGCAGGGCCGTGCTCTGCGGCGCCTCGAGCCCCTTGCGGATTCCGTCGCGGATCTGCTCGAGGTTGGGGACCTCGTAGATGTGACGACCAGCCGACTGGGTCAACAGCCAGTCGTACATCGCGTAGCTCGCATCTCCCTCCGCCAGGGCGCGATACGCCTGCGAGGTATCCTCTGTCAGTTCGGGACGCTCGTCCATCAGACGCGAGAGATCGAAGTGCTGATCCTGCAGCGCATGCACCAGCTCGTGGACGAGGTAGAGCTTCAGCGGCTCGATGCCCGCTGCCTCGAGGGCGGCAGCCTCTCCTGCCTCGCCCGGGGGAAGATCGATCACCAGGAGCGTCCGATCCCGATGGTCGTAGATGCCGCGTGCCTGCTCCCCCAGGAGCGTCTCGAGCGCTCCCTCCAGATCGTAGCCCGGCGGGATGAACCGAAAGGCCTGAAGCATGGCGGCGTCGGCCTCGAAGCGGCCGCTTGCCTTCGATTCGGCGATGGCCCGATCGACCAGCCAGGCGACAAGCTCTGGGCCGCCCTCGCGCGCCTCCACCTCCTCGGTGAAGGCGAGCCCGCGCACCTGTGCCGCCTCCGCCATCGCCGCCTGCACCAGTTGGGCCTTCTCGCCCTCGAGAGGCTGGGATGGGGGGCGCGCAGCGGCGCGCGGCGGCTTGGAGACGGTGGGCGTCGGCGTCTTCGCACCGGCGCAGGCGAGGCTGGGGGCGAGGGCGAGGAGGAGGAGGCGAAGCAACGCCGGTCGGCGGAAGGGGCTGCCGGGGGAGGGAGGCGCTGGCGCTGCCGTCGCGGTCGCTGTGTCCATGGGCGGGGAGCATAGCCGCTCTGCGACCCCGGGGGAGCCTCCTGCATTCCCCCCGCCCGGCCTCGGTGGTAGGGAGGAGCGGCAAGGAGGAGCCATGGGACTGTTCGGAAAGAAGACACCGCCCAACCTGCCCCAGGTCGAAGGCCGGCCGCGGGCCATCCTGCACACCAGCCTCGGCGACATCGAGGTCGAACTCTTCGCCGATGAGGCTCCGGTGACAGTGGGCAACTTCGTGGGACTCGCCGAGGGGACGATCCCGTGGACGGATCCGCTGACCGGGGAAAAGAAGGAAGGAGAGCCGCTGTACCGCGGGGTGAAGTTCCACCGGGTGATCCAGGGTTTCATGATCCAGTGCGGCGACCCCAAGACGCGGGAGGAGCGTCCCGATTGGGGCACCGGTGGCCCGGGCTATCGCTTCGACGACGAGTTCTCGGAAGCACTGAAGCACGATGCGCCCGGTACCCTGTCCATGGCCAACGCCGGGCCGGGCACCAACGGGTCGCAGTTCTTCATCACCGAGGTGCCCACCCCGCATCTGGATGGCCGCCACTCGGTCTTCGGTCGGGTGGTCGAGGGGATGGAGGTGGTGCGCCGCATCGCTGCGGTGCCCACCGACCACCGGGACCGGCCTCGGGAGGCGGTGGTGCTCGAGTCGGTGGAGATCCGACGGGGCTGACGGGCTGCGGGGCGGCGCGTCCCGAACCGCGCGCTGCAGGGAGGTCGCCGGGCCACGGCGGCCGGATCCCGCGGGGCGGGGGCCGGCGGGGGGCGCCGGCGGCGAGTGTCAGACCCCCGTGCTAAAAAGACCCCACCCGTGGGCGGGGCTGCGCGCTTCGGGACACGGGCCCATACGACCCGCCACCGGCGCAGCCCACGGCGCGCTCGCCGCAGCGCGCCGGAGCGCGCTCCCAGCACGCCCGGCGTACCCCCGGGCGCTCTGGCGCCCCCCACGCGCCGGCGCGGCCCCGCTGCCCGCAGCACGCCGCCAGACGGCAAGGCCTCCCGCTGCCCCGGCTACTGGGGCATCCAATCGCAGGAGCCGTCCTGCATGCACAGGTCGTCCCGCAGATCGGTGCCACCGCTGGCGAAGAAGTGGCTGATCTGGTGTGCCATGAAGCTGTGCACGTCGAAGGGCAGGGTGGGGTCCGGAATGAGGAAGCCATGCTCCCCCTGCGGGCGGATGTACGGCAGCCGCATGCCGTGCACGCGCACACCCTCTGGCTCCACGAAGGTCGCGCGCAGCTCCTGACCCGGCGGTGGGCGCGGCACCGGGACCCCGTCTACCTCGAAGCCGTCGGTGCCCTGCGACAGGTTGTCGGCGTCGAAGAGAATGGGGGCGCCCCAGCGCTCGGCCTGCACGCGCTCCACCCCTTCGACGACGCCGTTCTCCACGAGGAAGCGCATCTGGTCGGTATCCAGGTATCCGGCGAAGCGGGCCTGGGCAATCCCCGTGTCGATGGGCACGTTCATGTCCCCCACCGTGTTCACGACGAGTACGGACACACCGAAGTCGAGGTCGGGCTCCGCCCCCGCCCATCTGGCCTTCAGGCGATCGCGCTCCTTGAAGTAGTAGCGCGCATAGGCCGCCGGGTCCGCCGCCTCGAGGATGAAGCCGGCCAGTCCCAGAAGGCGCCGGAGGTCGGGCGTCTGCCGCTTCATCCCCAGCCCCTCGTGCAGCGCCACGAGGGGCTGTCCCTTGGGATAGATCGTCCCTTGGAAGTACTCGCCCTTCACCGTCTGTCCCGATCCGTCGATCCCCTCTCGGCTCCCGCCCTCGAAGGTCTCGAGCACGAACCGCATCTTTGCGTCGGGTGTGCACGGCCCCTCGCAGATCTCGAGGCGCAGGCGATCGCCGAGCGCCGTGGTATCGGGGACCACAGGCGGCAGGCTGGTGCCGTAATCGGGATGCTCCACGTGCAAGACATCGAAGCCAAGTCGCGCCCGCTTCTCGGGGGCCGAGATCGCGTCTGCGGCCACCGCCACCCGGAACTGCCCATCGGGCCGGATCTCACCCTCGTCCACCTCCCCGTTGGACAGGTTCAGGAGGCGAACCCCGTCACCCACCTCCACGTGCGGCGCCCTCCCGAGAAAGACGCGTCGTTCATGGTTCAAATCGGGCACGATCTGGAAGAGGTCCATCCCCCCGTCGTTCTCGTCTCGCTGACCCCAGAAGATGGGCCCCATCAGGCGGAGAAAGACGGCTTCGACGACGCCGCCCTGCCGCGAACGGATGCCCACGTTCATCAGACCGCCGGCACCGGAGGTGGGCGCCGCGGCCGTCAGCGCGGGCTCCGCACCCGCGAGCGCGCCGGAGAGAATCCCGCCCAGTGACTGCCCCCAGGCGTAGTACTGATTGGTGGGCCCACCGAGGTCCACCCGCCCATCGGCATTGAAGTCGCCGAGCAGCTCCGGTTTTCCGTCGCCGTTCATGTCGGGACCAAGGCGTTTTCCATCCATGGCCCGAAGGAGCCGCAGGACCACCATGTGATCGATGAGCGACTGCCGCACGATGTCTCGCGTGTGGAAGAGATCGGCGCTCCAAAAGTCGCCGCCGGGATCGGGTACGCCATCGTTGTTGAGGTCGCGGGCGCGACTGGGGGAGAGCACGTCGAGGAGCTTGCCGATCTTCCCCGAACGCAGGGCGGCACGGACCAGCGAGGGCGGGAGCGCATTGGGGTCGAGCGCGATTCCGTGCCCGTAGGCATCGATGGCGCAGGTCGCGATGCCATGGCGAGCGTGGTTGCCGGCGAAGCCCAGGGCTTCGATTCGCGCCGAGGTGTACCCGTGCCCATAGAACGCCACAGGAAAGGGCGCATCGCCCTTGCGCCGATCTTCATTGGGGATGAAGCACCAAAAGCCCACCTCCTGCTCACCCACCACCATCTCGCCGGTGCGCGCATCGATGTCGAAGATCTCGTCCTCGTCCCCATCGATCCCGAGCACGCACTGGAACGCGTCGGTGGCCGGCTCGCCGTCGCAGCCCACGGGATCCTTGGCGATGCCATCCCGGTCGATGAGGAAGTTGGGCCCCCGGACCTTCCCCGCCACGATGTAGTCCACGTACTGGTAGGTGGACAGGAGCGGCTCGGGATCCACCGAGTTCCCCAGGATCTGCGCCACGAAAGGCCGCAGGGTATCGACGACCACCTCGCGAGGCACGATGTAGTAGTTGCCATCGGGAACCACGGCATCGTCGTCTCGCAGCTCGACGATCTCGTAGTCGTCCACGGGGAAGCGCTCGGCCAGCTCGGCGAAGGGGCCGTGCCCGTAGAGCCCCCGCCGGATGTCCAGCAGCTCGCCCGTCGCGTCCTGTGTGGTGAAGGTCCACGTAAAGGCGACGTCGTTCAGATCGATCCCCGTCCCGGCCAGTGCCTCCTCCAGGTGCGCGAGTGCCGTGTTCTGTCGCACATGGTTGATCCAGGGGAAGGGAGAGACCACCGAGCCGCCATTCTCCCCACGCAGGCGCGTGGTCACCACGACGGCGTAGGTCGCATTCTCTCGCAAGATATCGGTGGTCTTGATGAGGAGGGTATTCGTGTCGAACTCGTAGAAGGTGTTCTTGTCGTACTCCCACCGGTAGGGGCCGCAGTCCGGAAGCGGGTGATCGGCAAGCAGCAGGTTCTCGCCGCCGGTGTCCCCTTCGAAGTACTGCGTACGCTCGAGCACCAGCGGGTAGTAGCCCCGGCCGAGATCGAGGGGCACCAGCGTCCCGAAGTGCTCGCTGTCCGAGGGATCGGTGACGTCGATGAGATAGATGGCGTCGTCGGCGAAGGTGTCGTTGAAGTGGTGGCGCTTGGCAATCTCACACAGGTCGAGGGGGCCATCGAAGGAGACGGTGATCGTGGGGAGGGTGCCAAAGCCGGTGAGCCGGTCCGCCTTCTCCCGAAGGTCGCGCTCGAGACGGGTGGGGGCCTGAGTGCTCACGTTCACGCGCCGGCCGGTGGGCGAGGTGGGATCGAGGCGCGTAGCGAGGTCGTTGGGAAAGGGGATTTCCGGCAGCGGTTCGGCGTCGAGGTCGAAGACGATGCGCGGGCCACTGCCACCGGGAGAGGGCGCGATCCCTTCGGGCCGTGCACTCGTGTCCACGCATGCCATGGACCCGGAAACGACGAGGAGCAGCAGGGCGAGGCTCGAAGCGGTGTGCGCACGCAATCGCCGCATCAGTTCATCCTCCACAGAAAACGGCCGCCGGCGAAGACTGCCTCGACGGGTGCGAGGCGTCCCTCTGCGGTCTGGAAGGCGGATCCCGGAAGCAGCCGGCCGTACTCGAGGGTGAGCTCGGCGGACAGACCATAGGGCAGCTCGGCGCGGTAGGTGGCACCAAGATCGATCTCCAGCCCCAGGTCGGAACCCACGGCGGGCTGCCCATAGAGCGTCGTGGGTGCGCCGCCGCGGGCAAAGGACGCATAGGGGTCGGCGGGGGGCGTCGTCGTCTCGGCATAGAGCAGGCCGACCTTCAGGGTGAGCCCATCGACGAAGTGGGGCCGGTAGCGCACCGAAGGCCCGGCGAAATAGGCCCCGCTGACGCCTCCTCCGGTGGGCAGGTACTGCCAGCCAGGGCTGGGCACCAGGCTTCGCGCCGGATCGGCGACGCGGCTGCTCGAGCGCGCGCTCTGCGCGGCCATCACGTGCTCGAAGAGCACGAGAGAGGGCCGGAAATCGGGATCGAAGCGGAAGCGGGTCAGGATCCCGTCCTCGGGATCCCCATCGCCCGAGGCGTAGCCACCGGCAAACTGGAGTTCGAGGCCGAGATCGTCGAGGTGGAGGGCGGTGCTCCCGGCGAAGCCTTCGGCGCGGATGGCCACCCCCTCCGGGGCAGCCTCCGGCCGCAGGCGGTCGGTACCGCCGAGCAGGAAGACGTACTCGAAGCGTGTGACCCAGCTCCGACCCTCGGCGAGACGCACCGGATGCTCCCCGTAGAGGTCGATGGCGAAGGCCTCCAGATGGGAGGCGAAGCCCGTCGCATCGGGTCGGTCCCGCTGGTTGCGGTAGGCGAGGTAGACACCCAGGCTGCGGTCGCCGGACTTCGGCCGCCACAGGAGGGAGGCGATGGCCTGCAACGCCAGATCCCCCGAAAGGAGGTCGGCATTCTCGTCGCGGTAGACGAGGTCGGCACCCACGGCGGCATAGACGTCGGTGGGACCGAGCAGCGCATCGAAGGGGCGGGTGACGAAGAGCACCCGCTCCACCAGGTCACCGTGCCTCGGCGCGCCCCAGGAGCCCTCCTGCCGCCCGTCGTTGGCGAGCACCCCCATGCCGAAGCGACTCTCCTGCTGTCCTGCGCGCAGGAGTCCATAGGGGGTCCGCCACTCGAGGTAGAGGCGGCGGGGGTCGAGGCGCACAGGTCCCGCCGGCAGCCCGGCAAAGGGCTTGGTCCAGCCGTCTTCCGGAAGCTCGGGGAAGGCGGCAAAGAGGTTGCCGGCGACGAGATCCAGGTCGCCGCGAAGGGCCAAGGTCTCGGTCACCTCGTAGCTCGCCCCGGCCCGCAGGCGCACGGCAGCCCGGCCACCACCGGCACGGGCCCCCGAGTCGTCGACGACGAAATCGCTCACGTCGCCGCCGCGGAGATCGAACTCGGCCTCGGCGTCGAGGGGGCTTCCCCCCGCCGAGCCCGACGCGGCAGGCCCTTCAGAGACCGCGCGCAGCGGAAGCCCCGCGAAGAGCCCCAGGATGGCAAGCCTCAATACGCTCTGTGCACTCACGATTCCTCCTCGGGTGCAGGAAGCTACCCCGAGACCGGGCGCCTTGGACAGAGCCGCGCAGGCTGCGGCCACCTCGACGCAGCACGTCGCCGGGCTCCCTCCCGCCCCGCCCGCGGCGCAGCAGCAGACAAGGGACAGCGACGATGCCGCCCCGTCAGGCGACCGATCTTGACCGGCGTTCGGCGAGCCTCCTATTCCTCGAAGCATCGCTGCTCCGGACCCACCGAAGCCGCCGGCTGCTCTCGCGCCGGGCGCCGCGACCGCGGCGGCGGCGCTCTTTGCCGCGCTCTATGCCCTCATGTGGCGCGACGCGCCGGCGCAGCTCGACACCGCGCGCGATCTGCTCCTCGCCCGAGATGCGCTGGAGGGTCTCGCCTTGCACCTGCGTGGCCCGAATGCGAGCGCGATCGGCCTTGCGCACGGCGCGAGCTGGATCGACTTCATCACGGTCGTTTGGGGCGCGAGCGGATCGGTCGCGATCCTCGAGGCGGCGGTGCTCGGCACCTGGCTCCTCGGCGCGCTCTCCATCTACGGCATACTCGGTCGCCTCACGCCCGCGAGCGAAGCGGTGACAGCCGCGCTGCTCTTTCTGGGCGCCGCCCCCCTCCTCGCCGAGTACCCCATCCTCTGGAACCCCTCCGCCACGCCCCTTCCCGTGCTCATGGCCTGGGGCGCCGGGATCGCCTTGTACCGGCACGGGTCCGTCAGGGACGCCGTCCTACTCGGTATATGGACGGCGCTGGCCGCCGACACCCACCTCGCCTGCAGCCTCCTCTTCTTCCTGGCCCTGCCCGCGGTGGCCCTCTACACGAGGCGGCGCCCGGTCTTGGGTCTCCTCGCCTACGTGGGGAGCGTTGCTCTCACCTGGGTGCTCTTCTCTCCCGAGGCGCTTCGCACCAACCTCGAGATCCTCTACGGCCGCGCGCTCCTGTGGCCGCTCCTCGGCGCCGGTGCAGCGCTCTTCCTCGCCGGTCTCGTGCTTCGCCGCCGGCAGCCGGCACGGCCCGAGCGATCTGCCGCTGTTTGGACCGTCCTGGCGCTCCTCCTGGCCGCCGCGGTCGCCGCGGCATCCTCGTCGAGCTATTTCTTCGCGCCCCGCTACCTCCTCTCCTTCCTGCCACCCCTCGTGTGGGCACCCATCGCCGCAGCGCGCGCCGCAGCGCGGCGACTCGGCCGCGGCTGGATCGTCCCGGCCACAGGCCTGCCGCTCGCCGCGCTGCTCCTGTCGATCGCCGCAGAGGGGCGGGCCGCCGGCGGCATCCTCTGGACGCTTCGCGACGCGGAACGCATGGCCCAGGTCTTCGAATCCCGGGGCGACAGCTACGAATCCTTGCTCCTTGCGCTCGAAGCCCCGCAGCAGCGTCTGCTCATCGGCACCCTCGCCGCCTTCTTGCCCTGGGACGCCGCGCTCGCGCCGCCGCCGCGCGAGACGGTGCTCGTCCTCCCCGTTCCCGAGGCCTTCGATTCCAGCGGGCGCCCCTGGCCGAGGGTACCCCTCTCCCGCGGTGGCTCGGCGCTCATCGTCCGCCATCCCGGGCGCGTGCACCGCGACCCGATTTGGCGCTGCGACGCGCACGGCTGCCAAGCGGCGACGGTGCGCACGCGGCCCTTCCCGGACGGGCGGCCGGCCTTCCTTCACCGGCACCCCATCGTGCGCCCCTACCGCGGACTTGGCTTCGGCCCCGGTGACCGCTTCCGCCTCTCCATTGCGGCGGGACCCGAGCAGCATCTTCGCGTCATCGATCCTCCGCAGTTGCCGTGTCGCTGGAGGATCGTGGGTATCGAGGGAGTCCCATACGAGGGGACGCTTCCTGCGCGCCGCGTGCGCCTCCTCGATTCGAGGCGCTCCGGCACCCTCGACCTCGCGCCGGAGCCGTCGGCTCTGTGCCCTGCGGAACGGGCCCTCACCTTCCCGCCGCCGATCCTGCAATGGGCGGAGGGAGACCCGGTGCTCGGGGCGGCCATCGCGGCGGCAGGCACGGAGGTGGGCGCCTCGCCGGAAGGCGGGAAGGCGACTCCGAAGCGGTGATCGGCCCCGCTCAGAGCGCCCCGTGCCACAGGCCCGCTCAAAGTGGCGCAGGAAGGCCCCAGGGAACCGGGTCCAACACCCCCTGGGGATCGAGCAGGCGGCGCAGCCGGAGTGCGAGACGCTGCGTTCCCGGATGGAGGTGTGAGAAGACGAGGCGCGAGAGTTCGGTCGGAAAGCGGTGGGGCACGAAGCCGAGTCCCATCAGGCGCTCGAGCGCCCGCGCAGTGGCACCGTGGACGGCCTCGGGCTCGCCCGTCTGGTAGCCGCCGAGGACTGCATGGAGCATGCCGTGGTGCGCCCCCCGCATGGGACGGATCACCACCGCCGCGCCCACCCCATGGGCCGCGGCAGCCTCGTCGAGCACGTCGGCTCCGTCCACCAGCCGCGAAATGGGCCCATAGCAGGCGACCGCCGCAGCCGCTTCGAGCCCCGCTCCGCCCAGTGGCAGGCGCAGCGGCAGGTCGCGCAGCCGCTTCAACGCCGGCGTGAGCCCGGCGAGCGCCACCAGGTCCACCGGCTCGTCGAAGCTACCCCCGCGACGTGCGGCCCGCACCAGGTTCTGGCCTAGGCGCAGCCGCTTGTACTCGAGCTCGGGCAGGGTCTCCGCGCTCCAATCCACGTGGAGGTAGGCCTCGGGCTCGCCGGGTTGACGGACGAGCGCCCCCTCCACCGAGAAGACGCGGCGCAGGAGCGTCCATGGGAGCACCGCCGCCTCGTCGCAGAGCCCTTCGCGGGCGAGGCGGATCGCCGCAGCAATGGCCGCACGCCGGCTGCTCGCGGGAAAGAGCAGCCGCCGCACGTGCTTGAGCCGCGGCCGGAGCGACACGGAAAGACGTGTGACGATTCCGGTCGCCCCCTGCCAGCCGATGAAGAGCCCCGAGAGGTCGGGCAGGGGACCCCGCCCCCACCAGCCGCTGCTCATGGCGCCCGAGCCGGTACGCACCGCCTCTCCGCTGCTCAGAATGGCTTCCACGCCCCAGACCTTTTCGGGGAGCGCACCCTGCACCAGGGAGGCATCGGCGGAGCCGTCCAGAAAGGTGCTCGCCCATACCGACAGGCCGCGCGGTGTCGCCGCGGTGGGCAGAGCGAGGTCGCCGCCCTCCTCGGCGAGGCGCTTGTAGAGCTGACGCCAGGTCACCCCAGGCTCGATGAGTGCATAGCGCTCGCTGTGGTTGACCTCGAGGATGCGGTTCATCCCTCGCAGGTCGAGGAGAATTCCGCCGCTTGGCGGAGCGGTGAGATTGAGACTGTCGAGCCCCGCCGCACGGGGTCGCACGGGAATGCGCATCTGGCGGGCGACCGCGAGCACGCCCTCCACGTCGGAGACGGAGCGCACGCTGGCGACGAGCACGCCGTCGAGATGGGCGTCCTCGCCGACGCGCGCCTCTCCGAGGAAGTCGACGAGCGCATTCCTCAAGGTGTCGTTCCGGGTGCGTTCAGGCGTCGTCATCCGCTGGGATCTGCAGCAGGGGGAGGATGTGTCGGAGCAGGCCGACCCGTCCCGACACGCGAAGATGGCCCCGAAGCACGTCGGTGACACGCACCTTCCCGCCGCACAACGCGACGAAGGCAGCCAGCGTACCTCGGGCCCGAGCATCCGCTCGCTTCGGATCCCCCTGGTCGAGGTGGATCCCACTGGGCTCGAAGCGAAGGCGCGTGGCCATCCCCCCGGCGACGATCCCAACCGTTCCCGTCTCGATCTTGCGCACACGTGCTTGCCCCTCGGCCGTCTCCAGGGCCGCCTGGAGCCGTTCGCGCAGCAGCAGCGAGAGCAGGTGGAGGCTCTCGGGAGCCTCGGTGGTCAGGTGTCTCACGGGCGGGAAACTTACCCCTGGACGCGGCACAGTCAAAGGGCGGCTCGGCGTCGTGAAGGCGCTACAATGCTCCAACGCATGCCCATCCTCCGATTCGACAAGCGAGACCTCTCGCAGGAGAACCCGCGGGCGTTCACCCACCCCATTACCGTGCGCTTCCAGGACGTCGATGCCGCGGGCATCGTCTTCTTCGCGCGCATCGCCGAGTACTTCCACGACGGCTACTTCGCGTTCCTCACCGCCCGCGGCGGCCTCGATCTTCCGGAGGCCATGCGCAGCGCACCCTGGGTGGCACCCATGCTCCACCTCGAGTGCGACTTCTTCGCACCGCTTCGCTTCGGGGACCGCTGCGCCGTCGAGGTGGTGCGCGGCCGCATCGAGGCGGCCGACCTGTGTGTGGGGATGCGAATGGTGCGCACTTCGGGAAGACGCGAGGGCGAGGTGGTGGCGGTGGCGCAGCAGGCGCATCGCATCGTCGACCGCGAGCGCTTCGAACCGTGCGCGGTGCCCGAGGGCTTTCGCCGTGCGGTGGAGTCGCTGTGAAGCGCTCGTCTGCTCCCCTCGCCCTCGTTTTCGGAGTGGTCGCCTCGCTCTTCCTCCTCGTCTCGACGGGATTGGGTGCGCGCCTCCTCCTGGGTCTTGGGATCTCCCTGCTGCCGGCGCTGCTCATCGCTTTTGGCGTCGCCCTCGGCCTCGTAGCGCTCGCCCTTCACAGGCTCTCAAGCAGCGCCTGGTGGCGGCGCCACCGCGCCGCATGGGCGAGGCGAGCCGGCGACGTCGGCCGCGCCCTGCAAGCCTACTCGGAGCTCCTCGCCGGCCCGGCGGGACGCAGCGCGAAGACGCGGTGGGAGATCGGGCGCGAGGTGGGGCTCCTCCTCTCCTCGGTGGAGCTGTACGAGGAGGCGCGCGAGGTCCTGTCGGAAGTCCGAAGCTGGGAGGAGGAGGCGGGCATCACCGATCCCTGTGCGCGTGCCTCCACCGCGGGCGAGCTGGGGATGGTCCACGTCCACTTGCAAGCGACGGGGCCCGCCATCGCTGGCTTCGAGGAAGCGCTGCACCTCCTCGACGGCTCGAGCAGCGAGCAAGCCGACGCGATTCGACTCTGGGTCCTCGAGGGCCTCGGCTGGTGCCACTACCTCGAGCGCCGATTCGCCGCCGCTGAGGAGCGCTTTCGCGAGGCGAGTTTCGTCGCTCGGCGTCTCCACGGAATGGGGCACCCGGCGCACCTCGCCATCCTGCAGAGCCGCGCCCGTGCGCTGCAGGCCGATGGCCGGCTCGAGGAGGCAGAGTCCCTCTTTCGTGAGGCCACCCTGATGCTCGACGCCGCGTCGCGAGGCAGGAGTCGGGAGATGGCCTCGGTGCTCTCCGGGCTCGCCGAGACGTTCGCCCAGCAGAAGCGCACCGGCGAGGCCACCTTGGTGCAAGAGCGAGCGCTTCGGCTGGCCGAAAAGATCCTCGGAAAGGAGCACCCCGACCTCGCCCATCATCTGATGGGGCTCGCGCAGGTGCGCCTGGCGCGAGGACAGCGCCGAGAAGCGCGGCAGCTCCTCGAGCAGGCCGCCTCGGCTCTGGCCGCCGGCGGCCCGGCGACGCGTGCGCGTTATGCCTCGGCGGTGATCGAACTGTGTCGCTTCGACCTCCACGAGGGCCGGCTCCAGGAGGCGCTTTCGCGCCTCGAGCAGGCGCGACAGGAGGTGGAGAGAGACCTCGGCCCCGACCGAACCATCCTCGCCGAGATGGACGGCGTGCTCGCCGAGATCGCCCTCACCGAAGGGCGCATCGTCGAGGCGGTCTTCCTCGCCACCCGCGCCCTACGCGTCGCCGGCATGTACGCATCCGGCCGCTCTCTGCTCCTCGCCGAGCTCTCCGAGTTGCTCGCCGACGCCTACTTCAGGTCGGGTGCCCTCGGGAGGGCCGAGCCCGCCTACGCCCGCTGCATCGAGATCGTGGAGCGCGCCCTCGGCGGTCGCCACCGCGCCCTGGTCCCCCTGCTTCTTCGCCGCGCCGAGTGCCTCGATGCCCTCGGGGCACCAGGCGAAGCGAGCCGCCTGCGCGCCCGCGCCGCCTCCCTCGAGCCGTGAGCCGGATCCGACTTCCCGCGCACCCTGCTTCGATGAAGCTTTCGGTGCCGTCATTCAACCGGCATCATGGGTCCATGGAGCGGGCGATCTTCCGTGAGGAGCACGATCTCTTTCGCACCGCCTTCCGGCAATTCGTCG
>CAYYHA010000011.1:0-21577 GCA_964471535.1 uncultured Myxococcia bacterium | reverse complement strand
GGCGAAGCGAGCCGCCTGCGCGCCCGCGCCGCCTCCCTCGAGCCGTCTTGAACTTTTGCGCGTCCGTTCGCATGCCCATCGGCCAGCGGTGCGCCGCGTACCCCAGGAGGCGTGAGTGGGCAGCCTGCCCCGCCGGCGCCGACGTAGCATGCCCCAAGCCAAGAGAAGGAGGCCTGGCGAGACCGCGGCGCCCGAATCGCCACTGGCTTCCGCGGCGCACCCGCAGCCGCTCGACGCCCCCTCGGCCTCGCTACCCCCATCCGCCTCGGTACCACCGTCAGTCGTGTTGGACGCCGTATCGCATGCATCACCGACCCCGTCGCCGTCCCCGTCACGCTGATCGGGGTTTGAAAGATTGGGACAGTTGTCGCGCGCGTCCTCGATGCCGTCACCGTCCGAGTCGGTAGTCGCATCGCAGAGATCGCCGATGCCGTCCCCATCGGTATCGGCCTGGTCAACGTTGGCCACCTGGGGACAGTTATCGGTCCCATCGTCGATCCCGTCTCCATCGTCGTCCAGGTCGCAGCGATCGCCCATGCCGTCGCCATCGAGGTCGGCCTGCTCTGGATCGGGAATGTCGGGGCAAAGATCGACCTCGTCGGCTACGCCGTCTCCGTCGTCGTCGGCATCGCACACGTCGCCGGCACCATCCCCGTCGGTATCCCGCTGCTCCGGGTTGGGATCGGTGGGACAGTTGTCGCGCCCGTCGTCGATGCCATCCCCATCCGAGTCGGTGTTCGCATCGCAGAGGTCGCCGATGCCGTCCCCGTCGGCATCGGCCTGCGCCGGATTGGGCACCTTGGGGCAGTTGTCCGTGCCGTCCTCGATGCCGTCTCCGTCGTCGTCGGCATCACAGGCGTCACCGGCGCCGTCCCCGTCGGTGTCCCCTTGATCGGCGTTCGCCACGCTCGGACAGTTGTCGATCGCATCGTCCACACCGTCGCCATCGGCATCGGCATCGCAGAGATCACCGATGCCGTCCCCATCGGCGTCTGTCTGCGCCGGATTGGACACTTGCGGGCAGTTGTCGGCGCCGTCCTCGATACCGTCACCGTCATCGTCGGCATCGCACACGTCGCCGGCACCATCCCCGTCGGTGTCCGTTTGCGCAGGGTTCGGTTGGGCCGGGCAGTTGTCCTCTGAATCGCAGACCCCATCCTGGTCGCCATCACGGCAGCCACCGGCGTAGTAGGCTACGGCACCGGCATGGGGCTGCACGCGGGCGTAGAACGGCGCCCCTGCCACGAGATCGTCGTAGCCATCTCCGTTCACGTCTCCGGCGCCGGCGATGGCCACACCGAAGAACGCGCCCGGCTGGTCGAGTTCGAGCACCCAGCTCGGCGCAGTGGCGACGCCGGTCGGTGAGCCCAGATAGACGAACACGGCGCCCTCCTGAGACTGCCCGTTCGCGTACTCGCGGGCCCCGACGGCGAGGTCGGGGTAACCATCGCCGTCGAGGTCCCCTGCCGGTGCGAGCGCGGTACCAAAGTACGCACCGGAGAGGTCCGACTCGAGGCGCACCGCCGGCGTGCTCGACAGCCCGCTCGGGGATCCCAGGAAGATGAACGCGGCGCCCTCCTGGCTCTCGCCGTTGTCGTAGCCGTCGGCACCCACGATCACATCGGCGAAGCCGTCTCCGTTCAGGTCGCCTGCCGGCGCGACGGCGCTGCCCAACCTCGCCCAGCTCTGGTCGCTCTCGTAGATCCACGCGGGACTGCTCGAGAGGCCCATCGCGGAGCCGAGGTAGAGATAGGCGGCGCCCTCCCTCTCCTCACCGTTCGAGTACCGGGGTGCTCCGATCAGTACGTCGTCGTAGCCGTCGCCGTTTACATCACCGGCGGAGGCAACGGCGCGACCGTAGCGTGCTTCGATGTTGTCCGAGTCGGTCAACCAGTCGGGGGACGACGAAGGCCCCGTAGGGGAGCCCAGGTAGAGCACCGCGACGCCCTCGAGAAACACCGAGTTGCTCGCCGCGGGGATGCCCACCAGGATGTCATCGTAGCCGTCGCCGTTGACGTCTCCCGCTGTGGCGACCGCCTGCCCGTAGCCGGCATTCGCCTGGTCGTACTCACCCATCCACGCCGGCGTCGTGCCAAGCCCCGTGGGGCTTCCCAAATAGACAAAGGCCGCCCCCTCGTTGCTCTGACCGTTGGAATAGCTGGGGGCACCCACGATCACGTCCGCATAGCCGTCGCCATTGACGTCACCCGCAGAGGCAACCGGACCGAGTCGTGCACCGCTTTGATTCGATTCGATGGCGGCGTCGGGGACCGTCGAAAGACCGGTGGCCGATCCCCGGTAGAGGTAGGCAGCTCCCTCGCCGGCCTCCCCATTCGAGTACCCGCACGCACCCACGACCACGTCGGTGTAACCGTCGCCGTCGACGTCGCCCGCGGAGGCCACGGAGCACCCGAACTCCGCGTTGGCCTCCGTCGACTCGAGCAGGCCGGTCGGTGTGCTCAGAAAGGGGTCCACCACCAGCGGGTAGGCGGCGCCCTCGTCTTCGACGATGAGCGAGAGGCCGAAGGCTCGGGCCACCACCCGGGCCTCGAGTCTCCGGCCGGCGGCGTCCCAGGCATGGAGCGTTCCATAGACAAGTCGCCTGCCATCCGGCACCTCGAGGATCGCCTGCCTACCTTCGGGCGGGATCGAGACCCGGGCACCCTGCACCGCGAGGTCGATCCGAATGGGGCCCTCTCCGCGAGGCCGGCGGCGGACCTCGAAGCCGTGCTGCAGTCCGGCGGGGCCGTTCTTCCACCACTCGACGAGTCCTTGCCCCTCGAAGAGGAGCGCCGCAGAGCAGCGCTTCCCCGCAGCATCCACGGGGCTCTTCAGGCACCCGACCTGTCGGGGCCCAGCTCCGCGCCATCGCAGCAGGTGACCTTCCCGGCCCCAGCGGCGAAGCTGCAGCTGCACCGCGCCGCGCCGCCAGGGCCCGACGCCCACCAGCGGGCCAGAGCGCCTGTGCCCCCATTCGGCCCAAATCCCCTGGGCGGGGTTGTCGGCGCGCACGAACCCACCGCGCCGCCGAAACGCGAAGGCGCCGCCCTGGTCCTCCGAACGCGGGCGGGCACGCCCCGCCACGCCCGGCTCGGTGCCACCGCACTCGAGTGCGGCCTGCGACCCCTGCTGCAAGTACCCGTCACCACGTGCTGGTGAGGCGGCCGCCGGTCCCAGCGCCGCTACGAGCAGTGCGAGAGATGCGCTCGCGACGAGGAGGAAGCGGCATTTTGCCGGAAGTTTCTCAGCAGACAGACGACCTGCGCAGCCCTTTGCCGGCCGGCGGCTCCCCTGTGGAGCGTGCGGTTTCTTCGACATGGGCGCTCACCTCCGTGGGTCCGGGTTCATGGTGGGTTGGCTCCGACGTGAGATCCGTCACAGTATTCAGTCTCGGCCGCCGTTCCCGCGCCACGCCCACGAGCCCTTCGCCGCCAGTGGCACCCCGGGCATCATGGGTCCATGGAGCGGACGATCTTCCGTGAGGAGCACGATCTCTTTCGCACCGCCTTCCGGCAATTCGTCGACCGCGAGGTGCGACCCCACCAGGCGCAGTGGGCGGAGGCGGGACGGGTGGACCGCGAGGTGTGGCGCAAGGCCGGCGAGGCGGGCTTTCTCTGTCCGTGGCTCGAGGAAGCCTATGGCGGGCCGGGCGGCGACTTCCTCCACTCCGTGGTGGTCATCGAGGAGCTGGCCTACGCCTACGAGACGGGCCTGATGCTCTCCCTCCACTCGGACGTGGTCGTCCCCTACATCTACAGCTTCGGCAGCGAGGCCCAGAAACAGCGGTGGCTTCCCGGCTGCGCCTCGGGCGAGTACGTCACCGCCATCGCCATGACCGAGCCCGGCGCCGGATCGGACCTCGCCCACATCGCCACCACCGCGGTGCGTGACGGCGACCACTACATCCTGAACGGCGCCAAGACCTTCATCAGCAACGGCATCCTCTGCGACCTGCTGGTCGTGGCCGCCAAGACCGACACCGATCCCGAAAACCCTCACGACAGCCTCTCCCTCTTCGTCGTCGAGGACGGGACGCCGGGCTTCGTGAAGGGCAAGCCGCTCAAGAAGATCGGCATGGAATCGCAGGACACGGCAGAGCTCTTCTTCGAGGATTGCCGTGTGCCGGTGGAGAACCGGCTCGGAGAGGAGGGGGCGGGCTTCCGCATGCTGATGGAGAAGCTGCAGCAGGAGCGCCTGGTGGTGGCCATCGCTGCTCAGGCCTCCGCCGAGCAGGTCCTCGAGGACACCGTCGCATACGTGCAGGAGCGAAGAGCCTTCGGGCGGCCCATCGCCAAGTTTCAGAACACGCAGTTCAAGCTCGCCGAGTGCGCCACCGAGGTGGAGGTCGGCCGCGCCTTCCTCGACCGGCTCGTCTCCGAGCATGCGAGGGGTGCCTATCTCGTCAAGGAGTGCTCCATGGCCAAGCTGTGGCAGACGGAGATGGCGCAGCGGGTCATCGATACCTGCCTGCAGTTCTTCGGCGGCTACGGGTACATGAAGGAGTACCCCGTCTCGCGCGCCTTCGTGGACGCCCGGGTGCAGCGCATCTACGCGGGCACCAACGAGATCATGAAGGTGATCATCGCCAAGCAGATGGGCCTTTGATCCTGGGCCTCTGACCTACGCCGCCGGCCGGCGCCCGATACAGTGCAGGCCCAGCCCGGCGAGGGTGGGCAGGACCTCGATCGCCTCGAAACCGGACGCCTCGAAGAGCTGGCGCACGCGGCCCTCGGAGAGGCGGCCTGCTGCGCCGCTGGCCAGGCGCCACAGGAGCATCGAGGTGCCGAGCCGGGGTGCGGCCAGCGGTGCGCGGAGGAGCCTCTCTCGCCGGGCAGGTAGGGCCAGCGCAGCCCGCAGGAGCGAGCCCTCCGCGTTGGGCTCCATCAAGACCAGGTGGCCCCCGGGGCGAAGCACCCGGCGGATCTCACGGAGTGCCCGCTCTTTCTCGGGCAAGAGGTAGAGAAAGGAGTGACCCACCGCGAGATCGAAGCGGCCCGCATCGAAGGGGAGATCCGTCACGTCGGCCTCGAGGAAGCGCAGATGCCGGAGTTCGGCGTGACGCCTCAGGTGATGACGGCGCGCGCGGCGAATCATCTCCCCGCTGAAATCGATGCCCACCACCTCGGCCGCGTCGGGCAGGCGTTCGGCGAGCACGAAGGTGGACACACCGGGACCGCAGCCCAGATCGAGCACTGCGCGCACGCCGGCGGGCGCATGGTCGAGGACCCGCGCCACCTGCTCCCGCCACAGGGTGTGGTCGGTGAGAAAGTCGTAGCCCGCCGCTCCGAGGTCGAAGACGAGGCGCCTGAACATGGACCCTACGCTACCGGCGCTTCCTTCCGGGAAGGAAGGGCGACGCAGCCGGCAGGTGGCGGCCGCGCGCGGCCCGCTTGGCACCGCTCAGATCGGCGGACCGCCGGCGTGGGCGATGGCGAAGGCGGCGTTGATGAGACCGACGTGGGAGTAGGTCTGCGGGAAGTTGCCCCACAGCTCGCCCGTCTTCGGATCGATGTCCTCGCTCAAGAGACCGACGTGGTTGGCGTGTCCCACCAGCGCCTCGAGGATCTCCTGAGCGCGGCCGGGCTGTCCCACCCGCGCGAGAGCCTCGGCGTACCAGAACCCGCAGGCGACGAAGGCCGCTTCGGTTTTCCCGATGCCGTCGTGGTGCAGGTAGCGGTGGAGGAGATGGGGCTTTGCAGCGAGGCGCTCTGCGGTGGCCTCCACGTGGGAGCGGGCCCGCGGATCCCCGGGCGTGAAGTAGCCCACGTTGACCATCATGAAGAGGGCGGCGTCGGGCTCGTCGGTGTCCACCGCATCGGCGAAGAAGCCGAGTTCGGGCCGCCAGCATCGCCCGTCGATCACCTCACGCGCCTTCTCTGCGAGATCCCGGCCGCGCTCGGCGAGGCGTGGGTCACCGACACGCGATCCGATCTTCTCGGCGGTGCGCGCCCCCAGCCAGTGCATCAGCAGTGAGAAGGTGTGCAGGCGCGGCTGGTCCCGCTTCTCCCAGGGGCCTGCATCGGGCTCGAAGAGCTTCGCCTCGACGCTGTCCACGAGGCGATGGAGGAGATCGGTGGTGAGCGCGCCGGCGCCGTCGCGGAAGCGCAGATCGAGAAAGAGCGGCGCGATGGCAGCGATCATCTCCCCATAGACGTCGTTTTGCACCTGGGCGTAGGCCGCGTTGCCCACGCGCACCGGCTTGTTGCCGCGGTAGCCCTCGAGGTGGGTCAGCTCGATCTCGTCGAGCCGGCGGGCGCCGGAGATCCCATAGACTGGCTGCAGGCGATCGGCGCTCTCCTCGGCGATGTTCGCGAGGAAGGAGACGAAGGCCTCCATCTCCTCGAACTGGCCCAGCCGGCGCAGCGCCCCCAGGGTGAATCCCGCATCGCGCAGCCAGCAGTAGCGGTAGTCCCAGTTCCGGCCGCTGCCCGGGTATTCGGGCAGGCTGGTGGTGGTCGCGGCCGTAATGGCACCGGTGTCCTCGAACTGGTGGAGCTTCAGCGCCAGCGCAGAACGGATGACCGCCTCTTGGAAGGACTCGGTGAGCACGCCGTGCTTCACCCAGGTCTCCCAGTAGCTTCGGGTCCGCCGATAGAAGTTGTCGCAGGTCTCCTTCAGCGGCGCCTCGAGCGGCTCGCCCCAGGTGAGGACCAGGTACACCTCGTCGTCGAGGACGAACGCTCGGCGCTCGGCGACGTAGCTCAACGGGGCGTTGGTGGTGAGGCGAAGACGCGCACCGGCCACCGGCCACTCGATGTGATTGCTCGCAAAGACGGGCTCGGGCCGCAGACGACCATAGTCGTAGACCGGGTCGCAGACGATCCGCACACTGGTGCGGCCGGAGAGTGGACGGATGCGCCGCACGAGCATGGTCGGTTTGAAGAAGCGCTCGTAGAGCCGAAAGCGCGGGGCGAAGTCCACCACCTCGAAGCTGCCCTTGTCCCCATGGAAGAGGGTGCGGACGATGTTCGTGTTGGGCAGGTAGTGCTGCTCGGTTCGGAAGGCCTCCTCGCGGGGTCGTATGGAGAACTCACCGCCCTGCCTCTCGTCGAGGAGAGTTCCGAAGACGAAGCTCGAATCGAAGCGCGGCCAACACAGCCACACGACCCGACCCACATCGTCGATCAGCGCCTGGTAGTTGCAGTTCCCGATGAGTGCCAGCTTCACGACGAACCAAGACTATGGCATAGCTCGAAGCTCTGCGAGAGATGTCGCATTCTCAGCTCATCGTGGTCTCCGCTCGCCTGCCCGTCAGCGTGAAGCGAGAAGGAGAGGCCTGGACGGTGGAGCCGAGCCCGGGGGGCCTGGCCACCGCGCTTCGAACCGTGGCGGCAGAGCGCGACTTCGTCTGGGTCGGGTGGCCGGGCACGCAGGTCCCTCCGGCAGCACAGACCGAGGTCCGGCGCCGCCTCGGCCCAGGCCGCATCCCCGTCTTCCTCGACTCCACCGACTACGCCGGCTTCTACGAGCTGTTCTCGAACCGCCTGCTCTGGCCCCTCTTCCACGGCATGCCAGATCGGGTCACCTACGACCGATCGGCCTGGCACCGCTATCAAGCCGTCAACGAGCGCTTCGCCGCCGCGGCGCTCGAGCGGGCGCGGCCCGGCGACCTCATCTGGGTGCACGACTACCAGCTCGCACTGGTGCCGAAGCTGTTGCGGAGCCGCGGCTTCTCCGGACCGATTGGCTTCTTCCTCCACATCCCCTTCCCCTCCAGCGAGACCTACCGAACCCTGCCGGTGCGTGAGGCGGTGCTCGAGGGAATGCTCGGTGCCGATCTCATCGGCTTTCACACCTACGAGTACGTCAGCCACTTTCGAAACGCATGCCTGCGGGTGCTCGGGATCGAGTCGGATCCCGACACCATCCACCTGCCCACCCACGTCGCCGAGCTCGCGGTCCTACCCATCGGCATCGACCCCGAGGAGATCCGCCATCTCGCCGAGTCCCCCCCCGCCCAGCGCGCCTACCGGCGCCTCCTGGACGCCCACCGGGGCAAGACCCTCATCGTCGGCGTCGACCGCCTCGACTACACGAAGGGCATCCCCCAGAAGCTCCTCGCCTTCGAGGAGCTCCTGCGCCGCCGGCCGGAGCTGTGTGAGAAGGTGGTCCTGATCCAGGTGGCCTCCCCGAGCCGCACCGGGGTTGCCGAGTACCAGGCCCTCAAGTGCGAGGTCGACGAGCTCGTCGGGCGCATCAACGGCGCCTTTGGCTCCACCGACTGCACCCCGGTGGTCTACATCAACCGCAACCTGTCACGCGAGGAGCTCTCGGCGCTCTACCGGGCGGCGGAGGTCGCCTTGGTCACTCCCCTGCGCGACGGCATGAACCTGGTCTCACTCGAGTACGTCGCCGCCCGGGGGCGCGAGCCGGGGACACTCGTCCTGAGCGAGTTTGCTGGGGCCGCCGCGTGCCTCGCAGGCGCGCGGCTCGTCAACCCCCACAACCCGGAGCGGGTGGCCGAGGTCCTCGCCGAGGTCCTGTCGGCGCCCCCGTCTCCCAGCAGCTTCGAGCACATGGTCGACTTCGTCGAGTCGAACACCGCCTCTCGGTGGGCCGAGCGCTTCCTCGACCGGCTCGAGGAAGTCTATCAGCGGTGGCACGAGAAGATTCAGCGCCTCGAGATCGACGCGCTCGATCCGGCCGACCTCTCCTGTCGCCCCTACCCGCCGCTGGTGCTGCTCGACTACGACGGAACCCTGCGCCCCCATACCACCGTCCCTGCCGAGGCTGCACCGACGCCCCGGGTCCGCACCCTGCTCACCGAGCTGGCCCGCTACGCCACCGTATACGTGGTCAGCGGCCGGCCCGCGAGCATCCTCGACGCTTGGCTCGGTGATCTGCCCATTGGTTTGGTGTGTGAGCACGGGCTCAACGTGCGGGCGCCCGGTGCGTGCTGGCCACCGGTTCGGTCGGTGGACCGCACCGTGCTCGAGGAGATCGTGCGGCCCATCTTCGTCGACTTCTGCGAGCGCACGCCCGGCAGCTCCATCGAGGACAAGAAGGCCTCCATCGTCTGGCACTACCGCGCCGCCGACCCGGAGCTCGGCGCCTGGCGGGCCAAGGAACTCTACGCACTCCTCGAGGAGCGTCTGCGCGGCGAGGACTTCTTCGTCCTCGCCGGCTCGCGGGTGATCGAGGTGCGCCATCGGGACATGTCGAAGGGGCATGTCGTGGCGCAGCTCCTCGACGATCTGCCCGAGGGAACACTTGTCTTCTGCGCCGGCGACGATCGCACCGACGAGGAGATGTTCGAGGCGCTGCTCCGCTCCGGCCACCGCCCGGCCATCGTCTGCCACGTCGGGGGACGCAACACCGTGGCGCCCTACTACGTGGAGTCCCCGGAGGCGCTCCTCGATGCGCTCGAGCGACTCCTCGCGCGGTGGAAGCAGGAGGCAGGAGCAGCGAGCGGGGCCCGGGCCTAGGGCGCGCCGCAGGCGAGCCACTCGCCGAGAAGTCGCCTGGCCTCCTCGGAGGGGCCTCCCGCCGGCGGCATGCGGTCGTGGCCATCGGCGGCAACGCTCCAGACGAGCGGTGCCAGAGCACGCACGCCCCGCTGCGTCTCCAGGTTGATCTCCGGGGGCGCGCCCTGGCGCATCCCCTCGGGGAGCTCGCTGTGGTGGCAGCCGGTGCACCAGTCGTGCACGAAGCCGTAGCCGAAGTTCCCCCAGGTGAGGATGGAATCCTCGGGACACGGCCGCTCCTCGAAACGTTCCCACGGGCCCGTGTCCGATGCATCCGGCCCACCGTCGGCGCCGTCCATGCCGCCCGGTCCGCCGCAAGCGAGGAAGACCGAGACGAGGAGCAGGCCTACCGCAGCCAGGGCCCCGTGCCCCCGCGCCGTCGCCTCCTCGCGCACGCCTCGCGCCGTGGCCCTCACGCCATGAGCCCTCGGAACGGTGGCACGCCGGGAAACCACGGCGACGGGTCCACACCCAGGAGTTCGAGCAGACCCGCGACGAGGTTCTCGGTCAACAGCTGCCGACCTCCGTCTTTTGGCTCCCCCGTCTCCAGGTCGATGGGCACCGAATCCACGAGGTCGTCGGAGCGCCCATAGACCCGCCCCCCGCGGACGCCCGCACCCCCGACCAGGCACGCGGTCACCGGCCAGTGATCCTTTCCTTGCGTGTTGTTGAGCTTGGGCGTGCGGCTCATCTCGCTCATCACCACGACGACGGTCTCGTCGATCATCTTCTTGCCCGCCTGTCGCCCCGGACGGCTGGCCAGCGCCTCGAAGAGGGCGCCCAGTTGGGTGAAGGTGAGATTCCAGTACTGACCCTGGGCGGCGTTCCCCGTATGGGTGTCCCAGGGCAGGCGGGTGTCGAGGATCACCGACCAGGCGACCCCCTGGGAGATCGCCTCGAGGGCGATCGGGATCTGCTGCTCGAGGCCCAAGGTGATCCCCCGGTCCCCGAACGCGCGCGCGAAGGGGCGCAGCGCCTCGGCCCGGTCGAGCGAGGCTTGGAAGTCGGCGATCCGGCGCGCGTTGTAGCCGAGCGCACCGCGGGTGGCACGCTCGCGCTCGGCCCGCGCCTTCAGGTAGTTGCGGATGAGATCCCGGTCCTGCGCATCGGGAATGAACTGCGGTCCCGGGCGCGGAGAGTCGGCGGGGCGGGGATAGCCCTGCGCGGGATCGATGAGCGCGATGATCTGATTGGTCGTACCCACGCGGCCGGCGCTCGCCGCGAGCGGACCGGTGAAGGCCGCGTTCCCCAGGACGAGGTAGGGGACGGGAAGATCGCGCCCCGCCTCGTGGGCTGCGATGGCTGCCAGGTCCGGTCGCGAGGGATCGGGACTGCCCGTCAGCATGCGCCGCGTGCACACCGGATGGGCAATGGAGCGGGTCTGGATGCCGCGAACGACGGCCACCTCGCTCGCCCAGCGTTCGAAGAAGGCGGTGACGCCGGGACGGCTCTCGTCGGTAAAGACGTCGATCTCGGCAAAGCGCTGCACCGTGCCCGGCGGGGCGTCCACGGTCTGTAGGTCGGGCTTCGGATCGAGGGCGAAGGTGATGTCCCAGCCGCCCTGTGCGAAGACGACGAGGAGGTTTCGCCGCACCGGCGCGGCTTGGGCCAGGGCGCGCCGAAGCGGCCACGGCAGGGCCGCGGCACCCAGGGCCGCCAGGCCCCCCACCAAGAATCCTCTACGATCGATACGCATCACGCGTCCTCCCGCCTCGCGGTCGCCTTCAGTAGTAGACGCTCCGTAGGTCCTGCAGCATCGCAGCGACGACCACCTTCCACGCCCGGCGCACGTCGCCACTTCGCCGATGGGTCTCTCGGAACAGGGAGTAGGTCTCGGTCACCGGTATGGACTCGGGATCATCGAAGGTGCCGTAGATGCGGGTGTGGAGCGCCGCGATCTGCGCCCGCACCGCCGCCTCGTCCGTCGTCTTCTCCTCCACCAGCGACAAGAGCTTCCGCTCGCCGGCGGGCAGCGCGAAGTCCGAGTCCACCACCCACTCGGCCGCTTCGGACGCCAGCGCGGCGACGAAGAGCGCCGTGGAGGCGTTCATCGTGCGGGTGGGCGTGGTCACGTAGTAGCTGTCGATGCCCCCCGCGAGGGTGCGAAAGCCCAAGAGATCGCTTCGGGCCAGATCCACGCGCCCCAGCGGCGCCCCTTGCACGTCGAAGTCGAACTCCGTCTCCCACCGAAAGCCGGTAAGATCCTCGACCATGCGCGCATACTGCTCCGGCCGCACCTTCTTGTAGCCGCGCAGCGTCTCGGCGCGCTCTGGATCGTCGCTGTGCGAGACGGCGAGCGCGTCGTGGAGAACCGCTGCCTTCGCCAGCGCCTTCGCGTCGTAGCCACTGGCCACGAAGACCTGCTGCAGCTCGCTCGCCACCTCGAGCGGCACCTCCTCGGGTTCCATCTGCGCGAAGTAGGCGAAGAACCTTCTTGCGGTGCAGAGCGAGAAGCGCGGATCGCCGGCGATCTTCCGGCCGAGATCGGCGAGCGTCGCTCCCCGTGCCCCGAAGTAGCCGGGGGCTCGACCGGTCGCAAAACGCCAGTCGTCCTGCTGTTCGGCCCGGAAGTTTTGGTACGGGTAGCTCTGAATGAACTCGGGGACGAGGTACCCATCGAAACCGAAGAAGTAGCTCGCCAGGGGATCGAGGGTCTGGTGACAGCCGGCGCAGGTCTCGTTCTCCTCCACCGCCCGCGAGACCGCCTCGGGATCCGAGAGGTCGATGGTGCCGTCCACGGGCACGTCCTGCTTCAGGTAGTCGTGGCAGAGGAAGGTGCGGGCGACCAGGTTCGCGCGGCCGCGGTTGAAGTTGAACCCGGCGCTCATGTGCCGGCCCCAGAGGATGGAACTCGACAGCACACCGGCGGCAGGGCGCCCGTCGGGCCAATGGGTCACCACCCACTCACGGGAATCGGGACCCCCTGGATGCTCGAGACCCCAGAACGCCGCGACGACCCCATCGGCGACGGTGTAATCGGCGGTGAGGATCTCGGTGTAGGGGCGATCGTGCATCACGACATACTCGATGAGCTTCAGCGGCGCCTCGTGGAGCGAGGTGTTGATCCGCTGGGCCTCCTGCCCGGAGAGGGGACCGATCGCGGGGTAGAAGAAGAGGTCGGTGCGCATCAGGAGCGCCTCGTTGTGCAGATCCCGCAGCGTCTCGGCGAAGCCGGGACTGTCCAGGTAGCGATCGACGATGGCACCGAGCGCATCGGGATCCGCCTGCACCTGCCGAAGCTCCTCCACCGTGGGCCGCACGCCCGCAAGCGCCATCGTGGCGCGGATCAGGCGATCCGTGGGCGAGAGCAGGACCACGGCGCCTCTGTCTCCCCCGTCCGGCTGTGGGGCCGGGCCTTGGGAGCAGCTCAGGATCGTCAGCGCGAGCACCGCTGCGAGCCCGCCCGCTTGCAGCGGCGGGCGGACCCCATCGAATCGCCTCGCTTCGTGCATGGCCAGCCTCTCTTGCCTCGGGCCGCCCGGGCCCATCTACGCAGCGCCCACTCGGCCGGGCGCCTGCGGCACATCTACGCACTTGGACACAGCATAGCGGGAAAGGTAAAAAGAAAACGGCCGAGGCGGCCGAGGGGCCGCCGCGCCGCCTGCTACCGCGTCCGCGAAAGAAGGCGCGCCACCGCCGTACGGGCCACCTTTCCCGAGGGGGTGCGGGGCAGCGCGGCGACGAAGTGATAGGCCTTCGGTCGCTTGTGCCCGGCGAGGCGCTCCCGGAGGAAGCCGGCGAGGTCGGGCCGCCCGTCGGCCTCCACCGCCGCCACGACGCGCTGGCCCCACTCGGGGTCGGGCAGGCCGACGACGCAGGCGCCGCGGACCTTGGGATGGGCGAGCAGCGCCGCCTCCACCTCCTCCGGGTGGACGTTCTCGCCACCACTGACGATCATCGCATCGGCGCGCCCGAGCACGTGGAGGCGACCCTGGGCATCGAGGCGCCCGAGATCCCCGGTGCGAAGCCAGCCGCGCGCGGGCGGCGCTCCGGCGTAGCCCAGCATCTTCATCGGACCGTCGACCTCGATGGCCCCATCCTCGGCGATGCGAAGCTTGACCCCCGGCAGAGGCGGCCCCGCGCCTTGGCTGGGGTCGGGCGGGGTGCCGTAACGCTGAGTGGTCACCTGCGAGGCCATCTCGGTGGCGCCGTAGGTGGTGAGCACTGGAATCGCCCGCTCGGCGGCCGTGCGCAGCAATTCGGGCGGGGCGGAAGCGCCGCCGAGGAGGACGGCGCGGAGGTGCGCAGGAGGACGCCAGTCGATCTCGAGGAGGCGGCGAAGCTGCGTCGGCACCAGCGAGGTCAGCGTCACCCGGTGGCAGCGGACGGCCTCGGCGAAGGGATGCGGCTCGAAGCGAGGCAGCAGCACCACCGCACGGCGCGCGAGGAGACAGCGAAGCACCACCGAGAGCCCGCCCACGTGGGCAAGCGGCAGGCAGAGCAGCCAGCGATCGTCCTCCTGCCAGCCGAGGTTGGCAGAACTGGCCTCGGCGGAGGCGACGAGCGCCGCCTCGGAGAGGAGGACGCCCTTGGGGCGCCCGCCGCTGCCCGAGGTGGGCACGACGAGCGCCGTCTCCGGCGGCAGCTTCCCATCCCCCAGCGCCTCGAGGTAGCGGCGGCGCTCCGCCTGCGTCCAGGCGGGGTGCAGGGGGAGGAAGGGCCGGCGCGCCTCGAGGGCGGCAAGGAGCGCGACCACCGTCTCGACGCGCGGCTCGGCGACCACCGGGCGGGCCGGCGGCACCGCGGCCAGGCGGGCGAGCGCCTCGAAGGTGAAGCGCCCCTCCCCGGCGACGAGGGCGAGGCCGGTCGGCCGCTCCCGCGCGGCCTCGCGAATGGACAGGCGCGCCATGCGCGCCATTGTGGCAGGGGGCCGCCGCCCTAGCGAGCACCCGCGGGCTCGGCGGTGCCCTCGGGACGCACCCCACCGTCCGCCGGGGCACCCCGGCCCTCGCCCGAGGAGGCGGTGCCCGCACAGCATCCGGCAGCGGCGCCGGCCTCGGGGAGAAGGAAGCAGGCGACGGCGTAGGCGACGAGGAGCGGGACGAAGCCGGTGAAGAAAAAGAGCAGGACCGCCGCGATGCGGATGAGGTTGGGGTCGATGTCGAAGGCCTCGCCGAGGCCGCCGCAGACGCCGCAGAGCTTTCGGTCGGTGCGGGAGCGGTGGAGACGGGTCATGGGGGTTCCTCCTGTGTGAATCGAAACGGGGTGCGCCGCTCGCGGGCTGCCCGCGGACGCGGCGTCGCGAGCCCCGACGGGTGCGTTGGACTTTGGCTCGCTCGCATGGCACTACGCGCCGGCGCCCGCTCCATTTCGGCCATGGCTCTTCGTTTCTCCCTCTTCTACTTCGCCCTCTTCGGAGCGCTCGGGCTGTGGATGCCCTACCTGCCGGTTCACTTCGCGGCACTGGGCTTCGGCGGCGGGGACATCGCCCTGCTCTCCAGCATCCACGCCACGCTGATGATCGGCGTGCCGCCCCTCTGGGGCTACGCAGCGGATCGCAGCCGCCGCGTCGCTCCGCTGTTGCGTCTTGCCACCTTCGGCGCCGCCCTCGCCTTTGCGCCCTTGGCCTTCGCCCATTCGGTGCCCGCCGCAGCGGGGGTGCTCCTCGTCTTCGGCCTCTTCTACACCCCCATCTCCGGCCTGGCCGACAGTCTCGCGGTGGTGGCCGCACGGCGCGCCGGGGTCGAGTGGTCGCGGCTTCGCATGTGGGGATCGGTGGGCTTCGTGCTCGCCTCCACCGGCTTCTCCCTGTGGCGGGCCCGCGGCGGTGCCGCCGCGGCCGTGGTGCCCGGCACCACCGCACTGTTGATCGGCGCTGCCGCCGTGAGCCTGGGCCTCCCCCGCCTTCCCGAGGCGGCCCCCCGTGCTCCCTCCTTGGCGGAGGCGCGGCGCCTCCTCGCCGACCCTCGCCTCCTCTTCTTCTTTCTCGGCGGGCTCGTCCACTGGGCGGCGCTCTCGCCGTTCCACCTCTTCCTCGCCCTCCACATCGAGGGCCTCGGCCTGAACCCGGTGTGGACGGGGGTCAGCGTGGCGCTCGCCGTAGGCGCAGAGGTGCTCGTGATGTGGGCCTTTCGCCCCCTCGCCCGGCGCTGGCCCCTCCTGGGAATCCTGGCCCTGGCCACCCTCGCGGGCACCGTTCGATGGGGGCTGATGGCGCTCCTTGCCTCCGGGCCTGCCATCGCCCTCCTGCAGCTCGTCCACGGGCTCTCCTTCGGCGCCTTCTTCGTGGCCAGCATCACCCACCTCGAGCGGACCGTGCCCCCGGCGCTGCGGGCCACCGGCCGGGCGCTCTTCGGTTCCCTGGTCTTCGGGTTGGGCTCGGTGGCCGGCAATGCGCTCGCCGGCGCCCTCTACGACGCCGCCGGGAGCCGGGCCGCCTTCGGGGCCGCCGCGCTCCTGGAGATCGTGCCCCCGCTCCTCTTCCTCCTCGCCGCCCGCCTGCCCCGGCCCGCCGCCTCGGCGCACGCCGCCTCGGCGCACGCCGCCGATCCCTAGCACCGCCTCGGCAGATCCGGCTGCGAACCCTCGCGCTCTCTCCCTCCGCCGCGCGAGGCGTGGCGCCCTATCCGCTCACCCGATCGAGGACGCCATAGAGCTCGTCGAGGTCATAGGGCTTCTCGAGGATGGGGCTGTCGGTCGCCTCGAGGAAGGACTGCGCCGTCTGGGTGAACGCGCCGCCGGTGAGGAAGACGAAGCGCCGCGCGAGCCGCGGTCGCTCCCGCGCCACCCGTGCGTGCAGCTCCATGCCCGTCATCCCGGGCATCATCAGATCGCAGACCACGGCGTGGTAGCCGTCGTCGTCCTTCAGCCGCTCCCAGGCTGCCTCCGCGCTCGAGACCAGATCCACCGCATAGGTGTCCTCGAGCAACCGGCGCAGCGATTCCCCGGCGAGCGGTTCGTCATCGATGATGAGAACTCGTCGGCGCACGTTTCCCCCAGTCGCCCCCTAGTTGACGCGGATCGGCGCTCGCGTGCAAGTGGGTAAGATCCTCTCCAGAATCCGCAAGCGGGCCGCCGGCCAGGCGGGCCGTGCCGGGGCATGGGCCTCCGCGACGGAGCGGTGCTATCGTCCCGCCCATGAAGAAGCTCTCTCTCCTCCTCGCCTTCCTTCTCGGCGCCTGCGCCGGCACCGCGGCCCACGTCGTGGCCAGCGGCGAGGCCGCGACCGCGAACGCAAAGGCACCTGCAGCCGAGCCGTCCTCTGCCGCGGTCACACCCACCCCCATCGCGGCCACCGTGGTCCCCCTCTCCGAGGCCGAGACCCGCATCGCCCCCTCGGGCAAGGCCAAGATCACCTTCCTCGCCCGGGGGCTCAACGCCTTCCTCGGCCTCCTGGAGATGGAGGCAGGCGCGAAGGTGCCCGAACATCGGGACAGCACCGAGGAGTACATCCACGTCCTCGAGGGGGACGGGACCATCGTCATCGACGGGGTGATGTACGCGGTGGAGCCAGGGACGACGATCTTCATGCCGGCGAATGCGAAGGTCTCGTTCCAGGGCGGAGAGCATCCCCTGAAGGCGCTGCAGGTCTTCGCCGGCCCCGAGCCGGCGGCGAAGTACGACCGCTGGACCCGGTAGTCCCCTTTCCACCTGCCCCGCTGGCGGGCGCCGGCTGCGGCTGCATCAGAGGCTCCACGGCTCCTCGGGCGCCGCCGCCTCCCCGCCCGGCGCTTCTTCGACCGGGGCGAAGACCTCGCCACCCTCGGTAAGGAGCTGCTCGAGCGCCTCCACCGAGAGGCTCGCCGCCTCCCCCGCCCCTGCGAGCACGTCGCTAAGCAGCGCGCGCTTCTCCTCGTGGAGGGCACGAATCTGCTCCTCGATGGTGCCTCGGGCGACGAGGCGGAGGACGGTGACGCTTCGCCGCTGCCCGATGCGGTGGGCGCGGTCGGTTGCCTGGTCCTCGAGGGCCGGATTCCACCAGGGATCGAGGTGGATCACGTGGTCGGCGGCGGTCAGATTCAGGCCGGTGCCCCCCGCGCGCAGGGAGATGAAGAAGAGGGTGCCCTCCCCGGATTGGAAGCGCTCTACGAGGTGACCGCGCTCTGCCTGAGGGGTCGAGCCGTCGAGCATCAGGGAGGCGATGCCCCGCGCTGCGGCCGCCTCGCGGGCGAGAGAGAGGAAGCGGGTGAACTGGGAGAAGACCAGGGCGCGGTGCCCCTCCGCCTCGAGTTCGGAGGCGATCTCGAGGAAGCGGGTGAGCTTCGCGCTCTCCTTGGGTGCTCCGGGCACGGCGAGCACCGGCGCGCAGGCGAGAAGGCGCAGGCGCGTCAACGCCGCGAGGATGTCCATGCGGCGCCGCCCTATCTCTCGTGCACGGTCGGCGTGCCCGGTGAGGCGCGCCACCGCCAAGAGGCGCGTCTCTTCGTAGAGCCGGCGCTCGGCCGGCGAGAGGAGCACCTCGACGTCCATCTCCACCTTCGGAGGCAACTCGCGCACCACGGCCTGCTTGGTGCGCCGCAGGACGAAGGGCTTCAGGAGACGTGCGAGGGTGCGGCGCGGCGCCTTTGCCCCCTCGCGCTCGATGGGCCGGACGAAGCGCTCTCGAAAGCGGCGGGCCGAGCCGAAGAGCCCCGGGCAGACCACCGAAAAGAGGCTCCACAGCTCACCGAGGTTGTTCTCCAAGGGGGTGCCCGTGAGGGCGAGGCAGAACTCGACGTCGAGGGCACGCGCCGCGCGGGCGCGCTCGGAGCGGGGGTTCTTCAGCGCCTGCGCCTCGTCGAGGACGAGTGTCCCGAACCGTCGCGCAGACAGGGCCTGTATCTCCCGGGTGAGGAGGCCATAGCTGATGAGGAGCACGTCGTTCTCACCGGCCTCGGCGATGCGACGGGCACGTTCGCTCGGCGGATCGGCACCGAGGAGGCGGGCCCGAAGGGTCGGTGCGAAGCGCTCGAGTTCCCGCTTCCAATTGGGGCCCACGCTGGTCGGCGCCACGACCAAGGCCGGCCCCCGCCGACGCCGGTGGAGGAGGAGGGCGATGGCCTGCAGCGTCTTCCCGAGACCCATGTCGTCGGCGAGCACGCAGCCCCGGGCCCACTGGCCGAGTTGCACCATCCAGCGGAATCCCGCGAGCTGGTAGGGGCGCAGCGTGGCTTCGAGATCCGGCGGTGGACGAGCCGGTGGACTCACGCGGGCCCGCCGCAGCGCCTCTCGAAGCTCGTCCCAAGCCGGGGGGGCCTCGACCGCCGCGCCATCGAGGAGTTCACCGAGGGGCGCGGCGACCCCTTCCGGTACCCTCAGCGGGCCGCGGCCATCCCGATCCAGGAGCTCTGCGGCGCGCAGGAGCCGCTCCCGCAGCGCCCCTTCGAGAGCGCACCACAGACCGCCGCGGACGGGGACGTACCGCCGACCCGCCTCGAGCGCATCGAGCAAACACGCCAGCTCGATGAGTTCACCCTCCACTCGGATCCCGCCGCGGAGCTGGAACCAGTCTCGCCTCTGCTGCACGGAAAGCTCGAGGGAGGAAAGACCCGCGTCCCGAACCGACAGGCGTCTGTCGGCCGGCCAGACCACACGGATCTCGCCCTCTTCCTCGAGACGCTGCAGCGCGCACACGCCGTCGAGGGCGGCATCGCCTTCCAGCGTGTGCCGCCACGGCGAGGGGCCGCCTGCCGGATCGAGGCCGAGGTCGAGGAGTGCATGGGTGGCGCGGCGCCGCTCCTCGCTGGGGCGGCGCACCACGAAGACGCGCTCGGGACCCATGCGCCCGAACGCCTGCTGGGGGCCGGCCCCTGGCGCAAAGGCAGGCCCGCCGGGAACGGGCTCCACGACCACCTCGAGATCGAGGTGCGCCCGCTCGGGATCGGGATCGAGGCGCAGCACCGGCCGCGGATCCGGCTCGGCCTCCTCACCCTTCAACGCTTCGGGCAGCTCGAGGGGCAAGGCCGCCTGCAGGGTGGGCAGCCGGGCGAGGAGGGCGTCTTGGGCCTCGGCGGGAAAGCGGGTGCCGTAGCGATGGAGGAGCGAAAGGAGGGTGCGCGCCTCGTCGCCAAGCTCGGCGATCTCGATCCTCCGTGCCTTCGGGTCGACCTCGGCAAGGAGCCACGGGCCGGCCGTGCACGAGAGAAGCTCACCGAGGTCCACGGCCCGGCCCCCGACCGTCGGCGCCACCGCGAGCGCACCGTCCGCGCCGTAGGTGACGCGCAGCCCCACCCCGACTCGCGCGACCTCGACGGGCCGGCCCTTAGGGTCGACGAGCCTGGGATGGCCGGCAAGGCAGGCGAGGACCTCGAGTGCCCGCGTCTCCCGATCCCCCGGGGCCGCCTCTGCGACGAGCTGGAGCGCGCGGCGCTCCCCGGCCCCGAGCCCAGCGGCGAGTCGGTGGGACAAGCGGGCCCCCAGGAGGCGTCGCCCGCCCGCACTCGCTGGCGCGCCTTCCCACGGCGTCGGCTCCGGGACGGACGTCTCGAAGGAGACGCACCAATAGAGGGCCTCGGCGGAGGGGGCGATGGACCTTTGTTCGACGGCGTCGAGGAAGCGCGCCCACGCGGGGCGGGACAGGGCCCGGGCGATGGACTCGGCGCCGGCGGCGAGGCGGTCGAGCACCGCATCGATGGCACAGAGCGCGTGCTCGCAAGGCGCCTCGCAGGCGAAGCAGCGCACGCGCGCCGGCGAGTCCGGCGGGCCCTCGAGATCCACCTCGACCTCGGGCCATCCGGCAGCGGTGAAGAGGAAGCGATGCCCCTTGGCATCGAAGCGGAGTACCGGGGCGTCTACCGCCTCCTGCCGCAGGGGCTCGACCCGGGCGCGAAGGGGGCGCCGCGCCGCCTTCAGGCGTTCGCACACCGTCGCCAGCACCGGGTCCTCCGGCGGTGGCCTCGCGAGGCGCCGCGCCTCCTGTGCCCGAGCCGCCGCCCGCTCCCTGGCGGCCTCTTCGAGGTAGCCTCTCGCAGTCTCCCGCAGCAGGATGAGGGCACGCGGGCCGAGCTGGGCACCGAGGCGTGCCCGCGTCCAACGCTCGTCCACCGCCGCGTCGGCGACGGTCAACGCCTGTCCGAAGGCGCGCAGACGCGCCGCCGTCGCGGGATCCACGGCGCCGGCGAGCACCCCCACCGGCGCTCTCAGCACCTCGGAGATACCTGCGTCTTCCGCCCACTCTGCCAGGCTTCCACGGTCGCTCGGGACGTCGCCGGCCTGGTCGACGACGGCCGCCAAGAGATCTCGCTCGCTCACGATGAGTGGCGAGCACAGCTTAGTCGAAGAGCCTCCCCACTTGAAGGCGCGCCGGCCACGAACGCGCTCCGTCGCCTACGGATAAGGGCCGCAGCCAGGATCGTGTTGACAGATTCGGTCGCACGATCGATCGATCGGAGGGGAAGGAGGAAGAACGGAATGGAACAGGAATGCTGCAAGCACGGCCAGCCAGCCCCGCGAGACATCTTGCGGGCCTTGGGCGAAAGCCAGGGTGGCACCGGTCGCCACAAGTGCGCCGTCTGCGCCTATGCCGAGGGTTATCGGGCGGGCTTCGAGGCGGGCCTGCGCGCCGCGCGGGCCACAGCGCGGCAGGCGCAGACCGGGAAGGTCGCCCGCGGAGAGTGACGAGGCCGGGCCCGGGCGGCCGCGCCTCGCGCCGCCGCTAGTGCATGTGCGCCGAGAGGCTGGGGGGCGGCAGGGCCTTGAAGGCCGGGTGGGTGCTGCGCCCCTCGTTGAGGATGAGCAGGTAGAGCAGCCCGCTGAAGCTGGGAGCCCGCCGGTCGTTGACGAAGACGAGCGGCGTGCCCTCGATGCCCAAGTTCCAGGCCAGCGCGATGTCGTCCTGCAGCGTCGCCTCGGTCTGTTCCGAGCGCATGCAGGCCTTCAGCCGGTCCACGTCGGTGAAGCGCGAGGCGATCTCATAGATCTTCTGCTCCGAGAGATCACGCTGAGCCTCGAAGAGCGCGCTGCTGAAATCCCAGGCCTTGGGATCGCCCTCCATGCAGATCTGCGCCTTGGCGGCGAGACACGAGACGCCGTCCTTCGGCGGCATGGGGAGCTTGGCATTGCAGCTCGAATCGAGGGGAAAGTGCCGGTTGTCGATGCTGAAGAGATCGCCCACCTCCTCGCGGAGGGTCCCGAGATCCTCGTGCAGCTTCCGGCAATGGGGGCAGCGAATGTCGGTGAAGTCGACGATGCGCACC
>CAYYHA010000010.1:0-42105 GCA_964471535.1 uncultured Myxococcia bacterium | reverse complement strand
GCCGGCGCTCGAACTCGACGGGGTGAGCGTCCGCTTCGGCGCCCTCGCGGCCCTCGAGGATCTGACGCTGACCGTACCCGAGGGGGCCTTCGTCTCCATCGTCGGCCCCAACGGCGCGGGGAAGTCCACCCTCTTCCGGCTCATCCTGGGGCTGCTCACGCCCACGAGCGGCAGGATCCGGGTGCTCGGCCGAGCCCCGCGCACCCTGCCCCGGGGGGCCCTCGGCTACGTCCCGCAGCTCAAGACGCAGGACCGGTCCTTCCCGGCCCTGTCGATCGAGCTGGTCGTCACGGGCCTGACCGGCCGCTGGCCGGTGCGCATCGACGCCGACCAGAGGGTCCGGGCGATGGCGGCCCTCGACCAGGTGGGCGCGGGCGCCCTCGCACAACAGCCCATCCGGCGCCTCTCGGGCGGACAGCTGCAGCGCATCTACCTGGCGCGCGCGCTGGCCTCCCATCCGAAGATGCTCCTCCTCGACGAGCCGGGGACGGGCGTCGACACGGTGGGCATGGCCGACCTGCACCACGCCCTCGAGGACTACCAGCACGAGTCGAAGGGCACGGTGCTGATGGTCACCCACGACTGGGAGGCGGCCTATCACCACGCCACCCACGTGCTCCTCCTCGCACGGGAGTGCGTGGCCTTCGGGCCCCCGGCCGAGGCGCTGGCCGAAGCGAATCTGCGCCGCGCCTACGGCCATACCGAGCACCACCACGAGACCATCTTCCAGGTGCGGAGGTAGCGGTGATGGAGGCGCTCTCCCTGCCCTTCATGCAGCGGGCGCTCGCCGCGGGGCTGATGCTGGCGGTGCTCGGCGGCTACTTCGGCCCCCTGGTGGTGCAGCGCCGCCTCGCGTTCCTGGGCAGCGGCCTGGCCCATGCCGCCTTCGGGGGTGTGGCGCTGGGCCTCCTCCTGGGCGTCGACCCCCTGTGGACGGCGCTGCCGTTCACCGTGGCGGTGGCCCTCGGCATCACCGCCACGACCTCGGCGGCACCCGGCCGCATCTCCGGGGACACCGCCATCGGCATCTTCTTCTCGGTGGCCACCGCCCTGGGCGTGGTCTTCCTCGCGCTTCGCACCCAGTACTCCGCCGACGCGATGGCCTACCTCTTCGGTTCCATGCTCTCGGTCCGAACGAGCGACCTGTGGGCGACCGCGGCAATGCTCTGCCTCACCCTCGCCACGGTGCGCCTGTGGCCGCGCTGGGCCTACGCCACCTTCGATCGGGAGCTGGCCATCGCCGACCGGCTGCCGGTGCTACGCGACGACCACCTCCTCGCCGGGTCGGTCGCGCTTACGGTGGTCCTCGCAGTGAAGATGGTGGGCATCGTGCTCGTCGCCGCCTTCCTGGTCGTCCCCGCCGCCGCCGGCCGGCTCCTGGCGGAGCGCTTCCTCACGATGACCCTCTGGGCGATGGCCCTCGGCGCCGGCAGCGTGGTGGCGGGGCTCGCCCTCTCCTACGCCCTGGACCTGCCGAGCGGTGCCGCGATCATCCTCGTGCAGGCGGCCGTCTTCTTCCTCCTCTTCCTCTTCCGGCGCCGGGTCCCCTAGACTGCCGCCATGCAGGGCAGCATGGCGCTTACGGTGGTGGCCCAAGTCGCGCGGTGCACGGCGGGGTGGCTGGTGGGCCTCGCGCTCCTCTCCCCCGCCTCACTCGCCTCGGCCCAGGCCCCGGAAGCGGACGCGGCAGCAGAGGACGCGCGCGCGGACCGTGCACCCGCTGCCGGCGGAGCACCCAAGCTGGCCTTCCTGGGGCTCACGCCGGCCGCCGGCCTCGACACCGATCTGGTCGACGCGATCTCCAGCTACACCCAGAGCCAGGTGGCCGCGCTGGACGTGTACCAGGTGATCGGAGCCTCCGAGATCCAAGCCCTGCTCGGCCTCGAGGCGCAGCGGCAGCTCCTCGGCTGCTCCGAGGACTCGAGCTGTCTGGCGGAGATCGGGGGCGCACTGGGCGCCCAGCGGGCGCTGACCGGCGACGTGGCGCGCATCGGCTCCTCCCTGGTGGTCAACCTCTCGCTCCTCGACCCCTCGAGCGCGACGGTGGTCGCGCGGGTAGGCCGCCGGGTGCCCGGGGCGCAGACCGCCGAGCCGGTCCTGGACGTGCTGCCCGCCCTGGTCTGGTCGCTCGCCCACGCCGATCCTGCGGTCCGCGACGCCCTGCCGCCGGCGCCCCCTGCGGCGGCTGCCTCGGAGGCTGCGCCTTCCCTGGACCTCGCCCTCGGCCTGCGCGGCGACGTGGAGCTGACCGGGGGCCTCGCCTCGGGCGTCGTCGGGCGGCTGCGCGCCGGCCCTCTCCTGGGCGTGGCGGTCACCGCCCTGCTGCAGCCCCTGGCGCGCGCCCCCCTCGGGGCCCGCCTCGCCCTGCGGCTCTACCCGCTTCAGACGGGCCGCCTCGCCGTCTACGCCTCGGCCGGAGGCGCCTTCTTCCCCGGCATCCCCGCGCGCGAGGACCGGCCCGGGCTGGGAGGCCCCCTCTTCGGGCTCCGCGCCGGCCTGGGTGCCGAGCTGGCGCTGGGCCGCCACCTGCTCCTCTTCGCCGATCTCCACTACGAGCGCCTGCTCGCCGACGCGCAGGGGCTCTCCGGCGCGGCGCTGCGGCCGGATGCCTTCCTCCTGGGCGCCGGCATCGCCTACCGGCCGTAGGTGGAGGCGCCCCCTTCGGCTCTTTGGCCCCAAGGCGGCGCAGCACAGCGACGAAGGGCAGCGGCACGCGCCCAGGCGGGGTGCAGCCGTCACCTCCCTGAACTAAGAAAACGGCCGATGGCAGCGCTCTACCTCTACAGCCTGCTCCCCCTCCTCGCCGTCTCGCTCCTCCTCTTCTTCACGGCGCTGCTCCACGGCTCGGGCGCACGTGGCCTGGTCGTCTACACCCTCTCCATCGCCTTCTGGGTGGGCACGCTGCTCTTGGCCTTCCTCCCGCAGACGGCGGAGCTGGGGCAGCGGCTGGTCGCCTCGGGCACCTTCGTCGCCGCCGCCTTCCTCCACGCCGCCTACGACTTCGTGCGGGCGCGGCGCTACGGCCTCGTCTGGGCGGCCTACGCCGTCGCCTGGTTCCTCTTCCTCTTCGCCGCGGTCCGGCCGGGGCTCCTCTACGATCCCCTCTCGCTCACTGCCGGCCCCTTCTTCTGGCATTCGATCGCCCTCGCGGTGGTCGCCGCGACCGTCCCCCTCTGGCGCCTGCAGCGCGAGTGGCGCCGCGCCGAAGCGCCGCGGCGGCGACAGCTGCTCAGCCTGGGCGCCGCGGGCGCGGTGAGCTACCTGGGCGCCTGGTCCAACGCGCTGCTCCTTGCCCACGGCGTGCTCTCCCCCATCGGGCTCTACCTCGTGCTCGCCTCCCTCTTCATCCTCGCCTACGTGGTGCGCGATCAGCAGCCGGCCGCCGAGCGGCGCCTTCTCGATCGCAGCATGCTCTACTCGGCGATCGCCGCATTGCTCTCGGCAGGCTTCCTCTTCGGGGTGCTCGCGCTGATGCAGCACAGTGGCGAGCCGGTGACCGTCGAGTACGGTCTGTCGACCTTCTTTCTCCTGGCGATGGCGGCGCTGGCCTTCGAGCCGCTGCGGCAGCGCCTGCAGGAGCGCATCGGGCGGACCCTCATCCCGTCACGCGCCGGGGCGGTGGACCTGGCCCGCGAGCTCGTGCAGCAGGAGCGCCGCGCCGACCACGCCGAGCGCCTCGCGGAGATCGGCGCGCTGACCAGCGCGGTCGCCCACGAGGTCCGCAATCCGCTGGGCGTCCTGCAGATCCACCTCTCGCGTCTCGCGCGCCAGGGGGCCGACCCCGAGACCCTGGCCCAAATGCGCGAGCAGATCCGCCGGGCGGAGCGCTTCGTGGAGGATCTCCTGCGCTACGGGCGGCCGGCGGCGCTCGAACTGCGCGAGGTGCGCCTGGACGCGACGATCGCGCTGGCCTGGTCCACCGCCCGGCAGGGGCTGGGCCAGGCCGCACCGGACCCGGTCGACTTCGAATGCGATGCACCGGAGCAGCCCTGCATCGAGGCAGACCAGGCGCAGCTGCTGCAGACCTTCGTGGTGCTCTTCGAGAATGCCCTGCTCGCGCTTCGCGAATGCGAGGTGCGCCGAGTGAGGGTGCACGCCGGCGCCCGCGGGGAGCACATGGAGATCCGGGTCGAGGACAGCGGCCCGGGCATTCCCGAGCCCATCCGCGGCCGCATCTTCGAGCCCTTCGTCACCGGCCGCAAGCGTGAGGGTCCGCGGCCGGGCACGGGCCTGGGCCTCGCCATCGCCCGGCGCATCGTCGAGCGCCACGGCGGCGAGATCCGCGCCTCGAGAAGTGAGACACTTGGGGGCGCACGTTTCGACCTCGTCCTGCCCCTTCGCCAGCAGATCCTGGCGGCCGCCGCGGGAGCCGCATGAGCGAACACGAGCCACAACGGGCGCCCCTCCTCCTCGTGGAGGACGACCATGCCTTCCGGACCTTGTACCGCGGGCTCCTCGAGGATGCGGGCTATGCGGTGGAGGAAGCCGACGACCGCCCGTCCGCCGAGCGACGGCTCGCCGAGGGCACCTACCCGGTGATCCTCCTCGACCTGATGCTCCCGCCCGAGGGAACGGTGGAGGCAGGTCTCGCCCTCCTGCGGCGCCTCACCACGACACACCCCGAGACGAAGGTGATCGTCGCCTCGGGGGCCGGCGACCGGCACTTCATGGTGGAGGCGGTGCGGCTCGGCGCCTACGACTTCTTGACCAAGCCGGTCGATCCGGACGTGCTCCTGATCGTGGCGCAACGCGCCCTCGAGCGGTGGCGCCTCGAACGGCAGGTGGAGAGCCTGCAGCGCTCCCTGGCCCAGGAGCACGCGGAGGCGACGCTGGTGGGCGACTCGCCGAGCTTCCGGGAGGCGCTGCGCTTCGCCGAGCGGCTCGCCGGCACCGACCTGCCCGTCCTCATCACCGGCGAGAACGGGACCGGAAAGGAACTCCTCGCCCGCGCCATGCACGCACAGAGCCGGCGGGCGGGACGCCCCTTCCTCGCCATCAACTGCGGCGCGCTCTCCGAGTCCCTCCTCGAGTCGACGCTCTTCGGCCACGTGAAGGGGGCGTTCACCGGCGCCCACACGAGCCGGAAGGGTCTCTTCGTCGAGGCCGATGGAGGAACCCTCTTCCTCGACGAGGTGGGTGACATGCCGCCGGCGCTGCAGGTGAAGCTGCTGCGTGTCCTGGAGACGGGGGAGATCCTGCCGGTGGGGCGGGACCGACCGCTGCAGGTGGACGTGCGTATCCTCTCGGCCACCAACCGGGACCTCGAGGCCCTTCAGCGCGAGGGCGCCTTCCGCGAGGATCTCTACTGGCGCATCCGCGGAGCAGAGGTGCGCCTGCCCCCCCTCCGGGAGCGTCCCGAGGATCTGCCCCTCCTTGCGCGACACTTCCTGAACCGCGCCGCCACACTGGCCCCCGGGGCCCGGCCGAAGGTGCTCTCCCCCGCGGCGGAGGCGGCCCTCTTCACCCACGCCTGGCCGGGCAACCTGCGGGAGCTTCGCTTCGAGATGCAGCGCGCCACCGTCCTCGCGGGAGAGCGGCGCGAGGTCCTGCCCGAGGACTTCGCGTTCACGCAGGCGCGGGCCGAGGCGGAAACCAAGCCCGCCGCCGCTCCGGGCGCGGTAAGTCTCGCCCAAAAGATCGAGGCGCTCGAGCGCCGGGAGATCGAGGCCGCGCTCGCCGCCCACGAGGGGAACCGAACCCGGGCCGCCGAGGCGCTCGGCCTCTCGCGGCAGGGCCTCCTCAAGAAGATGAGCCGCTACGGCCTGGCATGAGTCGCGGCGTCTCAGAGGCGCTCTGGCGAGTGGGCGTGGTCTCCGACACCCACGGGCTCGTGCGCCCCGAACTGTCGCAGGCGTTCCGAGGCGCCGACCTCATCGTCCATGCGGGGGACATCGGGAGCCAAGAGGTGCTCGAAGTGCTCGAGGCCATCGCGCCGGTCTATGCGGTGCGCGGCAACGTCGACCTGCCCCACCGGTGGGCACAGGCCCTGCCCGACCTCCTCGACCTCGAGGTGGGTGCGGCGCGACTTCGCATCGTTCATCGCCGGCAGGACCTCGAGACGCCGCTCGACGACTGTGATGCGGTGATCTTTGGACACAGCCACCAGCCCGAGTACGTACGCCGCAGGGGGCGGCTCCATCTCAACCCGGGCAGCGCCGGTCCCCGTCGCTTCTCGCTACCCGTCACCTGCGCCCTCCTCTGGATCCGCGGGCGCCGCATCCGCGGGCGCATCGTGCCCCTCCTCGGACGGCGTCGCTGACCGGCGCCGCACCCACCGGCAGTCGCCGAGCTTCTCCTCGATGAACTCGAAGGGGACTGCCAGCCTGAGATCGAAGTAGGCGCCCGCCGGGTCGATCTCGGCATAGTCGAGGAGGCGAGCGAGATCCTCGTCGCCCGACTCCTGGGCAGCAAGGCGCGCCGCCGCGAGCGCCCCGCCGAGGGCGCGGGCGAGCTGCTCCATCTCCTCCGGCCGCCGGCCGCGCACCGAAAGGCGCATGCCGATGTCCCGCTGGGCATCCACGTGCAGCTCCATCGCCTCCACGATCTCGTTGATGCGCGCTTCGAGCGTCGGATCGAAGCCCGCCGCGATCCGTGCGAGCAGCGTCGGACCGAGGCGCCCGTAGACCTCGCCGTAGGCGTCGAAGACGTCGAGCGCCCCCGGTTCGAGGGGCGCGCGTCCCTCGATGCGATCGATGGCGGCGCGCACCGCCTCCTCGCTTGGGCCCACGACCACCAGCGAATCGTCCCAGATTCCGATCGCCTCCGAGCCCTCCGATCCTCCGCCGGGCCGCGGCGCATAGATGACCGCCGCATCACCGTAGGGGGCCCGGCCGCGGTCTTCGAGGAGGCGATCGAAATCGACGCCCTCGAAGAAGCCACTGACGAGGAGAACGTCGTCCTGTACGGCGATGCGATCGATGTCCTCGGTGGGGTCGAGGCCGAGTTCCCGTTTCATCTCCTCGAGGGGGCTGTCCTCCGCCTCGCCCAGGCAGCGCAGCAAGAGCTCGCCAAACGCCGAATGGCGCACCGCGTTTGCCTCGAAGACGACGGTCCGGCGGGCGGGGGCAGAGGGTGCGAAGCATTTGGCAGCGGCGGGGCGGCGAGCGCCGAGAGCCGTGGATCCCGCGCTTCGGGGACGGGCTCTTCGGGCGCGCCGGGCGGCGCGGGGGGCGGAGGCAAGGGCCGAAGGCGCGCCTTGGCTCGGTCGGACTCCGCCGGATCCCGCCCCATGGGAATCCGCACCGCGGGGGCCTCTGGGGTCCGCGGCACCTCGTCGCGCGGGGTGGACATGAGCACCGCGGCAAGCAGCAGCAGCGCCGCGGCGCCGAGGAGCCACCCGATCCGTCCCCGGCGCCGCGCCGGCGGCCCGAGGCGTGAGGGCGAGGTGCGGGACGAATCAGGCATGACGGGGTCCTCCTCGGGGCTGCGCCGCGAAGCGCTCCGTGCAGGGCCACCCAGACCTCGCAACGGCGCGCGCGCGGCCGGCTCGCATCAGTAGTCCTTTCCCGTGAACTTCCACACCCCCACCAGCCACACGGAAGCGCCGAAGAGCACCACGCCCAGGGTCACTCGCAACAGCTCCCAGCCGGGCACCGCCTTCCCCCCCGCGATCCCGGCTGCGAGATCGGCGAGCGTCGAGAGGCGCGGGAGCAAGAAGGTCACCCCCTCGAAGAGGTCGCGGGCGAGGCCCACCTCGAAGAGGCGGGCCAGATTGGCGCGGTAGCCGGCCACGATGCCGAGGACGAAGGTGATGCCGCCGGCGAAGGCGGAGAGCGCGGCGCTGCGCACGAAAACGGCGGTGGTGAGCATCACGGCGTAGAGGGCGGTGAACGCGGCCACCGCCAGCGCCGCAGCGATCAGGGGGCGCAGCGACCACACCCCCGTCTTCACCCCCAGGATCACCGTGAGCCCACCGGAGGCGTAGAGGGCGCAGACGAGGCCCAGGACGAGCACCCCCAGAAAGGTGCCCAGCAGCAGCTCCCAGCGCCGCAGCGGCAGCGAGAGCAGGTGCTCGATCCGCCCCTCGGCGAGGAGGCTGGGCCCGAAGTCGGCGCAGGCGAGGATGCCGAAGACGGCACCGCCATAGAAGACGAGGTAGGTGGCCGCAAGATAGACAGGCCGCAGCGCCACCTCGGCACTCTGGATCCGGTCGTCGAGGAGCGCCCCGAAGAGGCGGGAGGCGGCCAGTGCACCGTCGACCACTTCGAGGCGCAGCGCCAGGGCGAGGGTGAGCAGGACGGCGCTCAAGCCCAGCCCCAGCGCCAGGAACCACTTGCGCGCCGCCGCCTCGCGCAGGAGGTCGCCGGCCACCGTGAAGACGCGCCTCACCGCTCCACCACCTCCGCGAGGATGCTCTCCAGATCCCGCGTGTCCGGGCCGACCTCGACAACGTGTGCCCCGGCCTGACGGGCTTTCACCACGGCCTCGGAGACCTCCTCCGGGCGGGTGGCGGTGATGCGCCACACATCGGATTCATCCCCGTTCTCGAAGCCGAGGCCGCAGAGCCGCTCCGGGTCGTAGCCAGGCGCGAAGCGCAGGCGATACCGGTCGCCCCGCCCCGCGAGCGCCTCGAGCGGCCCCGTGCAGACGAGTCGCCCGGCGGAGAGGATGCCAATGTGATCGCAGATGCGCTCGGTCTCGGCGAGGAGGTGGGAGTTGAGAAAGAGCGTCGCACCGCGCGCGCGCTCCTCGGCGAGGAGCCGCCGCACCTCGACGCGCCCGAGGGGGTCGACCCCATCGGTGGGCTCGTCGAGGACGAGGAGGTCGGGCTCGCCCAAGAGCGCCGCGGCGAGCCCGACGCGCTGTCGCATCCCCTTCGAGAAGCCCTTCATGCGCCGGCTGCCCTCCGCCCGCATGCCCACCCGCCCAAGCTGCCGCTCCACCTCGTCGTGGGCGTGGCGGATCCCCTTCATGCGCGCCACCGACCGGAGGAAGTGCCGCGGCGTCCAGGCGCCGGGAAGGTGCAGCCGCTCGGGCAGATAGCCGATGCGGCGGCGCACGCTGAGATCCTGCGGGCTCCCCGAAAGGACCTCCACCTCGCCGCCATCGGGGTGGACGATGGCGAGGAGGATCTTGATGAAGGTCGTCTTGCCCGCGCCGTTGAGGCCGATGAGGCCGAAGGCGGTGCCCGCACTGACCTCGAGATCGACCCCACGCAGGGCCTCCTTCCCCGGGCGACCGAAGAGGCCGCGGAAGGTCTTGCACACGCCTCGAACCTCGATCGCCTTCACCGGCGCGACCATAGCAGAAGACTCGGCCGGACTTGCCCACCTGTAGGGCTGCCGCTATGAGTGGGCAGGTGGCGCGGCAGGACGAGGTGCTGGCGTGGATCGACCTGGAGATGACCGGGCTCGATCCGGAGCGGGACGTCATCGTGCAGCTCGCGCTGGTCCTCACCGATTGGGATCTCGAGCCCATCGGTGATCCCTTGGAGGTGACCATCTGGCAGCCGGACTCGGTGCTCGAGCGGATGGAGCCCTACGTGCGGCAGATGCACCAGCGATCGGGCCTCCTCGACGCCATCCGCGAGAGCGAGGCCACCGTCGCCGACGCCGAGCGCCAGGCCATGGGCCTGCTCACGGAACATGCCGCCTACCGGAAGGCTCGGCTGGCGGGCAACTCGGTGGGACAGGACCGCCGCTTCCTTGCCCGCTACATGCCCCAGCTCGACGGCTACCTCCACTACCGCATCGTGGACGTCTCCACGGTGAAGGAGCTCGCCCAGCGCTGGTACGGGGTCACCTACACCAAGCCGGACGACGGGCGCCACACGGCGCTCGCGGACATTCAGCAGTCCATCGAGGAGCTGCGCTACTACCGGCAGGCCATCTTCAAGGTGGTGGACGCCGTGGACTGACGGGCGCCTTCCCGGTGCCCGGCGCGAGGCGGCTTGGGAGCGCTCCGGTGGTGGCGCATGCGCCGGGGGCCTCGCCGCCCGAGGCGCCGACGCCCTGAGCCTAACCGTCGCGGCTGATGGCCTGGAGGATGGCCTCGCGCCGCCGCACCAAGAGACGCACGGCCCGCCGGTGGGTCAGGCCTGCGACGATCCAGGCGACGAGCGCGACCGCCGCCAGGACCGCGAGGTGGCTGGCACCGAGGGGCCCCTCGCCGAGGCGTCCCAGCACCGCCGCCCAGGGGGCGACGCCGAGCCCGGCGGAGGAGAGGCCGAAGAGCATCGCAGCCCGGGGCTGGCGATCGCGACGGTCGAGGGTCGTGTGGTAGCGCACCGGCCACAGGGCGCTGGTCACGTTGCCGCTCGCCGTCAGGATGGGCACCACGGTGGCGACGGCGAGGAGCGCGGCGGCGGCGTCGAAGAGGCCGCCGGCCCCGAAGTAGAGGCGATAGAAGACGGTGAAGCCCAGGGCCATGAGGAGTGCCGTCGCCCCGTGCACGAGGTTCTTCGCCCTGGCCACGGTGCCCAGATCCACCGGCGCGCTCAGGTAGAGGGCAAAGCCGCGGTCGTCGTAGCCGAAGATGTTCTGGGCGAAGGTGGTGCCGAAGACGATCGCGGCGTAGAGCACCAGGCCTCCCATCAGCCAGGCATCGGCGCGGGCGGGCACCAGGTGGAGGATCAAGTCGCGTCCCGAGAAGACACGGATCAGCACCGCGAGGAGCAGCGGCACGAAGGCGAGCAGTCGCGCCCGCGGGTTGCGCCACAGATCGAGCGCCTCGCGGACCACCAGGGTGGCCAGCACCGAGCGCGTCCGCGCGAAGGGCCGAAGCCCCCGGCGCACTCGCACGCTGCCGGCGCCGCGGCGTCCGCTCACGTCCCGGAACTCGAGCAGGAGCCGCCAGGCATAGTAGAGCCCCACCCCCGCGAAGGCGGCGAGGAGCCCCCACTCGAGGAGAGCCCCCCGCAGCGAGCCTGCGGCCAGCGTGCGAAGCCCCTCCCCCAGGTAGCCGGTGGGCACCCGCGAGAGCCCGAGCGCCGCCTGCAGCGCAAACTCCGGGGACACGCCACCGAGGGTGCCGCCGGCGCCCTCGAGCCACGAGGTATCGACCGGGGGGATGAGCAGCGAGACGGCCACGACCACGGCGAAAAAGCCACCGATGGCCTGCGCCCCGCGGCGGCGGCGCAAGACACCGATCACCAGGTGGAGCGCCGCCCGACTCCACGCGACGCACAGGACCAGAAAGGCGGCGAGATGGGGCAGTGCCGCCCAGGGTGAGAGATCCAGGAGGGAGAGGTACCCAAAGGTGGCTCCCAGCAGCGGTGCCGTCAGCACGAGGCCGAGCGGCTCGACCAGCGTGGCGAGGGAGGAGGCGACGAGGAGGCGCCAGGGGGTGATGGGAAAGGCGAGGAAGCGCCGCAGCTCGCTGTGGTCGTCGACCCGGGCGCTCATCACCGGCCAGGCGACCCACACACAGAAGGTGACGAAGGCGAGGAGGTCGTAGAAGAGGCGAGGCCACAGGTGGGAGCGGGCGATGGGGCTCCAGGTGAGGAGGGCATAGCCTCCGGCGGCGAGCGGAAGCGCCGGGAGGGCGCTGGCCAGGTATCCGGCGACGGCGAAGAGGCGCCCCGGGCCCCTCCGAGCGCCGAGGGCCGAGTCCACGCGCATCCGCCACAGGAGGAGGAGGTGGCGGGCGAAGCCGGGGACGGGCGGGGGCGCGCGCATGGCTCGTTCAGGTGCCCTCTCGGGCGGGGTGCGCGGCGTCGTAGAAGGAGAGGCGCACCCCCTTGGAGGCAGGAGCGCCGACGATGCGCTCGAAGACCTCGGCCAGGCTGCCCGCGCCATGGCGGGCCTTCAGGGCCTCGAGGGTGCCCTCGTCCGCCATGCGTCCCCCGCGGATGATGCCCGCGTGCGTGGCGAGCCGCTCGGCCACCTCGAGGACGTGGGTGGTGAGCAGCAGGGTGACGCCGCTCCGGGAGAGTTCGGAGAGCAGCTCGCGCACCACGCCGGCGGCCATCACGTCGATGCCCTCGAAGGGCTCGTCGAGGAAGACCAGCTCGGGACCGTGGATGAGTGCTGCGGCGATGGCCAGACGCCGGCGCATCCCCTTCGAGTACTCGGCCACCAGCGCATCGGCGCGGGCCTCGAGGTCGGTCAGCCGCAGAAGTTCCTCGCCCCGCGCCTCCGCCTCGGCGGCCTCGAGCCCGTACATCCGGCCGCAGAAGACGAGGTACTGCCGCCCGGTCAGCCGCTCGAAGAGCGCCAGCTCCTCCGGCACCACCCCGATGCGCCGCTTCACCTCGAGGGGGTGCGTGCGCGCATCGAAGCCCAGGATCTCCACCTCGCCTGCGTCGGGCTCGTAGACCCCGGTGAACACCGAGAGGGTGGTCGACTTGCCGGCGCCGTTGGGGCCCAAGAAGGCGTAGAAGCTGCCGCGGACGAGGTGCATGTCGAGTCCGTCGAGCGCCGTGAACTCGCCGAAGCGCTTCACCACCCCGGCGGCCCGCACCGCCAGCTCGCGCGCAGGCAGGTTCATCCGGCAAAGGCCTCCCGCATCGACGCGGCCACCACCTCGGCCCAGGACGGTTCCCCGCCGAAGACCTGCTCGGGCCGGGCGGGAAGCACCAACCAGCCGCCCGCGGCCACCTCCGCCTCGAGCTGCCCGGGGACCCAGCCGGCCCAGCCGCGGAAGCGGCGGCTGCCCTCTGGCACGGCCCGGCCGGCGGTGTTGGCGTACCAGATCCCGTCGCCGACCCAGGTGGCCCCAGGAAACTTCGCCGGCGCGAGCACGAAGCGCGCATCCGGCTGCAGCGGCCCGCCCCACCCCTCGTCCTCCGGCCAGGCGACGAAGCCGAGGTGGGGCGGCGGGGTGCGGCGGTTGATCACGAGCCCGGTGGTGCCCCGGTCGTTCTTCTCCACCACCAGGACCAGGGTCTTGTCGAAGGTGGCGTCCACCCGTCCCGGCCGCGCCACCAGGAGGTCGCCCACCTCGGGCGTAGGTGGGACGCTCCCGTCCACCCAGGCTCGCAGCTTCGAGACCTGCCCCATCACGAGGAATGCGGTGACCGCCACCAGGGTCATGTGGAGGCGCGTGCTCACGCGGGGAGCATACCCCGGAGGCTCGCTTGCGGTGGAAGGGGTCGCCTGCGGAGCTTCCCCGCTCCGGTCCCGCCGGGCTCCGCGCGGCGAGGCGGCGCACCGGAACGCGGCGGGCCTTACAGGCGGGTAACCGTGTACCCCTTCTTCTCGAGCAGCTCGAGGAGCCCCTCGCGGCCGACGAGGTGGCCTGCGCCCACCACCACGAAGGGCACCTTCCCCGCCCGGATGAGGCTGTCGACCCGCTCGGCCATCTTGGCGTTGCGCGTGTCGTAGAGCTTGTGGAAGATGGGCTCGAGCTTCGGGTTCTTCGCCAGCGCCTCCCGAGAGAGCTTGGCCAGGATCTTCTCGTCGCCCTCCTTGAACGCCTTCATCAGGGTCTGGACCTGCGAGGCGACGTGCTCGATGTCCTCGAGGGTGTACTCGAGAAAGAGCACCTGCTCCTCGTCGGTGAAGCCGCTGAAGAGGGCGAGCTGGAACGCCAGGCCCTCGAGCTCCTCCACCGGGCGGCCCTCCTCCCTGGCGCGCTCCAGAAAGTGCATATCGAGGCCCAGCTTGGGGTCGAGGCCGGCCTTCTGGAAGCCGAGAGAGGTCAGCTGCATGGCGACCAGCCAGGGCTTGAAGCGCAGGAACATCTCCTTGGGCAGGGCCGAGCCCTCGAGCGCCCGGAGCGTCCGCTCGAGAAGCGGCTTGGGGATGTGGTCGGCGAGGGTGCTGCCATCCTGGTACATGGCCTCCATCGCCGCACCTTGGAGCGCGGCCATCCCCGAGCCACTGACGTCCGCCTCGACCACCAGGACCTTCGAAGTCCGCCATGCCTGCTCGGTGGCGGCGCTCAAGGGGTAGAGGCGCTCGTCGCCCATGTGCACCGAGCCGAGGAGGTATCCCTTCCGCCCGTCCTTCTCCACCTGCCATAGAAAGCCCCGCGAACCCCGTGCGGCCGCGGGCACGGCGGCACCGAGCGCCGCGAGGAGCACGGCGAGACGGGTGAGTGCGCTCGGGCCGGCCCGGCCGAGGCGGCGGTGGAGCGGGCGGGGCGCGAGGAACCGTGGGCGTGCCATGGCGCCCACTGTAGCAAAAGAGGCGGGAAGGGATAGGCTGGGCCGGCCATGGACAGCACAGCGAGACAAGGCGGCGACACGGCGCCGGAACAGGACTGCCTTGGCGCACGGGCGGGCAGCGAAGGCACACCCGATGGGTGACGGGCGCATCGGCGGAACCCCCTGTCCCCCGGGACGTCGCACCCGGGTCGAGCTGCCCCTCCCCGGCCTCTGCTCGGTCGAGCCGCTCTCGCTCCCAGTGGAGGTCCTCCGCGGGGCCCAGCCGGGCCCCACCCTGCTCCTCGTCGGCGGGGTCCATGGAGACGAGATCCTGGGACTCGAGGTGGCGCGGCGCCTCCTTGCCAGCGTCGAGGCGCGGCTGCTGAGGGGCACCCTCCTCGTGGCGCCCTGCGTCAACCCGTACGGCCTCGCCTGCCGGAGCCGCTACCTCCCCGATCGCCGGGACCTGAACCGGGCCTTCCCCGGCCGGCGCCAGGGCTCCCTGGCGGCCCGCCTCGCCGCCCAGCTCATGGAGGCGCTCGTGACGCCGGCCGACGTGGTGGTCGACGTCCACAGCGGCGCGGCGCATCGCGAGAACCTCCCCCAGATCCGCATCGACCCCGGCGCGTCCGCCGCCCGCGACCTGGCCCGGGCCTTTGGTCCGCCGATCGTGCTCGAGAAGGCAGCGCCCGATGGATCGCTGCGCCGCGCCTGTGCCGGGCTGGGGAAGACCTGCCTCCTCTACGAGGCGGGAGAGGCGCTTCGCTTCGACGAGGCCGCCGCCTGGGTGGGCGCCCGGGGTGTCCTCTCGGTGCTCGCCGCCCTGCACGTCCTCGGCGGCACGGAGGCATCAGAGATCGCGCCACAGCCGGCGGCTCGCACCGCCGGCCCCCCCGTCGCCCGCAGCAGCCGCTGGCTGCGCGCCCCGAAAAGCGGCATCTTCCGGCCCCTCGTCCGCCTCGGGGATCGCGTCGCCCGGGGGCAGGCCGTCGCCACGCTGACGGATCCCTTCGGCGAGCCCCTGGCGACGGTCGAGGCGCCGGGCCACGGCGCGGTGATCGGCATCCGCCGCCTCCCCCTGGCGTGCGAGGGGGATGCGCTCTTGCACCTCGCCGCCTTCGACGAGCCGGGCTCGCTGCCGGCCCGCCTCGGCGCAGAGCTCGACGGGGCGCCAGCGGACGGGTGAGAGGGGCACCGGCGCCGCAGCGCCTCGCCAGGTGTGGCGGCGTCGTGGTGTACTTCGATCCATGGACCGGCTGCGGATCTGGGTGAACGGCGCCCCGCTCGAGGTCGAGGATCTCGATCCCAACACCACGCTCCTCGACTACCTCCGGGCGCGGCGCCTCACCGGCACGAAGGAGGGGTGCCGCGAGGGGGACTGCGGCGCCTGCACCGTGGGGGTGGTGGACGTCGATGCAGCGGGCGGCGGCCGGCTCCGGGCGGTCAACGCCTGCCTCGTGCTCCTGCCCATGGTGCAGGGCCGGCGCATCTACACCTGCGAAGGCCTCGCCACCGGCGACCGGCCCCACCTGGTGCAACGGGCCCTCGCCGAGGCGCTGGGCTCCCAGTGCGGCTACTGCACCCCCGGGGTGGTCCTTTCCCTGGCCGAGGCCTGCTACCGCAGCGATCTCGACGAGGCGTGGAAGCTCGACGATCAGCTCTGTGGCAACCTCTGCCGGTGCACCGGATACCGCCCCATCCGAGACGCGGCGCGACGGGTGGCGGGGCAGCGGCCCGAAGGGCCGATCCGGCGCCTCCTCGAGTGCCCCCCCGAGGAGCCCCCCGTGCGGCGCTACGGGGCGAAGGGGCGCGCCTTCTTCATGCCCGAGACGGTGGCCGAGGCGGTGCGCATCCTAGGCGATCATCCGGAGGCGCGCGTCGTCGCCGGCGGTACCGATCTCTCCCTCGAGATCACCAAGGCGCACCGGCGCTTTCCCGCGCTGGTCTCGGTGGAGGGGATCGAAGCGCTACGGATCATCGAGACGGATGGGGACACGTATCGAATCGGCGCCGCCGCACCGCTGACGGACGTCGAGGCCTGGGCGCGGGATGCGCTGCCCCCGCTCGAGCGCATGCTGCGCTTCTTCGGCTCGCGGCAGATCAAGCACCGCGCGACCTTGGGTGGGAACCTCTGCAACGCCTCTCCCATCGGCGACACCGCACCGGTGCTCTTGGCCCTCGACGCGTCGCTCGAGATCGAGGGGCCGCAGGGCCGGCGCAGCGTGGACCTCTCGGACTTCTTCGTCGGCTACCGGAAGACGGCGCTCGGCCCGGGGGAGATCGTGACGGCGGTGCGGGTGCCCCGCATCCCTGGGGGCACACGCGCCTCGGCCTACAAGGTGTCCAAGCGGCGCGAGATGGACATCAGCACCGTCTCGGCGGGACTCTCGGTGCATCTCGATGGCCAGAGGGTGACGAGGGCGCGCTTCGCCTTCGGCGGCGTCGCCCCCACGCCGCTGCGGGTGACCGAGACCGAAGCGGCCGTGGTCGGCCGCCCCTGGACTCAGGAGACGGTGGAGGCGGCGGCCGAGGTGCTCGAGCAGGAGATCCACCCCATCGACGACCACCGCGGCAGCGCCTGGTACCGGCGCACGGTGGCGCGAAACCTCCTGCGCGCCTTCTATCTGGAGACCCTCGCCGATCCCCTGCCCCGCCTGCCCGACCGCCCCACCTCGACCGTCGCCCTGGAGGTGCGCGAATGAGCCCATCGCCCCTGGGAAAGGCGCTGCCCCACGAGAGTGGCCTGAAACACGCCACGGGAGAGGCTCTCTACGTCGACGACTACCCCGAACCCCCCGGGCTCCTCCACGGCTGGCCCGTGCTCTCCCCCCATGCCCACGCGCGCATCCTCTCCCGCTCCGGCGAGGCGGCCCGTTCGGTGCCGGGGGTGCACGCGGTGTACTTTGCCTCCGACATCCCGGGTCTCAACGACGTCTCGCCGGTGGGCCACGGCGAGCCGCTGCTGGCCGAGGAGGCGGTGCACACGGTGGGGCAGCTCGTCGCCCTGGTCGTGGCGGAGACGCCGGAGGCGGCGCGGCAGGGGGCGGAGGCGGTGGAGGTGGACTACGCGCCACAGCCCGCCATCCTCTCCATCGAGGAAGCCATCCGGGCCGAGAGCTTCCACACCCCGCCCTACGTGATCGCCCGGGGCGACGTGGACGCGGCACTTCAGGCCGCAGCGCTGCGCTTCTCGGGCGAGGTCTCGACGGGGGCGCAGGATCACTTCTACCTCGAGACGCAGGCCGCCCTGGCCTTGCCCCTCGAAGGGGGCCACCTGCACGTGCTCTCGTCGACGCAGCACCCCTCGGAGGTGCAGGCGACGGTCGCCGAGGTCCTCGGACTCGGGCGCCACCGCGTGGTGGTGGAGTGCCCGCGCATGGGCGGCGGCTTCGGGGGCAAAGAGTCGCAGGCGGCCGCTCCGGCAGCGCTCGCCGCGCTGGCCGCGCGCAGCCTCGGCCGACCGGTGAAGATCCGCTACACGCGCGAGGTGGACATGTGCGCCACCGGCAAGCGGCATCCCTGGTGGAGCCGCTTCGAGGCCGGCTTCGATGGAGAGGGCCGGCTGCTCGCGCTGAAGGTGTGGACCTACTCCGACGGCGGCTGGGCCATCGACCTCTCGAAGGCGGTGCTGCAGCGCTGCCTCTTCCACCTGGACAACGCCTACTACGTCCCCGCCTGTCGCTTCGAAGGACGGGTGTGCCGCACGAACCACGTCTCGCAGACGGCCTTCCGGGGCTTCGGAGGGCCGCAGGGCATGGTGGTCATAGAGGAGATCCTCAACCGAGCCGCCGAACGCCTGAACCTCGACCCCGCCGAGGTCCGCGCGCGCAACTACTACGGGGAGGACCGTGGGCTCGAGACCCCCTACGGACAGCGGGTGGAACACAACCGGATGCCCCGGATCCACAGCGAGCTGCTCGAGCGCAGCGAGTACGGGCGGCGGCGCGGCGCCATCGAGGCCTTCAATGCGAAGAACGCGTGGGTGAAGCGAGGCATCGCGCTCGCCCCGGTGAAGTTCGGTATCTCCTTCACCACGGCTTTCCTCAACCAGGCGGGCGCCTATGTGCTCGTCTACGCGGACGGCACGGTGCAGCTCAACCACGGCGGCACCGAGATGGGGCAGGGGCTGCACACCAAGATGCTCGCCATCTGCGCCCACGAGCTGGGGATCCCCCCCGAGCGGATCCGCATGATGAACACGGCCACCGACAAGGTCCCGAACACCTCGGCGACCGCCGCCTCGAGCGGCTCCGACCTCAACGGTCAAGCGGTGCGGGACGCCTGCACGAAGCTCCGCACGCGTCTGGCCCAGGTGGCCGCCGGAATGCTGGAGTGTCCCCCTGAGACGGTGGTCTTCGAGGACGGCGAAGTCTTCACCACGGCCGGTGAGGCGCGCTGCACCTTCGAGGCGGTGTGCGATCGCGCGCACCTCTCCCAGGTGCCGCTCGCTGCCACCGGCTACTACCGTACCCCGGACATCCACTTCGACGAGGCGACGGGCCGGGGCAAACCCTTCCACTACTTCGCCTTCGGCGCAGCGGTGGTGGAGGTGGAGGTCTCAGGGCTCACCGGCGAGTACCGGCTGCGGCGCGTCGACATCCTCCACGACGTGGGCGACTCGCTGGTCCCGAGCATCGACCGGGGACAGATCGAAGGGGGCTTCGTGCAGGGGGTGGGTTGGCTCACCACCGAAGAGTGGCTGTGGCGAGAGGATGGGACACCGCTCACCCTCGGGCCCTCCACGTACAAGATCCCCGCGATGGGCGATGCCCCCGAGGCCTTCCACGTCGCCCTACTCGAGGACGCCCGCAACGAGAACACCATCCACGGCTCGAAGGCGGTGGGCGAGCCCCCCCTGATGCTGGCCATCGGGGTGCTCACCGCACTGCGTCACGCCCTCGGCGCGTTCGCACCCCGCCCCGGCCTCGAGGTGCCGCTTGCCATCCCCGCCACGCCCGAGGCGGTGCTCCGCGCCGTCGAGGCGGTGCGACGCGCCTAGAACCTCCCGACGGATACCGCGATGTACGAGCTCACCCAAGCGCTGCTCGAAGTTCTGGAAGGGGGCGCACGGGGCGCTCTCGCCACGGTGGTACGCAGCAGCGGATCGGCACCGCAGCGGCCGGGCGCGCGCTTGCTGCTGCGACCCGATGGGACGCAGGTGGGCACGGTCGGCGGCGGCGCCGTGGAAGCGGCGGTACTCGACGCCCTCGCACGGTGCATCGAAACCGGCGAGGGGGGCCTCGAGACCTTCGATCTCGCCTCATTGGGGATGTGCTGTGGGGGGCGGATGGAGGTCTTCGTCGAAGCGGTGGAGGGCCCGCCGCGGCTCCTTCTCTTCGGGGCCGGGCACGTCGCCGCACCCACCGCACGGGTGGCCCGTGAGGCGGGCTTCTCGGTGACGGTGATCGACGAGCGCGCCGAGCTCAATACCGAGGCGCGCTTTCCCGGCTGCCACCGCCGCCTCGAGACTCCGGCGGACGCCGCGGCGGCGCTCCGGACCACCGAGGCAGACAGCGTGCTCGTGATGACGCACGACCATCGCCTCGACGAGGAAGCCTTCGAACTCTTCGTGCGCCGGCCACACCGCTACCTCGGCCTCATCGGCAGCCGCAGGAAGGTCCTGCGCCTCCTCCGGCGCGTTCATCTGCGCTCGGGCCTGCCCCCGCTCGACCGGGTCTACGCCCCGGTGGGTCTCGATTTGGGTGCGGTCACCCCCGGGGAGATTGCGGTGAGCATCGTCGCCGAACTCGTCGCGCTCCGGCGGGGACGTGTGGCCCCGCACCTGCGGATCACCGGCCACCCGGTGATGCAGCGCATCCTCGACGGTGACCTCCTCCCCGAGGGCCTCCTTGCCTCCGGAGACGGCTGATCAGCGCGCACGCAGCAGCCCCGGCGCGGGAGATCGGACCGCATCGGTCGCGGATCAGGCCAGCGGCGAGGCGTCCTTGATCGCGCGGGCGATCATGCCCTCGGAGACGTCGGGGTTGTAGACGGCGAGGCCATAGTCGTAGGCGCTCGCATCCTTGCCGAGGCTCTCTCTGATCTTGCCCACCAGGGCGGCGGCCTCCTCGGCGTCGTGCCCGGGGAGGACGCAGACGCTGCCGCCGGCACCGAGCCCGTAGGCGTGACCGTGACCGGCGAGCGCTTCATCGACGCGTCGGGTCTGCTTCTGTACCCAATCGAAGCGGGACTCGCCCAGTGGGCCGGCGTTCCGCTGCACGGCGAGGGTGATGCAGCTGAAATCCTTCTTGTCCTCCTGGCTCCGGCGGCGGGCCGCCTCGAGGGCCTGCCGCGCCGCGCGAAAGCCTGGGACGGGCCCATGGGGCGTGCCCTCTCCCGCCTCTCGTGGCGCCGCCTCCTCCTCGGCGGCGAGCGCCGATTCCACCGCCGCCGTCACCTGCGCAAGGCGGTAGGGCTTGGAGAGGAAGTCCCAGGCCGACAGCTCCAGAGCCCTCGCCACGGTTTCGAAGTCGTCGACCGCGCTCAAGAGAATCACCGGCGTCGCGGCGAGTTCGGGGTCGGCGCGGAGATGCTGCAGGACCTCCAGGCCGTCGAGCTTCGGCATCATGATGTCCAGCAGGACCACATCGGGGTGGGTGCGCTGGATGGCTTCGAGCGCTTCCTCTCCGTCCTCGGCCGTCACGACGTCGTAGCCGGCGCTCCGCAGCATCTGCTGCAGGAGCATCAGGTTCACCCGGTTGTCGTCGGCGACGAGGACCCGCTTCGACTGCGACACGGCGAGAATCCTAGCAGAGCTCCTCGCTCTGGCGAGAACTTCGCTCGAGCTCCTCCGTTCAGCTCAAGACGCGCGCGACGACCGTCCGTGCCTCCTCGCGGACCTCGGGGGGCACGTAGATGCGCACCAAGACCGCAGCCTCGGCATAGCGCTCGAAGAGCGGTGTGTACGATTCGACGGGCACCACGTCGCGCTCCGTGCGCACGAAGATCCCCCGGCGCGCCCCAAAGTACTTGCTCACCTCGCCCTTCGACCGCCGCACGATCACTGGCAGCCCCGCCGCACGCAGCGCCGACTCCACCGCCGGGGCCTGATGGGGATCCTTCGGATGCTCCTCGTACACGACCTTGTAGGCCCGGCGTTCGACGATCCGGCGCGCCCACTCGGAGGCCGAGCCTCGCAGCGCCGACCACAGCTCCACGTCGTCGCAGCCGAGGTAGGCCTGCGGGTCGGCGGGAAGCCGGTAGGCATCCGAGGACTCCTCGAACCAGCGGCGCAGCATCGCCTCGTAGCCGATGGAGGTGCGGTGGAAGTAGACGGACATGAACATGTGGTAGCGGGAGAGCAGGAAGTCCTCGAAGGCGAAAATGGCCCGTCGCTGCAGCGCAAGCCAGGCGCTCTCCTCCCGAACCACATGGCACAGGTTCTGAACGATCCAGTCGAGATCGAACTTCCCGTAGTTCACGCCGGTGAAGAGCGAATCGCGCAGTAGGTAGTCCATGCGGTCGGCATCGAGCTCACTGCTGACGATCTGCCGGAGTACCGGGCCGTAGTCGACGCCGCCGGCGACGAAGGGGGCGCCCGACGGTGGTGTGCGTCCCGTCAGCAGCGAGGCAAGGTCCGTGGCCGTGAGCGCGCAGTCGGAGAGGCTTCGCTCCAGCACCGAGGCCAGCTCGGAGTCGAGGATGAGCTTCAGTGTCATGTCCTCGTGGCTCGCCTGTCGCCCGGGGTCGTCGACGAGCCACTCGGGGAGCGCCAGTGCGCCCAAAGGGGGCAGCGCGAGCTCCGTGGTGTGGGAGAGCGGGGGGTGGCCCAGGTCGTGGAAGAGCACCGCGACGCGCACGGCCTGCCGCATCCGCCCCCTCTCGGCGGGCGCAAGCGGTGCCTCCCGCAGCGCCGCATCGAAGACCCGCGTGGCCACGGCCATCGCGCCGAGCGCATGCGCGTAGCGGCTGTGGGTCGCCCCCGGAAAGGCCAGCTCCGCGAAGCCAAGCTGCTTGATGTGGCGCAGCCGCTGCATCGCCCGGCTGTCGATGAGGCGGCGTTCGCCCGGGGTGATCTCGATGGCCCCGTGGATGGGATCCCGGATGTGCACCGGGGCAGCGTGGCACGCCTCGCGCGACCTCTCAAGAACCCCTAAACTACCGGCGATGGCACCCCGTGCCGGCAAGAGCCTGACCGCCCCCATCCTCTTGGCGGCGGTGACCGTCCCCCTCTCCATCGCACTGCTCGTCGGCTGGACCTACCTCATCGTCCAGAACACGAGCCTCACCAAGGAGGTCACCGCCAACACCTGGCTCCTCGTGCTCGGTGCTGCCGCCTTCGCGATGATCATGCTCGGGCAGATCCTCTTTTCCATCTTCCTCGCCCGGGAGATCCTCGAGGTCCGGCGGCAGAACAGCTTCATCGACTCGGTGACCCACGAGCTGAAGAGCCCCCTCGCCTCACTGAAGCTGTGCTTGCAGACGCTGGCTCGCGATGAACTGACCCCCGAGCAGCGGGAGTCCCTTCGGCGCATCATGCTCGAGGACGTCGAGCGACTCTCGGCGTTCATCGACGACGTGCTGCAGGCCAGCCGCCTCGCCCACGACCGTGTGGGCGTCCACGTGAGCGAGATCGTCCTGGCGCCGCTGGTGCACCGCTGCGCCGAGAACGTCGCCCGCCGTGCCGGCATCCCGCCGGAGGCCATCACCGTGGACATCCCCGACGATCTCCGGGTCCACACCGATCGCTCCAGTCTCGAGATCGTGCTCAAGAATCTCATCGACAATGCAGTGAAGTACTCGGACCCGCCGATCGCGGTTACGGTGCGGGCGCGGGCGGACGGCGGCCGAGTCGTGCTGGAGGTCGAGGACGCAGGCATCGGCATCCCACCGAAGATGCTTCGCCGCGTCTTCCAGCGCTTCTACCGGGTCCCCGAGGAGAGCGTCCACGCCCGCCGCGGCACGGGCCTCGGGCTCTTCGTGGTACACGCCCTGGTCCGCAGCCTCGGGGGACGTATCGAAGCGGCCTCGGAGGGCAGCGGCCGGGGCACCACGATGCGAGTCTTCCTCCCGGAGCCGGAAACGAGCTGACCTGACCATGACCCAAGATCCGAACGCCGCTGCTGCCGCCTCCTCCGAACCCCGCACCGCCTCCGGAAACCGCATCCTGGTCGTGGAGGACGAGGCGCACCTGGCCACTGGGCTGAAGCTCAACCTGGAGCTGGAGGGCTACCGCTGCGAGGTGGCCACCACGGCGCGGGAGGCAGCCGAACGCCTGGTGGATGCCGCCGGCTTCGACGCCATCGTCCTCGACGTGATGCTGCCCGACATGGATGGGTTCACCCTTCTGCAGCGCCTGCGCGAGGCCGGCAACTTCATCCCCGTCATCATGCTCACGGCCCGCGGCGCCGCGGAGGACCGGGTGCGAGGCCTCGAGGTCGGCGCCGACGATTACCTGGTCAAGCCCTTCGACCTCGAGGAGCTGCTCGCCCGGATCCGATCCATGCTCCGACGGCGGCGGTGGGAGCGAGGCAGCGAGGCGGCGCAGCGCCGCATCTACACCTTCGACGGCATCCGGGTGGACTTCGAGAGCCACGAGGTCGTGGTCCGGGGCAGGCCGGTGAAGCTGACAGCGCTCGAGCTCGATCTCCTGCGCTACTTCACCGCGAACCCGGGCCGGGTCATCGGACGCGAAGAGCTCTTGGAGAAGGTGTGGCGGCTTCGCAACTACGAGACCACGCGTACCGTGGACAACTTCGTCGGGCGCCTCCGGCGCCACTTCGAACGCGACCCGAAGCACCCGCGTTACTTCGTGTCGGTCCGGGGGGCGGGCTACAAGTTCGTGCCCCCAAGGAGCGAAGGCGGGGAAGACGCCTAGCGCGGCGGGTCGGTCCGGGGCGGGGGCGCCGCGGGCCTACGCCCTGTGGCGGCACGCAGCGCTCGGAGGCGCGTCGCAGCCAGCCCGAACCTAGGCGGGCGGGGCGACTTCGGCGACCGCGGGCTCGGCAGCCATCGACGCCGGTGCCGCGTCCGGTCGGTCGAGCCGCTTCGACTCGAGCACCTTCTTCGGCGGCTCGCGCAGATCCCAGACCAGGCCCACCCACGAGAGCGCCTTGAGCACATAGTAGGTCAGGTCGATCTCCCACCAGTAGAAACCCTGCCGCGCCGAGGCCTGGTAGTGATGGTGGTTGTTGTGCCACCCCTCGCCACAGGTCAGAAGCGCGACGAGAAGGCTGTTGCGGCTGTCGTCGGTGGTGTCGAAGCGGCGCCGCCCCCACAGGTGCGAGACCGAGTTGACGATGAAGGACCCGTGCCAGAGCAGGACGGTGGACAGGACGAAGCCGACGAAGAAGGCCGACCAGCCCCAGATGGCCCAGGTAGCGAAGCCGAGGAGCGCGGGGGGCAGCATCCAGAAGCGGTTGAGGAAGCGCAGCTCGGGATAGCGGGCGAAGTCCTGGATGCGCTCCCACTTCGTGTCGCTGGTTCCGTCGAAGATCCACATCAGGTGGGCGTACCAGAAGCCCCGCTTCACCGGCGAGTGCAGGTCCTCGTCCTGGTCGGAGTACTTGTGGTGGTCGCGGTGGTGGGCGGCCCACCAGAGCACCCCCTTCTGGGAGCTGGTCTGGGCGAGGAAAGCGAGGAGGAGCTGGAAGATGCGGCCGGTCTTGAAGCTGCGGTGGCTGAAGTAGCGGTGGTAACCGGCGGTCACCGCGATCATGCGCAGGTAGTAGCTGACGATCCCGATCACCACCGCCTCGACGGTGACCCCTGACCAGAGGGCACCGAAGGCGGCGAGGTGCATGGCGGCAAAGGGAATCATCCCGAACCATTCGTAGCCCTCGCGGCGGCGAGGCGGCGGGAGCAGGCGCGGCCTGGTGGGGGCCCGCCTCGCCGCGTCCGGCTCGATGGCGGCGGCTGGCTCGGAAGCCCGGGCCTCGGCAGGGGATTGGAAGGGATGCGCTGGGATCGTCTGGCTGTGGGGCATCATGGGTACGAGGCTACGCCCCACCCCGCGCGGCTTCAGTCACCGCTTGGCACTTCCTTTGTCAAAGTTTGGTCATCGGACCTAGCGGCCGCGCTTGGAGAAGTGCTGGTAGTCCTTCGAGCGGCGCCAGCGCCCCCCCCAGCCCCAGCCGAAGCGCTCGAAGGCCTCGACCACCGGCCCTGGCACCACCATGCCCGGGCGGGGTTTCGACCGGTCGAGGTAGGCGCGCCCCGCCGGCGGAAAGACGCCTCGTGCGGTGACGTACGGGTTCTGCACCGGGTTGAGATCGATGGCGGTGCCGTAGGCATGTTCCGACCAACTCCGGCTGCCCGCGACGCGGCGGCAGTTGAAGGCGCTGCTGTTGTTGGCGGCCATCGAGGCGTCGTCGTCGCCGCCGTAGCGTTCGATGCGCTCCATCCGGGCGATGGGGAAGCGCAGCGCGTAGAGCCGCTCGAAGATCTGCACCACCTCGTCGGCGACCGCCGCGGCCACGACGAGTTCCCCCTGCGATACCTGCCCCTCGAAGTCGAAGTGGGTCACTCGGACGAGGCGCAGCGCCTCGAGGGGAACCGGGCAGCCCTCCTGCCAGCTCACGCCGCGCATCTGCGCCTGCAACGCCGGAGGCAGCGGCTCCACCTTCGCCTCGAAGGGCGGAGGGCACCCGGGCGAACCCGCTGCGCACGCGGCGGCGGACCCCGAGGGCGGTGGGGCCGAGCCCGACACGGCCGTGCCCGCTGCCCGCGGTGCAGCGGTCCCAACGCCCTCCCCGACTCCATCGGGGCTGCGCTCGGCCACGGACTCGGCGGTGGGGCTGGATCTGAGCATGGCGTGCGGGGCCTGTACCGCCCCGAGGGGGGCAAGAAGAACAAGGAGAAGGAGCCAGAAGCGTGGGGCGCCAAGCCATCGCACGGGGCCAGCCTATCCGAGGCCACACCCTGGCGGCGAGGCCCCGCCTGTGTCGCGGCAGCTGGCGCCCTAGCTGCGGCGCTTTCCCTTCTTCGGGGAGGGCTTGGGCGCTCCCGAAGCCGTGGCGGGGGGACCCCCTTCTTGCGTGACCTTCCACTCCTCCCAGAGGTTGAGGAGCAGCGAGGTATCCGGCAGCTGGAACTCCTTGGACAGGTGCGGGAACTCGCGGGTCATCGCCGCGTAGAACGCACGGTAGCGCTCGGGGGTGAAGTAGCGCAGCAAGGTCTCCCGCGCCTGGGAGTCCACGTCGAGGAACTCGATGCCGAAGCCGGTGGGATAGACCCGGTCGTCGAGCTCGGTGGTGTGGGCGATGCGCCCGCGCACGGGGAGCGCCTCGTCGGGCAGGTGCAGCTCCACCCACAACTCCAGGCCCGTCTTCAGGAGGAAGGTGCTTTCCAAGAAGACGCCGCCGAGGCCCAGGTTGGTCGACTTGCAGAAGGCCTCGAACTTCAGCCCGTCGCGCTTTCCCCCTTCGGGAATGTAGATCCGGCAGGGAAGCTCGATCTCGATACGCTCGTAGCGTCGGTTCTCCACGGCCATCTCACTCACCTCGAGCAGTCGCGCTGCAGCTTCGCAGCGCCAGCCTCAATCGTAAAGGGCCGTGGCACCAGCCCCGCCGCAACGTGCGGCATCGGCGGAACCGGCCCGCTTGCGTGGCGGGCGGCTCCGATCCACGCTGCTCAGGCCATGTCGGACGACGACGAGATCCCGCAGAGCGAGGAGGCCTGGCGGGCGCGCCTGACGCCAGAGCAGTACGAGGTGCTCCGCCGCGGCGGCACCGAGCCCCCCTTCACCGGCCGCTACTGGAACGAGAAGCGCCGGGGCATCTACCTGTGCGCCGGATGCCGCACGCCGCTCTTCCGCTCGGAGGCCAAGTACGACTCCGGCTCCGGCTGGCCCAGCTTCTTCGAGGCGCTGGATCCCGCCGCTATCGCAACCCGCCGCGACACAAGCCACGGCATGATCCGCACCGAGATCCTCTGCGCGCGCTGCGGCGGCCACCTCGGGCACCGCTTCGACGACGGCCCGCCGCCCACCGGGGTGCGCCACTGCGTGAACTCGGCCGCTCTCGTCTTCGTGCCCGAGGAGGACGCGGGAGACGGGAACGCTCGGGGCGCATGAGTTCAAGCGAGGATCGCGGAGAGCGGCGCATCCACATAGCCCCCCCCGGTCCCAAACTCGGTGTAGGGCAGCCCCAGCGCCATCAGGAGCGCGAGGTGGACCTTCGTCGTGTTCTCCCGCGTCTCCGACCGGTAGTGGATGCCGGGATGGACCAGCGCCCCACCCGCGCGCCCGCAGACGAGGATCGGCAGGTCGTAGAGGGAGTGGGTGCGCCCCTCGGCAACGTCGCTCGCGGCGAGGATGGCGCAGTGGTCCAGGAGATTGCCATCGCCCTCGGGGATGCTCCGCAGCGCCTCGAGCCACACGGCGAGCTGCTCCATGGTGTAGCGGGTGCACGCCTTCACCGTGGGCTGGTCGCCTGGCTCGCCGTGGGTGAGCTCGTGGATGCCTCGGTCGGCACCGGCCTGGTAGAAGACGGTGCCCCCGCTCGAGCCGGTGAAGAGGTTGGTGAAGATGCGCGTCTGGTCACAGGCGAGCGCCATCGCCACCAGCTCGGCCATCACCGCATTGCGCTCGGTGATCTGCTCCTTGCCCTCGATGTCGGGATACGCCCCGGGCGGTTCGGGCCGGGCGCAGGCGGTCGAGGTGCTCCCACCGCTGCCCATCTCCATCGCCGCGATCCGCCGCTCGAGCTGGCGGATGCCTTCGAGGTGCTGGTCGAGGCGGGCCCGGTCGGTGGCGCCGAGGCGCTCGCGCAGCCGCGCCGCATCGGCGAGCACCGCGTCGAGCACGCTACGCCGAAGGCGCAGACTCGGGTCGGGCTCCGCAGGCCCCTCACCCGGCGGCACGAAGCCGGGACCGAAGAGCCGATCGAAGAGGGCGCCCGGCTCGTACTCGGGCGGATTCGCGTTGTCAGGGCCGTTGTGGGAGAGGTAGCGCAGCGTCGTACCCTCGTTGACGACCACCTTCTTCGAGACACCAACCTCGAGGGTAGGAAAGCGGGTGAGGGTGCCCCAGTGCTCGGCGATGCGCTGGTCGATGCTCTTCTCGGAGAAGGTGGAGGCAAACGGAGCCCCGTTGGGATCCTGCACCACCATGGGCGCAGCGGAGAGCAGTGCGACGCAGCCCGCGTGGTGGCCCCGCTCGTTCCCCGTGTAGAACTGCATTCCCGAGAGCACCGAGACGTACGCCTTCACCGGAGCGAGCGGCTCGAGCAGGGGTGTGGGCGTCCAACCGGCCCCCGTCTCCGTCGGCGTCCACTCGGAGAGGCGCACGCCGTTGCCCCACCACCAGATGCCGAAGCGCAGGGGGATGGGCTCGCCACTGGCGTAGGCAGTGCCGTTGCCGTTGAACATGGCATCGAGCGGCGGCAGCCCCAGCATCACCGCGGCCCCTCCCACGAGGCCACGAAGCACGGCGCGCCGGGAGAGACGCAGGGCCTTTCGCCTGCCGGTGGTCAAGGTGCGGCTCATGGGACCGGTCCTGCCTCCCGGAAGCCCCGCGACAAGGCGATGGCCTCCACGACCGCCTCGAAGCGGCCGCTGCCCTCGTCGAAGGCCTTCATGACTTCGTCGATCACGACCGCCTCCCCGGGGCGCTCCACGTGCGCCGTCGCATAACGGTAGATCTGCCGGACGAGACACTCGGCGGCCTTGGGGTGGTTGGCAACGGCGCGGGCAAGGGATTCGGGGCCATCGAAGGGAACGCCGTCGAGTTCGCCGGTGGCGTCGATGGGAACGCCGTTGTCGGTGTCACGCCACTGCCCGATGGCATCGAAGTTCTCCAGGCCGAAGCCGATGGGGTCCATCATCTTGTGGCAGGCGGCGCACTCCTCCACCTCCTGGTGGGCGGCGAGACGCTCGCGGAGCGTCCGCGCGTGCTCGTCCGGCGCCGGGATCTCGGTGTTCACACCCGGCGGGGGCGAGGGCACCGAGGTACACAGGAGGTTCTCGCGGACGAAGCGGCCCCGATAGGTGGGCGAGGTGTCGCGCACATGGGCGTTCACCGCGAGGAAGGCGGCCTTTCCCAGGAGCCCCACCCGCTGCGACTCCGGAGGGAGGTCCACCGGCCGCATCTCCCCGCCTGCCGGGGGCAGGCCGTAGAGGGCCGCGAGCCCGTCGCCCACCCAGGTGTGCCGACTCGTATAGAGCGAAAGCAGGCTCTCCCCGCGCTCGAGGAGCAGATCCTCGACGGTGCGCAGCACCTCGAGGCGCATCTCGCTGGCGAGGGCGTCGCTGTACTGCGGATAGAGGTCCGGGTCCTTGGCCAGCCCGTCGAGCTTGTCGAGCTGCAGAAACTCGCTGAAGAAGTTGCGCAGGCCGTCCCGCGCCCGCGGATCGGCGAGGAGGCGACGCACCTCGGCGCGAATGCCCTCGTCGGTGGTGAGCCGGCCCGCCGCCGCCGCATCGAGGAGCGCGTCGTCGGGGGTCGTATTCCACAGGAAGTAGGAGAGGCGGGTGGCCATCTCCCAGTCGTCGTACCGGCGGCGGGTCGGGTCGTTGGGATCGGGCACGCCCTGCTCCTGCCGGAAGAGGAAGCGCGGCGACTGGAGGATCGTCGCGATGGCCCACTTCAGCCCCGCATAGAAGTCGCCCTCGGTCTCGGCGCCCTCCTTCGCCACCGCGAGCAGGGTCGCGAGCTGCAGATCGTCGAGGGGCCGGCGCCACGCACGGCGGCCGAAGGTGCCAAGGAAATGGGCGGCGCAGGCCTCGTCCCAGACGCCGTCCGGGCGGCAGGGCACGAGGCTGTCGCGGTGCTCCGGCGCCATCGCCGCCTCGGCCAGCGCCAGAGCCGCCGCCTCGTAGCGCTCCACCGCCACCGGCGGAATGGTGATGCGGGCGGCGCCGATGGAGGCGAAGCCGTTGAGGGGGGTGTCGGCCTCGAGCTCGACGGGGAGCGCCACCTCCATCCCCAAGAGATCGCGTACCGAGTTGAGGTACTGTGCCCGGGTCAGGCGCCGCATGGCCGGCGGCGCGGGGGCGAAGGTGGCCGCCGGATGGGACTCGATCCCGCCATCGGGCGACGTGGCGGGGCCCGCCGCCGGACAGCCTCCTATTGCCGGGAGGACGGCCGCGGCGACGGCCAGCACGGCGCAGGACCGCATCCTGGGACGCGATGGGCGCATCGCTGGCATCCTAACGAGTCCACCGCGCCTGGACAACGCGGCCACGCGAGGGTGTAAGCGCCGCGAGACGGACGCTGGGGGAGGCTTGCGCCCGCTTCGCCGCGGCACCTCGGCCGCACGGCTCGATTCCCCGGGCCACGGGGTGAGCCCCAGCCCCAGCGGCGCTATGCTGCCGCCGTGCGCCCCGCCCTTCCCCTCACCCTCGCGCTCTTGGCCCTCGCCGCCTGCGGACCCTGCGGACAGACGGCCGTCCCCCTCGCCGGCGCGCCGGCCGAGCGTGCCCCCACCCCGAGCCCGCCGGAGGGCGCCCGCTTCGGCGATCCCGACCTCCCCGGTGTGGACCGGGTCGATCCGGCGCTCGAGGCACGGCTGAGAGCAGCGTTCCAGGCGATGCCGGAAGACAAGCGGCCGAGGACGCCCCACCACCGCCCCGATGGTGCGCCCCGCTACGTCAACCGCCTCCTCCTCACGCACAGCCCGTACCTGCTGCAGCACGCGCTGAACCCGGTCAACTGGATGCCCTGGGGCGAGGAGGCCTTCGCACGGGCGCAGGCGACCGGCCGGCCCATCTTCCTCTCGGTCGGGTATTCCACCTGCCATTGGTGCCACGTGATGGCGCGGGAGAGCTTCGAGGATCCCGAGGTCGCCGCCTACATCAACGCCCACTTCGTCCCGGTGAAGGTGGACCGCGAGGCGCGTCCCGACGTGGACGCGGTCTACATGTCGGCGGTGCAGGCCTTCTCGGGACGCGGGGGCTGGCCGATGACGGTGCTGCTCACGCCGGACGGTGAACCCTTCTTCGGTGGCACCTACTTCCCGCCGCACGGCCGGGCCGGGCGCCCGGGCCTCCTCGAGCTGCTCGAGCAGGCGGTGCAGCTCTACCAGGCAGATCCGGCACGGGTGCAGGCGCGCGCCAAAGCCCTGGTCGACGCCGTCCGGAGGGCCGCCCGGCCTGCGCCGGGCGACGGGCTGCCCGCACCGGAGATCCTCCACCGGAGTGCGGCCCACTTCGCGGCCCGCTTCGACCCCGTCTACGGCGGCTTTGGGCGTGCCCCAAAGTTCCCCCGCCCCGCGGCCCTCGATTTCCTCCTTCGCTATGCGGCGCACACCAAAGACCCCGAAGCCCGGCGCATGGTGATCGAGACGCTCGAGCATCTGTCGCGGGGAGGCATCCACGATCAGGTGGGCGGCGGCTTCCACCGGTACTCGGTCACCCGGGATTGGAACCTGCCGCACTTCGAGAAGATGCTCTACGACAACGCGCTCTTGGTCTCGGTGTACCTTGCCGCTTACCGGGCCAGCGGGCGCGAGGACTTCGCAGCGGTCGCCCGCACGACCCTGGGCTACCTCGAGCGCGAGATGCGCGATGCAGGGGGCGCCTACTACGCTGCGACCGATGCCGACAGCCCCACACCGGAGGGCCGGGAAGAGGAGGGCCGCTTCTTCACCTGGACGCCGGAAGAGATCGAGGCCGTGTTGGGCACCGAGGCGGCCCGCGTCGTCATCGCCTGTTACGGCATCGGCGACCACGGCCCGGTGGACGGCCGCTCGGTGCTGGCACTGCGCCGCCCCCTCTCGGATTGTGCCAGTGAGGTGGGGCTCGGAACGGAGGCGGCCAGACAGCGGCTGGAGGCGGCAAAGGCCAGGCTGTATGCCGCGCGTGCGAAGCGGCCGCCGCCCCACCGGGACGAGAAGATCCTGCTCGGGTGGAACGCCCTGGCCGCCTCGGCCTTCGCACAGGCGGGCCTGACCCTCGAGGCGCCCCACTTCGTGCAGCGGGCAGAGGAGATCGTGCGATTCCTCGACACCCGGCTGCGCGACGGATCGGGTCGCCCGCTGCACGCATGGCACGAGGGACACGCGAGCGGGCCGGCGTACCTGGACGATCTCGCCTACCTCACCGCGGCCCGCCTCGACCTCTACGAAGCCACGGGCCAGGTCGGGCACCTCGAGGCCGCCATCGCGCTGCAGGCCGATCTCGATCACGGCTACTGGGACGCGACGGACGGCGGCTACTTCCTGACCCCAAGTGGCGCGGATTCGCCCCTCGCTCGCACCAAGCCCTTCTATGACGGCGCGCTGCCCTCGGGGAACGCGGTGGCCGCGCAGAACCTCCTCCGCCTCCACACGCTCACGCAGGACCGGCGCTACCGCGAGCGTGCCGAAGCCCTCCTCTCTGCCCTCGCCCCCAAGATGGGGCCTGCCACGCCGGCCCTACTCTCGGCAGCGATGTGGATCTACGGGCAGCCAAAGGAGGTGGCCATAGTGGGCGCTGGGGCGCCGGCGCCCCAGCTCGAGCGAACGGTGGCCGAGGCCCCGGTGCCCGAGCGGGTACTCGTGGTTGCAGGTGCCCAGCCGCCGCCGGCGCTCCTCGCGCGTGTCCCGTGGCTCGAGCGCAAGGGTCCCGGACGCGCCGGCGCGACCGCCTACGTGTGTGAGGCGGGGCGCTGCGAGCTGCCCACCTCCGATCCCGCCGTGCTGCGGCGGCAGCTGCTGCGACTGGCGCCCCTCTTTCCCACACCTCCGCCGCCCCTCGAGCCCGCAGCACGCCCCTAGCTCGGCGGGTCACGGCGCCAGCGGAGACCGGGTCGAGACATGCGTCCTAGGCTGTCATGCGCACTTCAGAGGGGGGCTGGCTCCTCGCGCTCCGCGCCCGCGTCGGGCGCGCCACCTGCCGCCCCGCGATCGGTCTCCGGCGGCGGCGGGGGCGGCGGCACCCACTCCTCCTCCGACTCCGGCTCCGACACACCTGGTCGATCCCCTGGCGCCGCACCGGCAGGGGCGTCCCGCGCGTCCGAGCGGGCGTCCAGGGGGCGCAGGCGATAGAGCAGCACCGGCGGGTAGTCGACCACCCAGAGCCAGATCGGCCAGCAACAGAAGCCGCCGATGAGTGCGCCAGCGTTGACGTTGCCGCTGCGCCGGAACTCGGCGTAGGTGGGATGGTAGCCCTCCATGCGCACCTCCACGCGGTGGGAGGTGCCGACGATGGCGTTGTCCCCGTACTGCACCGGTGCCTGGCCGACGTAGGTTCCGTCGACGTAGACCTCCGCGCCCTGCGGCTCGGTGTTGATGAGCACGTGGCTCATGCAGCCGCCCAGGGCCACTGGAAGCGCGCAGGCAGCAGCGAGACGCAAGAGGCCAGCAGTCATGGCAACGACGCTATCCGCCGCCCCACCCGGGGTCAATCTGGGCTTCGGTGCCGGGCGAGGGTACCCCGACGGCGTGCGCCCCCAAGGGCACAGGGCCCGCGGCTTAGAAGTAGGCGGAGATCTCGGCGTAGTAGAAGGCACCATAGGCGCCGAACTCGCTGGGCAGCTCGGGCCGCGGAGCGAGCGCCGGGGCCGTCCCAAATCCGCGGAACAGACCGAGGCTCACCGTCGCCGCCTCGGTGGGCGCATAGGCGAGGGAGACAACGACCATGGCGCTGGGATCGAGGGTGTTGGCCAGCGCGCTCGCGGAGACGGTGAGCGGCTCGGTGGGGACCCAGCGCAGGGCAGCGCCCCCGTAGACCCGGCCCATGAGATAGGTCTCGCCCCGTCCCAATGGTTCCGACTCGGAGGCATACGTGAGGTAGGCCTCCCCCGGAGCAGCGCCAGCTCCGTTGAAGTGCACCTCGAGGGAGAGCGACAGGTCGGGTCGGATGGCGTCGAGCCCCACCGTCGCCCGGGGAAGCTGGGGCGCAGCCGCGTCGAGATCGTAGATGCCCGCGAGGTCGGCGCGGAGCTTGACGGCGCCGGCGTCGGCGCTGCCTCCCGCGAAGAGAAAGATCTCGTTCCAGTGCTTGGCGATGCCGCCCCACAGGTCGGCGACTCGGGTGTAGGCGACCACCCGCCCGCCGAAGGAGAGATCGTCGATGGCGCCCCGGTCGGCGATCACCAGATCCAACTCCGCCGCCCCGCCGAAGAGCCCCCAGGTGCTTCGCAGGGCGTCGATGCCGCGCTTCTGCGAGGTGTCGAGTTCGAACGGGCTGAAGGTGGTCCACAGATCGGCCACGGGGAAGAGGATCGCGGTGCCCCAGGTCACCGCCTGCCGCCCCACCGAGAGGTCCACCGCATCGAGCCAGACGCGGAGCACCAGGCGGTCGAGGTCGTGGGTCACGGTCAGGCCCGGCTCGGAGAAGATCTCGGTGGACAGATCCACGGCGCGGCCGGGGGGAACGCTGGCGCCCACGCCGATGCGCCCCACCGCGCCGCCGCCCTGCGCTGCACCGGCGGCCGGCGCGCCTGGGCCTGCGCTCGTCGTCATGGCGGTCAGGCGCTGGTGCACCTCGAGGGTGGCCCGCGGCAGGCGCAGGCGCCACTCGGCGCGCAGGATCGTGGCCGAGAGGCCGGTGACGAGGGGATCGACGTCTGTCGGCTCGAGGCGGTGGACTCCGTTGAAGCTGCGCGCGTAGCCCCCCAGGCTCAAGGAGGCCTCTTCGCCGCGAAGCAGGGTCACTTCCGCTGCGGCGAGGTGCCCGACGGCGGCGGCGAGCACCCACGCCCCCACCCGCGCGAGGGCACGGGGGCGCCACCTCATGCGGCCTCCTTCACCTCGTCCGACTCGATCCGGCCGTCGAGGAGGTGGACCACCCGCCGCGCCCGCTCCATGACGATCTGGTCGTGACTGGCGAGGACGAAGGTGGTGCCGGCGCTCTGGTTCAGCTCGTACATCACCTCGAGCAGGGCCGCGGAGGTCTTGGAGTCGAGGTTGGCGGTGGGTTCGTCGGCGAGGACGAAGGCGGGCCGGGCGGCGATGGCGCGCACGACCGCGACCCGCTGCTGCTGCCCTCCGGACAGCTCGTGCGGGCGCCGGTCCTTCATGTCTGCGAGTCCCACCCGCTCGAGCAGCGGCAGCACCCGCGCCTCGCGCTCTTTCTTGTGCACGCCCTGCAGGAAGAGGATGTACTCGGCGTTTTCATATGCGGTGAGCACCGGGAGGAGGTTGTAGGCCTGGAAGACGAAACCGACCCGCTCCAGCCGAAAGCGCGCCGCCTCGGAGCGCGTCATCTTGCCCAACTCGTGCCCGTCGACGATCACCACACCAGCGGTGGGCGTATCGAGCACGCCGATGAGATTGAGCAGCGTCGACTTCCCCGAGCCCGAGGGTCCCGCCAGGGCGGTGAACTCACCGGCGGCCACCCGAAGGTCGACGCCGTCGAGCGCCCGCACCTCCACCTTTCCCTGGCGGTAGACGCGGGTGAGCCCGCGCGTCTCGATCACCGTCTTCGTTCCCTCGCTCATTCGTAGGTCCTCATCGCTTCGACGGGATCCAGGCGCGAGGCCCGGATCGCGGGGTAGAGGCTGGAAAGGAAGACCACGGCGGCGACGGCGAGCGTGCCGCCGATCCACCGGGGCAGGACGATGGCACTGGAGAGGAGGTAGTCCTCCAGGACGACACCCGCCACCTCGAAGGACTCGCCGGTCAGCGAGGCGGCAGGGATGCCCGGCTGCAGCGCGGTGTGGATGGCGAGCGCGCCGAGGAGACCGAAGGCCATGGCCACGGCGCCCAGCACCAGGGTCTCGGTGACGACCAGACGCACGATGCCACCCGGCGTCACCCCGAGCGCGGCAATGAGGCCGAGCTCGCGCACCCGTTCCATCACACTCATGAGGATGGTGTTGGCGATGCCGAAGCCGACGACGAGGAGCACCAAGAGGAAGATGAGATACGCCTGCTCCTTGTCCACTTGGATCACCTGCACCATCTCGGGCATCGCCTCCCGCCAGGTCAGCACCTCGAGATTGCCTGCCCCACCGAGGCGCTCGAGCAGGGCCGCCTTCACCTGTGCCGGCTCCGCCTGAGGATCGAGTACCAGACCGATCTGGGTCACGCCGCGCCCGAGCCCCAGCGCCCGCTTCGCCGCCTCGACGGTGGTATAGACCGGACCCTCCTCGACGGAGCTCGAGCCGCCACCGAGGATGCCGGTGACGCGAAAGAGTGCGCGCCGCAGCTCACCGTCTCCTCCCGTGGCGGTAAAGACCACCCGGTCGCCGAGGCCCACGTCGAGGCGCCGGGCCGTCTTCGCGCCGATGACCAGGGGACTGCGCGCCTTCCCGTCGAGGAAGGTGCCCTCGACCAGGTGCCGGCGCACCCGCTCGATGCCCGGCTCGTGCGCCGGGTCGATCCCCCGCAGCTCCACGCCGGCATTGCCTCGGGCACTCGAGAGCAGGCCCACGGCAGCGACGCGCCGGTTCACCTCGACGACCCCGGGGAGCGACCGGGCCTGCGCCATCACCTGCTCGGGCTCGGCGATGAACTCCTTCGGGCTCCGGCGCTGCCACCATCCTGCCTGGTGCACCAGCACGCCGCCGCCGAGCATGCGGCCCGCCTCCTCGATCATCTTCAGGTAACTGTCGTCGCTGACTCCAAAGGTGGCCAAGAGCAGCATGTAGGAGAAGGCGATGGCGCTTCCGGTGATCGCGGTGCGCGTCCGGTTCCGGAAGAGGTTTCGCCAGGCGACTTTCAGCGTCAGCATCGACCCCTCCTCACGTGCGCCCGGAGATGGCACGCACGATGTCGAGCCGTGCGCTGCGGATCGCCGGCCACATCCCGCAGAGAAGACCCACCAGCCCGATCACCAGCACCGGCTCGACCACCATGTCCCAGTGGAAGTGGAAGCGTACCTGGTAGTCGAGGGTGAGGCCGAGGTAGCTGAACCCATCCTGGGTGGCTCGGCCCCCGGAGATGTCGAGGGGATGGATCGAGTGGTAGGTGGCGAGCGCGCCCCCCCACAGCGCTCCCAGCGCTGCGCCCACGCCCGTGAGCGTCACCGTCTCCACGAGCAGGAGGCGGGCGAGGCGCGCGGGGGTCACCCCGATGGCCAGCATCACCCCGAACTCCCGCCTTCGCTCGAGGGCGCTCATCCGCTGGGCGTTGAGGATGCCCAGGGCGGCGAGGAAATACATCACGAAGTAGAGGATGAGATCGTAGGCATCGGCCATCCCGAAGAGGGCCGCCAGATCGGGGAGCACCTCCTTCCAGGTGCGCACCGAGAGGGCGCGGGCACGGGGGCCGAGCGCGGCGAGCACGTCGGAGCGGACCGCCTCTGCCTCGACGCCGGGCTGCCCGAAGACGGCGATCTCGTGGGCCCGCCCCTCGAGGGCCAGGAGCCAGCCTAGGTCGCGCCGGTAGAGCCAGGCGCCCATGCGGTTGAGTTCGGAGGAGGCGGTCCGCGTGATGCCCACCACCCTCAGGAGGTCGTCGGCGCTGGAGCCGTCCGCCGCCTGGGCGATCAGCACCAGCTCGTCGCCGACCTCGACCCCCAGCTGCCGGGCGATTCCCTCGCCGAGGACCACCTCCGGATGCGCCTTGGGTGCCTGCACCTCGGAGGCAGCGGACTCCGAGCCCTCGGCTTCGGCCGGTCCCGCGGCCAGCCAGCGCCCGGCACGCACGCCCTCGCGGGGACCACGCTCCTTCTCCGGGTCCACCCCCAGGAGAAGCGCGACGGCCGAGGTCTCGTCGGTGCCAAGGAGCCCGTAGCCGTAGAGGCGGGGCGCGGCGCGTTCGACCCGGGGCGACGCTTCGAGCGCAGCGAGGAGCTGCGGCTCAGCGGGCACCGTGAAGTGGATGAGCGGCCGGTCCACGTAGCGCGGGTCGTGGATCTGGACCGCACCGATCTGGGTCCGGGTCGCCGCATCGATGAGCGCGAAGAAGAACGCGTCCATCATGGCGATCATCCAGATGAGCGCGCCCACCGCCACGGCGACGCCGGCGACGGTGAGGCCGCTGCGGAGCCGATGCCGAAGCAGCGAGCGCCAGGCGAGCTTCAGGTCCATGGCGTCACCGCTTGGCCACCCGCCGCAGGCCGCGGGGCGTGAAGAGGGAGGGATCCACCGGCACGTCGAACTCGAGGGTCTGGTACTCCAAGCGGGTGAACTCGCCGGGGCGGTCGGTGGGGACGACCCGCATCACCGAGGGCAGCAGCCGGCCGCCGAAGCTCTTCGGGTTCTCGAAGGCCATCACCCGCACCACCTCGTCGCCATCGAAGAACTCGGCACGCACCGGGATCCACCGCTCGAGGTCCACCAGGTAGCGGATCTTCGTGTACACCACCGGCGCATCCGGTTTCGGCGTCATGGTGGCCTCGAAGAGGCGCCGGCCGCCCTCCTCCACCCCCGCCGCTTGCGTCTCGTAGTCCTCCACGAAGTCGGTTTCCCGGACCAGGTCGTCGTTGGTCAGGTGGCTCCCCATCCACGCCTCGGAGAGCAGCCCCGGAGGGATGCGCACCAGCCGGTCCGCCCGCGGAGCATAGCTCCACAGCCCGTCCTCGGTCTTCAGGGTGGCGCTGCCCGCCTCCCGGGGCGGCTGCCGCACCACGATGAGCACGCGCTCCTTCCCCTGCGTCCAGCTCTCCAGGGTGAGCGAGCGCTCGTAGAACTCGGTCTTCACCTGCATGCGCATCACCGCGTGTGAGCTCTTGGAGCGGTAGAGATCGTTCAGCCGCCGCATCACCGCCTTCACGTCGGGCAGCGCCGGCTGGCCCCCTGGCGCTGCCCTGCCCGGCGCGGGCGAGGCGGCCTCCGGGGACGGCGCCTTCTCCGGTGGGGCCTGCTGGGCCCAGATCGAGGCCGACCAGGCGCCCAGCAGAACGAGAACTATGGTCCCTATTCGTCGCATGTCCCCTCCGGACGCGGAGAAGCGATCCGCTTGTAGATGTCCAGCACCGCTGCCGACAGGCGAGCGAGCTCCTCTTCCGAAGCCCCTTCCGCACCCTGGGAGGCGTGCCGCCGGAGATAGAAGCGGTCCGCCGCCTCGCTCACCCCATGGAGGATCTCGACGAGCAGGTCCAAGGGGAGGTCCGTGCGCACCAACCCCAAGGCCTGCCCGCGGGCCATCCACCGCCGCAGCCAGCCCTGCGCTTGCGCGTAGAAGGCGTGGATTCGCGGGTCCCGCCGCACCGAGTCCGGCAGCTCGTACCAAGCCTGGAGGAGCCGCAGCGTTGCCGGCTCCGTACGCACGAGTTCCCGGCCCACCTCGCCCATGCGCTCGCCGAGCGCCCAGAAGCTTTCCTCGTCGAGGGCGTCGAAGTCGAAGCCGACCTTTTCGGCGAAGGTCGCGCCGAGGCGCTCTAGGACGGTGCCGAAGAGGTCGGCCTTGTCGTCGAAATAGTAGTAGAGCGCGCCCTTGGAGATCCCCGCCGCCTCGAGGATGCGGGTGAGGGAAGCCCGTTCGTAGCCGCGGGCGGCAAACTCCCCGAGGGCGGCGTCCAGGATCTTCTGCCGCTTGGACGCATCGAGACCGTAGAAACGGGGCCGGGGCATGGTCGCCGAACCTTAGACCGGGCGGTCGGACCGTCAAGTCTGCTTGGGCCTCACGCCGCTTCGCGCTATGGTCTACGGCCGTGGAGGGTGGCTGTGAGCGAAGTGGGCGCGGGCGGGGCGCCTGGATCGAGCGGCCGGCGATGCTTGCCGGCCTCGTCGGCCTCCTCGTCCTTTGGCCTGCGGCGGCGCTGACCCAGCAGGGTCCTGCCAGGGCCGGCGCCCCGGCGGGTGACTCGGTGCCGCCGGAAGGGGCAGCCGAAGCGGCGGACGGGGCCGACGGGGAGGCAGGTAGAGAGGCCACAGGTGAGGAGGAGCCCACACCCGAGCCGGAGCGCAGGGGCGAGAGCGCCCGCACAGGGACAGGCGCGGACGCGAAGCCCAGGCGGGCGACCGGCCAGGGCCCAGAGATCTCGGCAGCCCTGATGGAGATCGTGGCCCGGGGAAAGCTCGACCCGAAGGACGCCGAGGGGCTCACCGTGCTCCTCTCAGGGGAGTTGGGGCAAAGGGAAGGGCTACGGACGATCACCCCCTCGGAGATCTCCTCGATGCTGGGCCTGGAGGCGCAGCGGCAACTTCTCGGCTGCACCGACAGCTCCTGCCTGGCCGAGTTGGGCGGCGCCCTGGGCGTCGAGTACCTGGTCACCGGCGACGCCGCCCGGGTCGGTGGCCAGTACGTCCTCACCTTGAGCCTGGTGGACGTCGTCCGGGCCCACACCCTCCGCCGGGTGAGCGTCAAGGGCGCCTCCCCTTCGGGCCTGGCACGCGAGGTGCCGAAGGCGGTGGACCGGCTGCTGGAGCCGCTCGGGCTCGGCGGTCGCACCGGCGCCGTCTCGGAGACACGGCTGGCGGGCTTCGAGCGTCCCTTCGGAGGCTACGTCTTCTGGGGTGGCCTTGCGCTGGGAACCCTGCTGGTGGCCGGCGGTGGCTACCTCACCCTCGATGCGCGGGAGCAGGCGCGCCGCCACAACTCCGGTGAGACGGTCCTAAGCCAAGCCGATGCCGAACGCCTACGCGGACAGGACAGTCTGGGCTGGATCTTCCTGGGCGCCGGCATCGGAAGCATCCTCACGGGCGTCCTCTTCGATCAGCCGCAGCCAGTGATGGAGGGGGGCGCACAGGCGGCGCGGGGCCTGCCCTCCCCCAGGGCACAGGTTGCACTCGTGCCGCTCTCCCGCGGCGGCGCACTCTTCGTTCGGGTGAACTATTGAGAACTCGGTCGGTCAGCGGGAAGGGCTTCGCCGCGCTCGGCCTAGGCCTGGGCGCCGTCCTCGGGTGTCTCTTGGGATCGGGCTGCCTCAAGCTCGATCCCCCCTATGCCTGTGAGGCGGAGGCGGGAAAGTTCTGTGCACCCGGCAGCCCTTGCGTGGCTCGGATCTGTCTCTTCGCGGAGGCGGTAGGCCCCTGGGCGACCGGGAAGCTGCCCCGCCATGCGGTGGCAGTGGACGCCGAGGGGCGCATCTATCTGGCGGTGATCGAGGAGGCGAGCGGCGCCTCCTCGCTGCGCATCCTGGTGCGGGAGAAGGGGCGCTGGAGGCCGGTGGTGGGGAGCCGGACGGTCGCGGCCCTCCCCCTGCCGGCAGGTGCGAGCCGCAGCGCCGCCGCCCTGCGCGCCGATTCCGACGGGACCATCCACCTGGCCTGGGCCTCGGGCACGGCCGGCCTGTCATACCTGCGGGCCCAGACGCCCTCGGAGCTGGCCGAGGGCGCCCTCCATCCTGAACCCCTGCTCTCGGGGGTCCCAGAGGAGGAGGCGCTGGAGGTGGCCTTCCTTCCCAGCGAGGCGTTCCCGGTGGCGGCGGTCTTCGGAGGAGCTTTACGGACCGTCTACTTCGCCAAGGGTGACGCCATGCCTCAATCGCTGTCCACCACGATCACCGAGGACATCACTCTCGCGGCGACGGTGCGGGACACCTACTGGATCGCCGGTCGTACGGCTTCGGGCGGGTGCGCAGCGCAGCGGCTGGGCGACCTCGCGCCCGTCGATCTCCCGCTCGACCGCTGCAGCGGCGACGCACCGGTGCTCACCAGCGACGATGGAGAGTTCTTGGCATTGGTGCCGAACAGCGAAGACTCCGAGCTAGAGCTGCGCGTATACGGAAGCGGCAACTTCGATCCTCGGGAGAAATACGCCACCAATGTCGGCCTGCGCTCCCCTGCCGTGGCCTGGGCGGACCAGCGCTACCTCCTCTGGGTGGACAAGCTGGGCGTGGAGATCGACCCGCCCTTCGACCTCGATTCGCCCAGCGCGGTCGTCTCTCTCCCCGGAGAGCGCACCCCAGCCGACCACCTCTCGGTCGCCACCACCACCCACCTGCCCGTCCCCGAGGGGGCCCCCGGCGGGGCCCGCCGGCTGGTGATCGCGGTGGCCGGCCCGGACGGCGCGCTCTACCTGGTGCACTGAAGCCCAAGAGCAAAGGGCCTGCGTAGCTGGGTCTTCTGCCGCGAGCCGGCCGCAGTGGGCCGGGCGCACCAAGGTCGCAGCGCGGACCTGCCGGGGCCGGCCGCGTCGCGTTCCGATGCCGACCGCCGGACGCCTCGGCGGGCGCGAGCCCTCACCTCGACCGGCGCCCAGGATCCCCTGTGGGGCGACGGGTCGCCTCTGGTCCGCGTTAATGGTCCCGTGGTCCTCCGATCCTGGCCGATCCCCCTGCTCCTCGCCTGCGCAGCACTTCTCGCCGCCTGCGACTGCGGAAGCTCCCTGGGCTCCTGCCCGCCGGAGATCTGCGACGGCTTCGACAACGACTGCGACGGCGAGACCGAC
>CAYYHA010000009.1:0-44304 GCA_964471535.1 uncultured Myxococcia bacterium | reverse complement strand
GGTGCGCCCAGGGGTAGGTCGCACCCGATGACCCCCCCAGGGGTAGGTCGCACCCAGGGGTAGGTCGCACCCGATCACCCCCCAGGGCCCAGGGGCCAGAGGCCCAGAGGCAGGTCGCACCCAGAGGCAGGTCGCACCCGCACCCAGAGGCAGGTCGCACCCAGAGGCAGGTCGCACCCGATTACCCCCAGGGTTTCCGCCTAGGGGTACCCACCGACCGAACGCCCCTAGGCACCTCTGGGCGCCCCTAGTGCACCGTTCTCTGCGGCTCGAGCGCGTACTGCAGCGCCATCAGCGAAGGGCTCGCCGGGAGCCGTGCCAGCGCCTCCTGCAGCCGCGCCCGTGCCGTATCGACCTCACCCCGCCGCACGGCCACCAGGACCTTCCCCAGGAGCGCCTCCTCGTGCTCCGGCGCCCGCACGAGCGCCTCATCGAATCGTCGCTCCGCCTCCTCCAGATCGCCCGCATCGAAGGCCACCCGCCCCAGGTTGACCCGCACCGTCGGATCCTCGGGCAAGAGCTCGGCCGCCTTCTCGAAGAAGAGCCTCGCCTCCGCATCGCGCCGAAGTCCCCGGTAGGCCACACCCAGGTTGTTGTTGACCGCCGGGTGCTCCGGCGCCGCTTTGACCGCCGCACGCAACACCGCTTCGGCCTCCTCCCACGCCTCGAGCTCGTTGAGGACCGTGCCCAGCAACAGCTGCGTCTCCAGATCCGCCGGCTCGAGGCGAAGCGCCTCCTCGAGGTGCGCCCGTGCGCCCGCCGGCTCGCCGAGCAGGAGCAACGCCTCGCCCCGCGCCCGTGCCGCCTCGGCGATCCGACCCCGATCGCGCGCCACCCGCTCCCGCTCCACCGCAGCGAAGTAGGCCGTCCCCACCGGCCACAGGTCCACCCAGCCCGCAGCCGTCGTCGCGAGCGAGGTGGTCAGATCGAGGTGCATGGCCCCCCCGGGATCGATCTCCAGGCGGCGGAGGATCTCCAGGGCCACCTCCCTCGCTTCCATCAGCGAGGGCTCGTCGGCCCCCGGTTCGGCGAGACAGCACATCGCTGGATGGTCGACCCGCACCCGAACCCGCGCGCCCCCTGCGAAGAGACCGCTCGCCTCTGCCGCCGCGGCGAGCAGTGCGGGGTGGCTGGCCACCGACCCCGCGTGGCGTCCTACCAGCACCAGCCGGCGCGGCGACGCCTCCCCACCCAGCGCGACGGAAAGACAGCTCACTCGCACCTCCGCCAGCGCCTCGTCGGCCGCCGCGCGAAGCGCCTCCGGGTCCGAAGCGGTCACCCACGCCTCCCCCGAGGCACCGGTGCGGACGAAGGCCTCCACCCAACCGCCATGGTCCACGTAGCAACCTTCGGGGAGATGCGCCGAGGCCCAGTCCACGGGCACGAGGCGCCGCTCCACGTGGCTCTCGCCGTCTGCGTCCTCGGCGCCAGGCGTCGCCGGCGCCGTCTCCGGCGCCATAAGCTTCGCGCGGGCCCGGTGGGCCCGGTCCCGCGCCACCAGCGCCAGGGGCGTCACCGACCCCACCGCCTCGGCCACCAGATCGGCCAGGGGAACGGTCACACACCGCCCCTCGGTCTCCACCGTCAGCCGCCCGAAGGGATCGGCCGCCGTCGGCGAGAAGGGCTCCTCGAGGGCGGGGACCACGCCCTCCGCCTCGAAACCCTCGCGCACCGCCGCTCGCACGAGGGCCGGCGCCGAGGTGATGACCACCCGCTCCGGCGGCAGCGCACCCAGCTCGGGTCCGGCGAGGCGAAGGAGCGACGCGGCCGCCGGATGGCCCGCGGCGATGAGATCGGCGAGGGTGAAGCGCACCAGCGGGCCCCCGCGCGCCTCGCGTGCCACGACCGCCTCACCGCTCTTCAGCGCCCCCTCGAGATCGCGCTCGGGTGGGGCGAGCTGCAGCACCAGACCCGGCCCCATGCGCACGAAGCCGGGCCGGCCCCGAGGCAGACCTCGGGCGATGGTGCGCAGGCGGTGGCGCAGGTCCGTGGTGGGGGAAGCGGCAAGCCGCCGGCGCATGGACCATAGGCGCCCCACCAGGAGGCCTGCGGTGGCGGCGGCGAGCGCCAGGAGGAGATCGAAGAGCCCCATCGTCCTCCATCGTGCGTCCCCGTCCCCTCCGCTGGCAAGGCCCGCCTCGCTGCGCTACGTTCCGCCCGCTATGACCACACCGAGCGCCCGCCCCCCGATGGGCACCGAGGACATCTTCGACGAGATCGAGCGCCTGAAAAAGGCGCGAAACGCCATCCTGCTCGCCCACTACTATCAGGAGCCGGAGATCCAGGACATCGCCGACTTCATCGGGGACTCCTTGGCCCTCGCCCAGGCCGCCCAGAAGACCGACGCCGACGTGATCTGCTTTGCCGGCGTCCACTTCATGGCCGAGAGCGCCAAGATCCTGAACCCAGAGAAGACCGTCGTGGTCCCGGACCTCGAGGCCGGCTGCTCCCTGGCCGACACCTGCCCTCCCGACGCCTTTCGGGCGTGGATCGCCGAGCACCCGGGCCACACGGTGGTCACCTACATCAACACCTCGGCCGAGGTGAAGGCGCACTCCGATTGGATTTGCACCAGCTCCAACGCCCCGCGGGTCATCGCCGCCATCCCCGAGGACACCCCCATCCTCTTCGCCCCCGACGTCAACCTCGGGCGCTACCTCGTGCGCACCACCGGCCGGAAGATGACCCTGTGGCCCGGCGTCTGCGTGGTCCACGACGTCTTCAGCGAGCAGCGCATCCTCTCCCTCAGGGAGGCCCATCCCGAGGCAGAGATCCTCGCCCACCCCGAGTGCCAGGAGAGCGTGCTCCGCCACGCCGACTTCGTCGGCAGCACCACCGGGATCATCCGCCACGCCGTCGAGAGCCCCCGGTCGACCTTCATCGTCGCCACCGAGCCCGGCGTGATCCACCAGATGCAGAAGCAGGCGCCCGACAAGACCTTCATCCCGGCACCGGGGGAGGACGAGACCTGCAACTGCAACGAGTGCCCCTACATGCGCCTGAACACCCTGGAGAAGGTGCGCGATGCCCTGCGCGATCTCTCACCGCAGGTGGACGTCCCCGAAGAGATCCGCGCGCGGGCCCTCGTGCCCCTCCAGCGCATGCTCTCTCTGGGGTGAGCGGGGGGGAGTGGTGGCGGCCCTACCCTCGCCCCAGGTCGCCACCGTCCCGGCGCCATCGACGCCGGGCTCAGGGCGGTGGAGCCGGCACATCGCGCGCGGTCGACCGATCGGGCGCGGCACGGGCTGCCGCCGCGGGAGAGGGGGCCGAGCCGGGCGCCGGTGCGGCCGCCTCTCCCGGAGTCGCCGTTCCCACGGGGGTACCTGCCGGCTTGGATCGGACCGGGGAGGGCCGGGGCGCCGCTGCTGCCCCGCCGGGCTTCGCCCCGGCCGCATCTGCCGCCGAGCCGGCCGCTCCCGTTGTCGCGCTGCCGTCCGCCCGCTTCGTTTCTGCGGCGGACCCATCCGGCGGCACCGCACCGCCTCCGGCGGCTTCCTGCTCGCCGGACAAGGGAACGACCCACAGGCGCGCCTCCGTGGCGAAGACCGCCGCCCGCCCCGCGACGCCGCCGAGCAGCACCCGGCCGGGCACCTCGCTGTGCACGGCGAAGCCGTCGCCGGTCCACTCCGCCGCCGCACCGGCACCGCCGGCGGCCACGACGAGACGCAGCGGTGCAGCTTCGAGGTCGAGACTCACGAATTCACCGCCTCCGGGCAGCGCGGCGACCCACCGAACGCGCGGCGCGCGGCTCCACCCGCCGACGAGGAGCAGGCGACCGCCGTGCTGCACCTCTGGCGGCACCTCGAGCGTGCGCTGCCCCACCGACACCGTTGCCCCATCGACGGAGCGGAGCCATGCGACGAGGATCCGCCCGTCCGTCCCCACCGCGAAGTCGAAGCCTTCCGGCGACGCCGGCGATGCGCCAAAGCGATCGGCCGGTAGCACCTCGGAGTCGAACGCGAGCCGTTCGTTGGCACGGGCGAGGCGGAGCCGCCCATCCGAGCCCTGCCACAGCACGATTGGCAGTCCATCCCGCAAGGCGAGGCGCGGGGTGTGTCGCACGGTGGTGCGGCCGATCTCCTCGACCCGAGTGACGATGCCGTCGGTCTCCACGTAGCGCACCGCGTACCCATCGGTGGTGCGCTGCAGAAAGACCAGGTGCACCGTCTCCTTCGGTCCGGCCCGAAGCGCCGGGTTCAGGGCCCGGGCGGCAATGGGCCGGCGGCGCCAGAGCTTGGGAGCACGACGCCGGGCGAGGAGCAGCACGCCCTCGCCCGGCTCGAGCACGTCCGGGGCATCCACCGGGCCCACGGCGGGCTCGCTGTCGCTCTCCACCCGCTCGACGATGGCTGCGACCAGCGCCTCCCCGTAGTCCGGGAGATGGTCGAGGGCCACCCCGCCGATGCCCGCCTCGGCCACCGGCTCGAGCACCCACCCGTGACCGTAGCGGGCAAGGTAGGTGATGGCGCCCTCCGCCTCACGGGTGACCACGACGACTCGGCCCTCGAGGTCGCTGTCGGTGGCCATCGCCTCGGGGACGATCGCGTGTCCCGGCCGGGCCTGCGAACCCTCGGCGAGCTCGGCCCGCGGCCGCAGCACCAAGAGCTCGGCGCCTTCACCGCCCCCACAGGGATCGAGGTGGCAGGCCGTCGCCGCGAGGAGGAGCAACAGGGATCCGCCGCGTCGCACAGACCCCTTTTACCAGCTTCGCCCAGGGAGCGGATGGGGTGGGATGCCTCGCGGGTCGGCACCTGAGGCGAGCGGCCAGGTGCGTCAGCGCAGGCCGGTGCGACCGTGCGACCGCCTGCGAAACTCGAGAACGAAGGCCCTTGGCGTCTCGGCGCGAACGCTCCAGGCGGGGCGGACCAAGTAGACGCGATCTCCGACGAGCGGCCCCGCCCACCGGCCCTGGGTCAGGAGCTGCCGCTTGTGGGGGCCGGCGGTGGTCATCCAGATCCAGTCGATCCCTCGCACCCGGACCTCCCTGAACGCGCCGGTGGCGAACGTCGGCACCGGCAGCGCAGCGGCCTCGGCGCAGTTCTCGGCACCCTGGACCCTGGCGAGGCGCCGCCACCGCGCGGTGGGTCGGAGACAGGCAGCTCCTTCCGCGCACCCCTCCACCCACGCGCTGCCCCGGTTGTCGGTGCAGGGGTTCATGTCGAGGAGCACCGTTCGGAACGTTGCAGGCGCCTGCGGCACCTCTACCACCACCGGGTCATTGGGCGGGGGTCGAAGCTCGAGTCCCTGCAGGCTGCCGGACCCGTCGAAGGCAGCTTGCAGATGGACCGTGCGAAAGAGCTCCCCCACCTGCCTTCCGGTTCGAATCCCCTTGGAGACGCGAAGGTGCCAGGCTCCGGGGTCGTTCAGCGTGATCGCGACCGCGGGCAGGAGTCGGTCTGGCACCGTGACGTCCTCGAGGCGCACGTGACGCCGCCGGACTGCCGGGACCCAGGCGCCAACGGCGGCCTCTCTGCTGCCCGCCACCGCGCCTGTCGCTGGAACGCCGCCCGCGTTGCCCGAGACGGGTGCGCTTTCCGGCAGGTGCGGCACGGTCTCGGAGGGCGTGCTCGAAACGGCCCGCTCGTCGGAGGAAGCCGCTGCGGTTGGGGAGCGGCCCGCCACCGGCTTGGACCCGAGCGGGGAGGGTGGAGCCCGGGCGCCCTCCGGCGGTGCTCGCGAGCGGTCCGGAGGGACACTGGGCTCGCCGACGATCCACCACGCGAGAAACACCGCGAAGAGCAGCCCCGCCGCAGCTAAGAGGACCTCTGGCCTGAGGAGCTTGTGCAAACGGGCAGTCCTCCGCTCGCCGCCCGCTTGGGTCGCGCCGCCTGCCGATGCACCCTCGGCTGCCGGCGCCTTCCGCAGGGAGCGCAGCGTTGCAGCCACCTCTCGCTCGCCGTAGCCCGGCGCCCGGCCACGTACCCACGCCAGCAACTCTTCTTCCAAGGCTGCCGCCGTGCGATAGCGCCGCTCCTTGGGTGCCATCGCCTTGGACAGGATCTCTTCGAGCGCCGGGTCGATTTCGGGGTTCACCTGCGACGGGACGGGAAGGTCCTCCCTGGCGATGCGATCCACCACTTCGAGGAGCGCCCCTTCGAAGGGCAGCCGGCCGGTGCACAGTTCGAAGAGCAACACGCCGCAGGCGAAGACATCGCTTCGCCCGTCGAGCGGCTCGCGGCGCACCTGTTCCGGTGAGAAGTACTGGAACTTCCCTCGGACCATGTTGCGCTCGGTGAGGTTCTGTGAGGTGCGTCCCTTGGCGATCCCAAAATCGACGAGCTTCACCTGCCCGTCGAAGCCAACCATGAGGTTCTGGGGGGAGACGTCGCGGTGGACGAGGCCTTGCGCCTGCCCCGTCTCTGGGTCGGGAAGCGTGTGCAGATGGTGCAGGGCCCGAGCGAGTACAGCGACCACGTAGGCGGAGAACAGCGGATCCAGGCGCCGGCCTTGGCGCTGCGCCGCAGCGACGATCTCCGAGAGCGTGACCCCATCGACGTACTCCATGACCAGGAAGTACTCCCCCTCGTGCTCCCCGAATCCGAACACCTTCGCGATGTTCCCGTGGTCGACCTGCAGCGCGATCTCGGCCTCACGCAGAAAGAGCGGAACGAAGCCCGGTTCGCCCAGCCGATCGCGGCGAATCCGCTTCAGCGCCACCCGCTGCCCCGAGTGCGCTTCGGCGAGCCAGACCTCGGCCATGCCACCCCTGGCGATCGGCCGAACGAGCCGGTAGCCTCCGAGCGGCTTCACCGCCACCTGCCCTTCGGGCAGCCGATACCGCCAGGCCCAGGCTCGCCCTCCCCGGAGCGCATCGTTCGAGCATAGTGCGCTCGTCTGCCACTTTGCCAGCCCGCGCCCGAGTCGCACGAGTTAGACGGGCCGAGCGTCGCCGAAGAAGCCTGCCGGCGTTGGCCGGGCCGCGGGCCAGCGCGGTGGGCTCACACGCGACCCCCCGGGTCCGAACCGTGCACCCGCCGCAGGCGGGACCCGGGCCCTGCGAGCTACTCCGCCGCTTCGGCCTCTTCCGGTTCGGGCGGCGCGGCCCGCCGCGTCTCGACCAGCGTCTCGGCGACGATCTCGGCCACGTCGAACGTGCGCATCTCCTCCTCGTGGCCCAGCTCGGCGATGCCGTCCTTCACCATCGTCTGGCAGAAGGGGCAGGCGGTCGCCACCACGTCCGCGCCGGTCTCGTAGGCTTCGGCCACACGCTCCTGGTTGATGCGCGTGCCGATCTGCTCCTCCATCCACATGCGGGCGCCACCGGCGCCGCAGCAGAAGCTCTGGGGACCGCTTCGCTCCATCTCGACGACGGGAAGCCCGGTGGCCCGCTCGAGGCTCTCCCGCGGCGCCTCGTAGCGATCGTTGAGGCGACCGAGGTAGCAGGCGTCGTGGTAGGTGATCGTGCCGCCCTCCCAGCGGCTGGGGTCCGTCTCGATGCGCTTGTCCCGAATGAGCTGGGCGATGAGCTCCGAGTGGTGGATCACCTCGTAGTGGCCGCCCAGATCCGGGTACTCATTGAGGAGGACGTTGAAGCAGTGGGGGCAGTTGGCGATGATCTTCCGGACCTCGTACTTGTTCAGCGTCTCGATGAGGTTCTGCGCCAGGATCTGGTAGAGGTACTCGTTGCCGGCGCGGCGCACCTGATCGCCGTTGCAGGTTTCCTCCTTGCCGAGGATGGCGAACTTCACCCCGGCCTCGTGGAAGATGCGCGCGTTGGCGAGGGTGATCTTCTTGGCGCGATCGTCGAAGGCACCAGCGCAGCCGACGTAGTAGAGGTATTCCCAATCGTTGGTCTCCCCTGCCCGGGGGATCTCGAAGTCGAGCTGCTCGGTCCACGCATCCCGGTCTGCCGCGGCCACCCCCCAGGGGTTGCTCTGGCTCTCCACGTTCTTGAAGGTGGTCGCAAGCTCAGGCGGGATGCGCGCCTCCACCATCACCAGGTTCCGGCGCATGTCGACGATGCGCGGCACGTTCTCGATGAAGACGGGACAGGCCTGCTCGCACCACCCGCAGGTGGTGCACGCCCAGGCGGTCTCGTCGTCGATGACCTCCTCCGAGTTGAGCGGCGGCAGATCCCTGTCCTCGGCCGCCCGCACCAGCGGCAGCCCCGGCCTCCAGGCGGTGGGCCCGATGAGCTTCTCGCTGTTCTCGTACACGTGCCGCTTGATGGCCATGTTGAGGCCCTTGTGGGTGAGCGGCTTGGCGGTGACGTAGGTGGGGCAGTGGGTCAGGCAGCGCCCGCACTCGGTGCAGGAATACACGTCGAGGAGGTTCTTCCAGTGCAGGTCGTCGACCTTCGCCGCCCCGTAGAACTCCTCGTTCTCCAGATCCAGGGTCTTCAGCTTCGCCTTCGGACCCAGGCGCTTGAAGTAGACGTTGGGAAGGCCGGTGATGACGTGGAAGTGCTTGCCGAGGGGTAGGAAGTTAAGGAAGACCAGCACCGCCGCCACGTGCGTCCAGAAGAAGAAGTGGTGGGCGACCATCATCACCCGGCCATCCGGATCGATGCCGAGGAGGCCGTAGACCGCGGCCGCCAGCGCGCCGATGGGCGAGCCGGGCTCCTCGAGCCCCATCGCGATCCGTGCCCCGTCGATGCCCAGGTCCGAGATCATCAGGTAGGCGATCATCGCGAGGATCCCCAGCGCCTCTCGGGAGAGGTTGGGCTCCGAGCGCTCGGTCTTCAGCACCAGGCGCCGGTGGAGGAAGCCGGCCACCCCCATGAGCACGAGCACGCTCACGACCTCCTTCACCGCGGCGTAGGCATCGCCGAGCAGGCCCGGCCGCCCGAAGCCGGGCAGGTGGAAGTCGGCGTCGAAGCCTTGAGCCATGAGGGTGATCGTCCGGATGGAGACGACCATGAAGCCGGCGAAGATGAAGATGTGGGCGAGACCGGCCCGGGTATCCGGCTTCTGCACCATGCGCGCCTGGCCGAGACCGAACTTCACCAGCCCTTCGGCGCGCTCGCTGGTGCGGTCCCAACGGACCTCGTTCCTGCGCATCGCCAGCAAGAGCCGGATGCGATGCTGCATGGTGAACCCGAAGAAAGCGAGGGCCGCGAGCAGCAGCAGGCCCATGACGACTGGATTCATCCGTGCCTCCGAAGTTGCGCGGGACGGTGGTTGTGGGATGACGTTTGGCGGTACCGACTCGCCGAACTCTGTTTTCCGGACAGGGGGTCGAAGCTGCGGGGACGCGCCCGGCCGAGCCGTGGGGAGACCGAGCGTCGAGGCGGGGAAGACCGACGCCGGAAAGCGGCGTGGAGGACCATCCAGCCCGAGCGGGCCGGGCGGCGCACCTTAGCGTTGGTAACGCCCTGCATCAAGGCGCGTGGCAGGTGCCCCCGTGCGCAGATCCCCGGCCGGCTCCCGGACTTCCCCTAGGGATCCGCCCGCTGCTCCCCACCGCACTGCGGCGTGCTACGCTGAAGGACTCGATGGACGCGTGGCTCGAGCCCGGCCGCAAGGTGGTCATGCAGCCCCACGGAGCCGGAGAGGTGGTGGGTCTCGAGGTGCGCGTCCGGGGCGACGGCGTGCGCGTGGAGTACGTGACGGTCGCCTTCCAGAGCGAGGTCGTCGTGCTCATCCCCGTCTCGATGGCAGCCGAGCACCTGCGGCCCGCCCTTTCACTGGCAGAGGCACGGGAGCTGCTCGCGGCCCTCGAATCGACCGATCCGTCGAGGCTCGTCGCCTGGGCGGAGGAAGAGGCGCGGCGGCACGGCAGTGCTCGCTGCGCCTCGCCCGCCCGGGCCGCCCGCCTCCTCCACCGGCTCTACCGGCAGGAAGAGGAGGACGCCGCGCTGCAGCAAACGCTCGAGGACCTCGTCGTGGGGGAGATCGCTCTGGTCCTAGGCGAACCGGTCGCCTCGCTGGTGGATCGGCTCCACCAGGCACACGGGCTGGACTCGGACCGGGCATTCCCTAGCCCCGGCCCACCGCCGGGCTAGGGGTGGGCCTTGCCCACAGGGCGCCTCGTCCGCCTCGCCTCGTCCGCCTCGCCTCGTCAGCGCCGCAGGAGCCGCCGCTGAACCGTGGCTCCGTCCTCGAGGTTCTCGATCATCACCTCGTCGAGCTCGAAGCCTCGCTTCTTCAAGGTCAGCTTGTGGGGCACCCGCAGGTCCACCTTCTCGAGGCGGGCTGGCGTTCGCCCCCGCGCCTCGCCATCGAGGAGGACCTTTGCCCCAGCTGGGATCGATTCCACATGGAGGGTGCCGTAGGCGCGGCGAAGGCGCGCCCGGAGCACCTCGTAGGGCGCCCCTTCTCCCGCGGTGGTCCCTCGCCACGGTTCGTAGTCCTCGAGGCTCAAGGCGACCTGGTGCGCCCGGCCGAGGTCCATCCCCTCGAGGAGCAGCGGCGTCACGCCGGGAACCGGCGAGCCGTCGACGGTGGCACGCGCCCCCCGAGGCTCCGAGTCGACGACGAGGAGGCCGCCGGCCGGCGCGAAGAGGCGCGCGCCCAGAAGGTGCCAGACGGCGGCAAGCCCCACCGAGAGGAGGAGCACGATCGCCACCTGCGCCAGTGACGGCGCCCATCCCGATCGGACCCGGCGGGGCCGCCCCGGCCGCGCCTCTATCTGTCCCGACGGCTCGCGGGTTACCGGGCGGCGTGGCGGCAGGGCGTGGACCTGCGCCGTATCCGGTCGCTCGTTGCCTTGGTAGCGCCCATCCACCCGGCCGGCGAGCACCTTCATCACGACGTCGTCGTTGGCCCGCAGCCGGGCCATGCGGTCGCGCTCGGCGGTAAACGAACGCTCGAGCTCCCGGCGGATGTGTTGCTGCAGCGGCGAGTGGGGCGTCGGATAGAGAAAGTCCTCGAGCGCGGTCATGAAGGCGCGCGCATCGGGATAGCGGGCCTCGCGCTGGGGATGCACGGCTCGCTCGAGGATCTCGTCGAGCTCGGCGGGGATCGCCGCATCGTGCTCCCGTGCCGAGATGTAGGGAATGCGGCCGGCCACCAGCGGTGCCAACTCCTCGAGGCGCTCGAAGCGCCCGTAGGGGTAGGCGCCGGTGAGCAGGTAGTAGAGCACCACGCCCGCGGCATAGACATCGGTGCGCGGGTCCACCTCGGAGCCGGTCGCCTGCTCGGGGGACAGGTAGTTGAGCTTCCCCATCACCAGGCCTTGCCGGTAGTTGGAAAGGCCCGCGCCGGCTCGGGCGATGCCGAAGTCCACCACCTTCACCGACCCGTCGTAGGTGACCATGATGTTGTCGGGGCTGATGTCACAGTGCACGATGCCCAGTGGCACACCCATGGGGTCGGTCACCCGATGGGCGTAGTCGAGGCCCTTCAGTGCCTCGTAGACGATCCACACCGCCTCGTCGACGCCCAGGCTCGATGCTCGGCCGCGAAGGAGCCCGACCAGATCGCGGAGCTGCACGCCATCGACCAGCTCCATCGCCATGAACCAGCGCCCGTCGATCTGACCGAGCTCGTAGATCTGCGCGATGTTGGGATGGTTGAGGCCGACGGTGATCTTCGCCTCGTTGACCAGCATCCGCACGAAGTCCGGATTCGCGGCAAGGCGGGGCAGGATGCGCTTTATCACCAGCTCCTTCTGGAAACCGCCCGCCCCCACCGTCTTGGCGCGGATCACCTCCGCCATGCCGCCGACGGCCATCCGCTGCAAGAGGAAGTACTTGCCGAAGACGTCGGGTTCGAAGAGCTCGGGTGCGCCGCCGGGCTGTGCCATGCCGGCGCAACAGTATAGGTCACGCCCGGCCGCGACGGGCGGCGCGCGGGCCTCCGAACGGCGCTCGCCGTAGCGGAGCCCCCCGTACGCTACCGGCTTCCCTCACCGCGACTCGCCGGCGTCTCGGTGGACTCCGGCGGCTTCTCCACCGACCACAGCGCATCCATGAAGTACCCCTTCGCATCGAAGAAACGGGCCTCGATGCGAAAGCCCGTCGCCTGCGCGAGCGCATCGGCATCACTGACGAGGTACTTGTAGGAGTACTCGGTGTGGATGGGCTCGAAGGGGGCGAAGTCGAAGGTGGTGCGAAGCGCATCGACGGCGACACGCTGTGCTTCGAGGCTTACGAGATAGCTCTCCATCGCCCCCGAAAAGACGTCGTAGGTGGCATAATGGCGGAAGCGGTCGAGCTCGAAGTGCCCGCCGAGCTCCCGGTTGATGCGCGCAAGGAGGTTCTTGTTGAAGCGCGCCGTCACGCCTTGCGGATCGTTGTACGCATCGAGGAGCACGTCGATGTCCTTCTTCAGGTCGAAGCCGACGAGCACGAGGTCACCGGGGCGGGCGGCGTTCCACAGGCGCAGGAGCAAGGCCCGCGCTTCCGGGCGGGTGAAGTTGCCGATGTTCGACCCGAGGAAGAGCACCAGGTTGCGCCGCGCCGGAGCTTGGTGGGCCAGATAGGCGATGCCGGAGAAGTAGTCGGTAACCAGCCCCGCCACCTCGCAACCGGGGTACTCCTTCTGCACCAACGCGGTGAGCTCCCGCATCGCGCCCTCGGAGATGTCGATGGGCACGTAGCGAAAGCGCGCTCCGGCCGCGAGGAAGTGCTCGACCAGCACCCGCGTCTTCCGGCCGTCTCCCGCGCCGAGGTCCACGAGGTTGAAGGGCGTCTCACCGAGGCGGCGGAGGATCTCGTCCTTCTGCGCCTCGAGGATCTCGAACTCGCAGCGGGTGGGATAGTAGACCTCGAGGTCACAGATCTGCTGGAAGAGGCGGCTTCCCGCATCGTCGTAGATCCAGCGGGACGAGAGACGCTTCGGCCGGCTCGACAGGCCAACTAGCACGTCGATGGCCAGCTCTCGCAGCGGCTCGGCGCCCACCGCCTCGAGCTCCGCCGCCGTCAGCACTCGGTAGGCCCCCGGCATCGGAGAGGATCTAGCAGCCCTGTGGGGCCTTAGGAAAGGAGCGTCCGCTGCACGATCCAGTACCCGCCGACAACGGCCACCAACAGGCTCACCGCCCGGATCGCCCCGAGCGACCACCGCTGTCCTCGTACCCACCTCACCAGCGGCCAGACCGAGGCCACCACCACCACCTGTCCCACCTCGACCCCGAGGTTGAAGCTGAAGAGTGCCGGCAGGAGCGCGCCCGTCGGCAGGCGCAGTTCCTCGCGCAGGACGTAGCTGAAGCCGAAGCCGTGCACGAGGCCGAAGAGCACCGCCACGGCCCACCGCAGACGGTGCACGTCGCTTCGGACGAGGTTGTCCACCGCGACGAAGACGATGGTGGCGGCAATGATGGGCTCGACGATCGAGGGGGACACCGTCACCACGTCGAGCGCACTCATGACGAGTGTGGTGGTATGCCCCACGGTGAAAGCCGTGATCACGTAGAGGAGGCGGCGGAAGCGCTGCTCGCCGAGGATGAGACATACGACGAAGAGCACGTGGTCGATCCCCAGCAGAATGTGCCGCACCCCCTCGACCAGGAAGCGCCCGATGGTGGACAGGAGGGCAGCCGGCTCGAGCGCGGTGCCCTCCACCTCCACGCTGTACGTCGGTGTATCGGGGGAGAGCACCGTACTCTCGACCCGCTCGCCCACCTGGATGCGCGTCAGGTGCCGATAGGATCCCGTCTCGAAGAGCGCCCGATTGCTGACCAGGACCGTCCCCGACAAATCGGGACAGGTGAAGGTGTCCATCCACAGGACGTGTGAGGGAGGGCTCGCACGCCGGACGAAGCCGGTCCCGGTGGGCCGGCAGGGCTTCCCTCGGAGCGGACGGATGTCCACCGCCTCGGCCAGGTAGCGGGAGACGCGGGCCGAGGCGGCGCGCAGCTCTGCTTCGCTCAAGTCCTGGCTGCCGTCGGTGTCGATGCCCAGGGTGTCACCGAGATCCCGTGCCGGGACGAGGAGCATCACGTCGACCTCGCGATCGGCCGGCCGCAGCAGCACCTCCATGCGGCTCGAGGCGGTCTGGTGTGCCTCGGCCGCACCCGGCTGCAGCACGCAGAGCACCAACGAGCAAAAGCCAAGAAGCAGGCGCATGCCCCGCAGAGCATGGCCTCGTGGTGACCCGGCACCGCGGCTCAAGCGCGATCGCAGCGCATCCATCGCCAGAGACCCACGGGGAGGAAGAAAATCCAGGAGGCGGGGCTCCCGCCGCCACAGCAGCCCGCACCGACCGGCAGCGCCGTGCCTGCATCGCCGGAGCCCCCGCCGTCACCCGTGCCCCCATCGGACACACCCGCATCGCGGCCCTTGCTGGGGTGGTAGACGGTCGCAAGACCCGGCGCATAGAAGACGACCGGCTCGCGGCCCGTCACCGAGAGCGTCGCCTCGAGCACGTAGTCCCCCGCCGGAACCGACGCCGTGGCCCAGCGAACGCGCCCACGAAAGTGGCCCGGCTGCATCGGATCGGGCTCCAGGGACACGTCGCGCGCGACCTCCTCGCTCCACTCGATCTGCTGCAGCGCACCACCGTCGAGTGCATCACAGTCCTGCGCGGGTCCGCCTCCGGCCGAGTAGAGGATCGTGCCCGCCCGAACCGTGACCCGGGGCGTCTCGGGTGCCACCGCCTGGATCTCAAGCGATGCTTCCGCGTCGAAGACGTCGCCGACTCCCGAGGGCCTGAGGAAGAGACCGCCGAGCGGCGCGGGCTCCCCGTCCCGCCGCACCACGACGAGCCCCCGGGAGAAGGTCACCAGACAGTAGGGCGGATCGTCGGTCTCCCCGTACACGTAATAGGCGCCAGCAGAGACGGAGGTGAGATCCCAGCTCAGGGCGTCGGTGGGGTCGGAGACAGGCACCTCGCCGATGGGCCGGCCCACCAGCGCCGGGTGGCGCTGGCTGGCGCCGGGGGGCACGTTGCCCACCTGGTAATAGAACTGGAAGAGTCCGGTGGGGTCGGCGTCGTCGTCCCGCCACCGGATCTCGTAGGACATCCCATCGCTCTCCTCGATGCCCGAGGGGGCATCGAAGAGAGGCCGGGAGGGAACGCCGCCGATGTGCGCGTGCGCCATGGCAGGGGCGAGCGCCGAGAGAAGAAGGAGACCAGCGGCGGCACGGAGCATCGCGCCAAAGGTGCCTCGGACTGCCGGCCGTGAGCAAGGGGGATCGGGGGCACCGCCCGTCGCCTTTCGCCCCGCCCCGGGCATTGCAATCGCAGGGGCGCTCGCTAGGGTCGTCGCCGATGCGGGTTCTCGTCAGCGGCGCCTCGGGCTTCATCGGCTCGGCGCTGGTCACAGCGCTCGAGAAGGACGGCGCCGAGGTCTGGCGCCTCGTGCGACGCCTCCCGCCCGGCGGTGTCCGGGCCCTCCTGTGGGACCCCCTCGGTGCCGGGCCGGACCTCTCTTCTCTCCCCCCGGTGGACGCCGTGGTGCACCTGGCCGGCGCGCCCATCGCCGCGGGGCGGTGGACCCGCGCACACAAGGCGGCCATCTGGGAGAGCCGCGTACGGGGCACGCGCCACCTTGCCGCGGCCCTCGCCGCGCTGCCGGAGCCCCCCGGGGTCCTGATCAGCGCGTCCGCGGTGGGCTACTACGGCGACCGGGGGGACGAGGTGCTCACCGAGGCGTCGCCTCCCGGCGAGGGCTTCCTCGCCGAGCTGTGTCAGGCCTGGGAGGCGGCGGGGCAGCCGGCACGCGAGGCAGGGATCCGGGTGGTGCACCCACGCATCGGGCTGGTTCTGGGCCGCGGCGGAGGTGCGCTCGCCCGCATGCTCCCCGTCTTTCGCTTGGGGCTCGGCGGGCCTCTGGGCTCCGGCCGCCAGTGGATGAGTTGGATCCACCTCGACGACGTCGTGGCGGCGATACGCTTCGCCCTGGCGCAGGAGGCGCTCGAAGGCCCGGTGAACCTCACGGCGCCACATCCCGTTCGAAACCGCGACTTCACCCGCCTCCTCGCACGGCAGCTGCGGCGCCCGGCGTGCCTGCCCGTGCCCGCCGCCGCGCTCCGACTCGGCTACGGTGAGATGGCCGAGGCGCTCCTCCTCGCGGGACAGCGCGTCCACCCGGCGCGCCTGGCCGAGGCCGGCTTCAACTGGCACCATCCGCGCCTCGAAGCGGCGCTCGCCGCCTGTTTCTAGGCAGCCAGGGCCCCGTACGCTTCGAGGGTCCGGCGGCGGCGCATCCCGGCGACGTGCTAGAGTGGAGGGGCGCCGCGTCCGGCCCTTTGCATGTCCGATCACCTCGTCAGAGCCATGGTGGAAGACGCCGACCTCCGCGCCCTCGCGGTGGTCGCCACCGATGCGGCCCGTGAGGCGAGCCGCCGCCACCGCTGTGCCGGCACCGCCGGCCTCGCGCTCGGAGAGGGAATCCTCGCCGGCCTCCTCCTGGCACGCCTCCACAAGCTGCCCCGCCGGGTCAACCTGCAGATCGCCTGCGATGGCCCTCTGCGCGGCGTGGTGGTCGATGCCGATGCGGAAGGACGCGTCCGCGGCTACGCGCGGGTGCCCAGCGTCGACTTCCCCAGCGCCAAAGGCTCCCTGCTCGGCCCCGCCTTCGGGAGCAGCGGCCTGGTGAACGTGCTCCGGGAGATGACCCCGGGCACCTGGTACCAGGGCACGGTCGAGATGCCGGCCCGCAGCATCGCCCGGGGGGTGGAGGCCTACCTCTCCGCCTCGGAGCAGGTCGAGAGCATCATCCACCTTGTCGTGCGGCAGGATGCCGAGGGGGGCATCGGCGCCGCGGTGGGCGTGCTCTTCCAGCGCCTGCCCGAGGGGAACCGGGCGGCGATGGCGGCCATCCGGGCACGCCTCGACGAGGGCGCAGTCCTCGAATGGCTCGAGGGGGAGGCGGGGGCGCCGGCAGCCGGCCGGCTCCTCGACCACATCATGGGCGGGGCAGAGGGCAAGGGGGGCGAGAACCTGCAGTTCTTCGACCGCACGGGCGTCGCCTTCCACTGCGACTGCGACCGGTCGCGGGTGATCGGCATCCTGGGCAGCCTTCCCGCCGCGGACCTGCAGGAGATGATCGAGGAGGGGCGCGCCGAGGTCACCTGCGACTTCTGCGGCGATAGCTACGAGGTGCCGGCCCAGGAGCTGGCCGAGTTGCTTGCGGCCAAGACCCGTTCGTAGGCGCCACGGCGGCGTGCAGCAGGCCGTCCCTTTTTCACGCATCCGTGGTAGGCCGGCATTTGGGCGCGCGGCACGCCGGTCGCTTGGCCCCGTGCCGCGAGTGCCGAGGTGCGCGCGCGGCAGGAAGGGCCCGCCGAGGGACGCTTCAGTCCCGCCAAACTTCGTTTCATCGAGACAGCCAGGGAGGTGAGACCGTGGAGCGAGACACCGGGCGAAACGCAACGGCAAACCACCGCGGCGCGCAGCGAACGCGCACGCAGGCCGCTGCCGTGGCCGGCGGCCCCACGCCAGGGGCGTGCCTGTCTCCGCGCCGGCGGGCGATGGCCGCCGCCGCAGCGGGCCTCGGCCTCGCCGCGGCGATCTTGGCCACCGGCTGCGATCCCCTGCGCACCACCTTTGCCGAGACCGAGCCCGGCCGGCTGCTCGAGGCCCAAGATCCCCTCGAGCCGCCCGCGACCCTCCCCCCGGAGCTCGTGGTCATGACCTACAACATCAAATACGGGGGCGCCCGCATCCTCTTCTTCTGGGAGTGCGGCGGCACCCGCTACAACATGACCGAGGAGGAGGTGCTCGGGAACATGGCCGGCCTCGCGGCGAAGATCCGTGAGGTGGATCCGGACATCCTCCTGCTGCAGGAGGTGGACGTGGGCGCGACCCGCGCCGCCTACGTCGACGAGGCGCAGTACCTCCTCGATCACACCGCCCTCTCCTACGGCGCCTACGCGAGTCAGTGGAAGGCCGACTACATTCCGAGCGACGGACTCGGCCGCATGGACTCGGGCAACGTGGTCCTCTCCAAGTGGCCGGTGCGCGAGGCGACACGCCACGCACTGCCCCTCATCGGCAACCAGGATCCACTGACCCAGTACTTCTATCTGCGCCGCAACGTCCTCGAGGTGCGCCTCGACGTTCCGGGGATCCCCGACCTGCGCATCTTCGCCGTGCACGCGGCGGCCTTCGCCACCGACGGCACGAAGAAGAAGCACATCGACCGCTTCAAGGCGCTCATGGACGCGGCGGTGGCCGAGGGTGCGCTGGTGGTGGGCGGCGGCGACCTGAACTCCATTCCACCGGGATCGCCCAAGCGCGAGAACTTCAACGAGGACTGCGAAGACGCGCGCTTCAAGGGGGACAGTTACGTGGGCGAGGAGGATTGGCTGGATGGGCTCTACGCCGACTACCAGCCCGCCATCCCCCTCGATGCCTTCCAGGCCAACCCGGTCGACTACTACACCTACAGCGGTCGGGAAGACATCTTCTGGAACCGGAAGATCGACTACCTGTTCACCAACGGAAGGTTCACGAGCGGGGTGGTGCACCAAGACGAACGCACCGGCCTGCCCACGCTGCCCCTGTCCGACCACGCCCCCCTCGTTGCGACCCTGGAGGTGCCGTGATGCGCGCGCTCGTCCTGATCGTTGCTCTCGGCGCCGTCGCCGGCGCCTCGGCCAGCCCCCGCCACGAAGCCTTCGACCTCGAGACCGCGCGCACGCTCCGGCCGGGCGCCGTGACCATCGGCGTCTTCGCCCCGCTGCGCTGGGGCGTCAGCGAGACGGTGGAGCTGTCGACCCACCCCCTGTGGAACCTGCTCATCCCCAATGTGGCAGCGAAGTTTGCGCTCCCCGGCTCCTCCGACTGGGACGTGGCGCTCGAGTTCGGGCTCACCCACCCCACCCCGCTACTCCACGTGCTCTCCAAGGAGGGCACCGGCGGGGTGCTGCCCGCCGACGCCTCGGTGCCCGACCTCGTTACCCTCGACGTGCGGGCGCTGTTCACCTACCGGATCTCCCGGCACCACGCCCTGACCCTGCGCTTCGGCGGCCGCAGCGCCGAGGCCTTCGGCCCGCGGCGCTTTCCCACCATCGACTACCCCTTTGCCTACGGGCCCACCGCCCCCTACGTGGTCGGCTTCGCCATGGACGGCACGGTGGCGGTGACGGGGCGGCTCGTCGGCTCGCTCTACTACCGAGCGGACCTCACCGCCTATGTGATCCCCCGGCCGGAGGGACCGCTGACCCTCGAGCACAGCGCCGCCGCCTATTACCGCTTCGGCGAGCACTGGCAGGCGAAGCTGGGCTACAAAGTGGTCTTCGGAAAGATGCCCTACGGCGACGACCTCACCCCGCCCCTCCCGATGCTCGATCTCGAGTACGCGTTCTAGGCGTCGCGCTCGGGCGCAGGCACTGAGATGCGGCGGCGCCGTGCGGATGCGCGTGTAGGCGGCGCCCGCGCAGCGCCGGGCTGGGGCGAAGGCGGGTGGTGGACGGCGGAACCTTGGGGTCTTGCTTCCGCCACGAAGCCCCTGTGGGCCTTACGGGCGGACGACGACGGTGATGCCCACCGTCGCCCCACCGGGCAGCCGGGCGGTGAGGCGGGTTCGCCCCGGTGCGACACCGGTGACCGCCACGCCGCGCCCCGCCACCTGCGCGGTGGCGATCTGCCGGTCCGCCACCTCGACCGCGGTGGGCGCCTGCTTGAGCGTGACCCGGGCGGTCTTGCCCACCCGCACGTGGACCTGGGTGGGCATCTGCGCGTGCGCCGGAAGGGAGACGAGCGCGGTGGCGGAGAGAAGCGCGGCGGTGGACAGCAGGGCCGCGGCGGAGAGGACGGCAGCGAGGGTGAGAGCGGTTCGTCTACTTCGGGTCATGGGACGCTCCTCCCGGCTAGGATAGGCGCCTCGCGGCGTGAGGTCCAAGCTTCGACGGCAGGGGCGCCGGCAAATTCTCTGCTCCCGACCGATGCCGCGGCTACAATGCCGCCGATGCACCCGTCCAAGATGGAGCGCCGAGTCCTTCTCGTCCTCACGGTTGCCCTCCTTGGAGGCCTGGCCGCAGCCGAGCAGCCGCCGCCCCCGACTGCCGCGGTACCCGTGGCGCCACCCCCGCGCCAAGACGGGACCGCGGCGGGGGCGGAGGCGCCGGCGGAGACGGCGAGCACCGACCATACGGCAGAGACCGGGGGAGAGGCTGCCAGCCGCTCGCCACCTGGCCGCCGCAACCTACTCCTCGACGGCTCCTTCGATCGCGGCGCCTTCGGGGGCTTCTCGGGCTGGCGGGTGGAGACGGTGGGCCGGAGCAAGGTCGGTGGGCCGGCACGTCTGTCCACGGTAGCGCCGCTGCCGCGGGCGGGGCGGGGCGGCAGCGGCGGGGCCCGCTTCGTGCAGCCGGTGGGGGCGCGCCTGCTCAAGGGCCTCGTCGCCCTGCCCATCCCCGCCGTGGAGGGGCGGCGATACCGCCTGCGCGTCTGGTTGAAGTTGGACCGCCTCGAGCGCCGGCCCAAGGGTCAGCCGCCGGGGCTGTCCGCCGCGGTGCGCTTCATCGACGAAAAGGGCGAGGCGGTGCCCTACCGTGGGCGCCCCTGGCTCTTCGGAAAGCCGGTTCGGGCGGCAGAGTGGACCGAGCGAAGCCTCGAGTTCGTGGTCCCCCGCGGGGCCTTCGCCTTCGAGCCGGCGGTGCTCTTCACCTGGTACGGGGAGGCGAGCGTGGACGACGCCGAGGTGGTGCCGGCCGAGCCCCCGGATTGGGAGGAGGTACCCGGGCAGGGGCTCGATCTCCACCACCTGCCGGGAGACGGCCTCGACGCGAAGACGCGGGAAGAGCTTACGGACACCGCCCGGCGCCTCTCGAAGCGCCTCGGCGTGCCGCTGCCCCACCCGCTCCACTACTACAAATATCCCGACCGGAAGACGCTCCGCTATCTCCTCGGGGTCAAGGGCGATGTGCACATCGTGCTTCCCGACGAGGTCCACAGCATCCTCCCGGTGGATGCCTTCGGCATCGCCCGGCTCCTCGCCGATCGCGGCTGGGCGCCGGATCTGAAGACGCCGCCCTTGCTCTCGCGGGGGCTCGCCGTCGCCCTGGCGGGGCGCTGGCTGGGCGAGCCGCCCGAGAAGCTCGCCCGGCGCCTGGCGGGACAGCGCCGGCTCCCGTCCATCGAAACGATGGGTTTGAGTTCGGGCACTTTCTACCGGGTGCATCCGGCCGCCGCCTATGCGGTCGCCGGCGCCTTCGTCGGGTGGCTCATCGACCATTTCGGCATCGATCGCTTCAAGACCCTGTATACGAGCTTCGGAACGCAGGAGCCCGGCCCACTCTTCGCAGAACGCGTGGAGGCGGTCTACGGGGTGCCCCTCAAGGCGCTCGAGGTGCAGTGGCGCGCGAGCCTCGCACTCTAGGGCACGCGCCGGATACGGGCCCGAGGCTCGCCCGCGGAACGAGCGGTGCGAGGCGAAGCCCCCTACCTAGGTGAGGTGTCCCGCCGGGGTGCGCCGCGCCTGCCCCGATCCGCGAGGGCCCACCCGGCCGCAGGGCCGCCAAGGGGTCGGGGCATAGCAGACGAACATGCGCCCCTAACTGTCACGCGACTCATCGGGGCACATGTCGAAAGAGGGGCCGTCCCGATGAGCACCAGCGCCAGCCGATGCGGCCCCTCGCGATGCCTCAGGCACTCGGGCGGGGCTTGCCGTCGTTGGGGGCGCCCCCTGCCGCCTTGTCGCTGCCCTTCGCCCGTTCGCCGCCGGCGTTCTTGGCGGCCTCGAGGTTCTGCATCTTGCACTGCCCCTCGAAGATCACACCGCGCTCGATCATCAGGGACGGGGTGTGGATGTTCCCGAAGACCCGCGCCGGCTGGTGGAGCTCCACCGATTTGTCGGCGTAGATGTCGCCGTGGATCTCGCCATTGACGATGACCGTGCCGACCCGGAGCTCAGCCTCGACCTTCGCCGACTTGCCGACGACCAGCACATCGTCGGTGCGGATCTCACCCTTGAAGTGGCCCTCGATGCGAATCTCACCCTCGAAGGTGAGCTTGCCCTCGAAGACGGCCCCATCCCCCAACACGGTGTGCACGGTGCTCGTATCGCGTGCCATCTTGAGCTCCTTCTTCCGCTGCCTCGGCGGAACCTCCGCTTGGCCGCTCGGCTCCCGCCGACCCGGATCGTGCCGGCCCGAACCGCTTGGGCTCGGGTCGTCCTGGGCGGCGTCCTTGCGGCCGGTGTCCTTTCGAAAAATCCCCATCCGCGGATCCTCGCGGCCTTCGTCTTAACACCGGATCACTCGGGAAGCACCACCCCGAGGATCCGGTCGAGTTCGTCCAGGCTCCCGTATTCCACCACCAGGCGACCCCGCCCCCCCTGGTCCTCGATCCGGACGCGCGTGCCGAGGGCGCGCTCGAGCCGCCGCACGAGTGCCTTCACCGCCGGGGAGGGCTCGCTACGCCTCCCCGCGCCGCCTCGCCCCCCCCGGGGCGTCTGCTTCAGGGTCCGAACGAAGTGCTCGGTGCGGCGCACCGAGAGACGCTTTCGGACGATCTCCTCCGCCACGCGCTCCATCTCCGCGCCGTCGCCCAGCGAGAGGAGCGCCCGTGCGTGTCCCATCGAGAGGTGGCCGTCGACCACCGCCTGGCGGACCCGTTCGGGGAGCTTGAGCAGCCGCAGGGCGTTGGCCACCGTCGAGCGGTCCTTGCCGAGGGCCTGGGCGAGCTCCTCCTGCGTCCAGCCGCGCCGATCGAGGAGGCGGCGGTACGCCTCTGCCTCCTCGATGGGGTTGAGGTCCTCGCGCTGGATGTTTTCGATGAGGGCAAGCTCGAAGGCCTCGTCCTCGTCCGCCTCCTCCACCAGGACCGGCACCTCCTTGAGCCCGGCCCGCTGCGCGGCCCGCCAGCGCCGCTCGCCCGCGATGATCTGGTAGCCGGACGGCAGCCGCCGGACCAGGATGGGCAGGAGGACGCCCTTCTCCCGGATGGAAGCGGCGAGTTCCTCGAGGGCAGCCTCGTCGAAGCGGCTCCGCGGCTGATCCTCGCGGCGCGCCACCTGCTCGATGGGCACCGTGAGGATGCGACGTCCCACCGTGGTATCGCGGCGCTGCCCGCCGGTGGGCACGGTGGTGATGAGGGAGGAGAGCCCCCGGCCCAGGGCGGGGCGGCCTTTCTTCGCACTGCTCACGAACGCACCTCCGGCGTCGCCGCATCGAGCGGCTCGGTTTCACCCAGACCCGCCTCGCCCTGCCGCGGCCCCCCGGGCGCCAGGCCCCCGCCGCGCCCCGTGCCGGGCGCATTTTCTGCGGCCGGCCCGAGGGGGCCCCCGTCCGGGCCCTGCGCCCCGGGGGTGCCTTCGGCCAGGTCGCGGGCGAGGATCTCCTCGGCCAGGGCGAGGTAGGCCTGCGATCCCTTGGACGCGAGATCGTAGAGGAGGATGGGCTTGCCAAAGCTCGGCGCCTCCGAGAGGCGCACGTTCCTGGGCACGACCACCTCGAAGACCTGACCCTCGAAGTGGCGGAGCACCTCTTCGCGCACCTGGTGCGAGAGGTTGTTGCGGGCGTCGAACATGGTCAGAAGGATGCCCTCGACCTTGAGATCGGGATTCAGGTTCTGGCGAACCAGCGAGAGGGTGGTCATCAGGTCGCTGATGCCCTCGAGGGCGTAGTACTCGCACTGCAGGGGGACGAGGACCGTATCGGCCGCCACCAAGGCGTTGACGGTGAGCAGCTCCAGGCTGGGGGGACAGTCGATGAGGACGTAGTCGTAGCGCGCAGCGACCCCGGAGAGGACGCTGCGCAGCCGAAACTCGCGCTGCTCGACCTGCACCAGCTCGATGTTGGCACCGGCGAGGTCGGTGGTGGCCGGAACGAGGTCCAGGAAGTCCAGCTCGGTCTTCTGGATGACCTCGTCCAGGGTGGCCTCGCCAGCGAGCGCCTCGTAGAGGCCCGCATGGACCTCGGCCTTGGAGATGCCAAGGCCGCTGGTGGCGTTGCCCTGAGGGTCGATGTCGACGACCAGGACGCGGCGCTCGGCCGCAGCCAGCGAGGCACCCAGGTTCACGGTGGTGGTCGTCTTGCCGACCCCACCCTTCTGGTTGGCCACCGCGATCGTTCGACCCATGCTCGCCTCCCGGGTGAAGCGGTCAGAGAGCGGCGCCCTGGGCGCCGTGGAAGCCATCGTGTTCTCCCGCGGCTTCGCGCCGCAGACCGGACCGACGGAAGGCGCAGTACCACGTGGAAGGCAGGGTATCAAGCGCCGGCCGCCTCCCGCGCCCTTGCCGCAGGCCGGCCGTGCTCGGTGCCGCGCATGCCCACCGGCGGGCGTGGTGGCTGACTGGGATCGCTGGCGGGTGTCGCGGAGGGGCCTGTGTGGCCCCTGACCGCGTCCCTGCGCGCCTCGGGAACGCCCGGGCCGGCGTTCCGGCCCTCGGGTCCGGCCCCTGCGACCGGCCCGCAGGCGTGCAGCCCATCGCAAGGGAGTCCGTGCCGCCGCTGGGGCACCTGGCCCGTGGGATCTCCGATCGGCCGACGCCCCTCCGTCCTGCGTACGGTGTGGGCGTGCCCCAGGTGGTGCCGCCGCTCCCCCGTCCGGCGCGCCGTAGGTTCCGCCCCGGCCCTCAAGGCGGCGTTTCACGTGAAACACGCCGATAGCGAAGCAGACCGCGCTGCTCGTCACCCCCAGGCAGCCGATAGCGATCCACGGCCTCGAGCTGCCACCCGGGGACCGTCGAGGCCTCCCCGGCCGGCACCCCACCCTGCCGGTTCTTGCCTCCGTCGGGCCCCAACACGGCCGGCCCCACCAGCGCCACCGCCTGACCTCCGCGGCGGGCGTAGGACCACGCGGCCTCGAGGAAGTGTGGCAGGGGGCGGTAGGCCCGCGAGACGACCCACTCGACCCCCGGCAGCCCCTCTGCATCCGGCCGCCCCTCGAGGCGGGCCGCCACCGCCTTGACCCTCGGCAGCCCCAGCGCAGCCGCCGTCGTCTTCACGAAGGCACACTTTCGCCGGTCCGAGTCCACCGCCCAGATCTCCACCTCCGGGTAGAGAATCGCGAGGGGCAGGGCCGGAAGCCCGCCGCCCGTCCCCATGTCGAGCACCCGCTCGCCGGGCTCCGGCCGCAGCTGCCGGCTCGCGGCCAGACTGTCGAGGAGGTGGAGGCGGATCAGCGTCTCCCACCTGGCGTCCCCGACCAGCCGCACGGCGCGGTTCCAACGCACAAGGCGCTCAGCGAGCACCCACAACCGCTCCACCTGGGCGTCGCCCAGCACGACGCCCAACGTGGCGGCGTGTGCCTGGAAGGTCGCTTCATCCATGGAGCCCCCGTCGTTCTAGCACACCACCCGAGCCAGGCGCGCCGTAGCCGCGCGTCCTCAAGCCCTGGACCCCCGTTCGTGCCTCGCCCCGGCAGGACTCACTGCACGGACCGCGGCAGCAGGCGTCACCGCGCTGCCCTCCCCACGGTGGATCGGCGACCCCCGAAGGACCTCCTGCCCACCGCGCGCCGTACGCCGCTTCGCACTCGCTCGCCCCACCCCTCCTCGCACTGTGTTTCACGTGAAACATCCGCGCCGTCTCGGCCCGTCCCTCTCCGGCTTGGCCCGCTCGGTATGCCGGGCCCCGCTGCCTGCGCCCTCCGTGCTCGCCCGCCACGACGCGCAGCCGCCCTTCGCACGCCGCCACGTCGACTAGAACGCGGCCGACCGGCCCGGCGCCGACCCGTCCCGTCGACCCGTCGGGCCATCCGGCCCCGGGAAAGCACCTGGCCTGCCCTGCCCCCTCTCGTACCCCGTCGCTGGAGGTTGCCCCCTACCCCGGCGCCGCCGTACACCCCTCGTCGCCACCCCGCGTCTCCCGCAGCAGGTAGACCGAGAGCACTTCGAGCGCGGCGGGCGTGACACCGGGAATCCGCCCCGCCTGGGCGAGGGTCCGCGGCCGGTGTCGCTCGAGCTTCTCCACCACCTCCGCCGAGAGCCCCGCGCGCCCCCGGAAGCAGAAGGACTCGGGGATCTCCACCGCCGCCGCCGCGGTCTGTCGCTCGAGGCGGCGCTGCGCCCGCGCCACGTAGCCTGCGTACTTCACCTCCACCTCGAGCGTCCGCCGGTCCGCTGCGTCGAGCGCCGCCCACGGCCCGTCGGGATCCGCCGCCGCCACCGCCTCGAGCGTCACCCCGGGCTGGCGCAGCCACTGCGCGAGCCGCTGCCCCTTCCGGCGCGTCCCTTCGAGGCGCGCCCGCGCGCGCTCCAACCGCCGGCGGCGCGCTTCCACCTGCCCGAGCTGCGTCTCGTCGATGAGCCCCAACGCCGCGCCCACTGCCGTCAGCCGCAGGTCCGCGTTGTCCTCGCGCAGCAGCAGGCGGTGCTCCGCACGCGACGTGAAGAGCCGATAGGGCTCGTCGGTCCCCTTCGTCACCAGATCGTCGATCAGCACCCCGATGTAGGCCTGATCCCGCCCGAGGACCACCGGCGCTTCTCCCCCCAGCCGCCGGGCCGCATTGATCCCTGCCATCAGCCCTTGCGCCGCCGCCTCCTCGTAGCCGGAGGTCCCGTTGATCTGCCCGGCGAGGTAGAGCCCCGCCACCCGTCGCGTCTCGAGGCTGGCCCGGATCTGGTGGGGCGGCACCCAGTCGTACTCGATGGCGTAGCCAGGGCGGGCGATCTCGACGTCCTCGAGCCCCGGAAGGGTCCGGAGCAGCGCACGCTGCACCTCCTCCGGCAGACTCGTGCTGATGCCCCCGGGATAGACCTCATCGGTGTCGAGGCCATCGGGCTCGAGGTAGACCGTGTGGGACGCCTTGTCCGCGAAGCGCACCACCTTGTCCTCGATGCTCGGGCAGTACCGGGGCCCGCGCCCGACGATCTCCCCGCGGAAGAGCGGAGAGCGGTGGAGGTTCTCCCGGACGATCCGGTGCGTCGCCTCCCCGGTCGCGGTGAGGTGGCACACCCGCTGGGGCAGGTGGGGAAAGGTCGTCGGGTCGGTCCAGAACGAGAACGGACGGGGGGGCCTGTCGCCTGGCTGGATCTCTAACCTACTGAAATCTATAGTTTTTCCAACCAGCCGGGGGGTCGTTCCCGTCTTGAAGCGGCCCAGCTCGAAGCCCGCCGCCTCGAGGGCGCGCGCAAGCCCCACCGAGGGCCTGTCGCCCTCGCGACCGCACGCAGTCCGCACCTCCCCCACATGGGCGACGCCGCGCAGAAAGGTCCCCGTGGTGAGGATCACCGCACCGGCGCCCAGGCGCCCTCCGCCCTCGAGGCGCACGCCACGAACCCGGCCGCCCTGCACCTCGAGGTCCTCCACCATCCCTTCGACCACCTCGAGGCCCGGCGTCTCGGCCATCCGCCGCTGCATCGCCTCGGCGTAGCGACGCCGGTCGACCTGCGCCCGGCTGCCCTGCACCGCAGGCCCCCGGCGGGTGTTGAGCGTGCGGAACTGGATGCCCGTCTCGTCGGTCACCCGTCCCATCAGGCCCCCCAGGGCATCGATCTCCCGCACCAAATGCCCCTTGGCCATCCCGCCCACGGCAGGGTTGCAGCTCATCCAGCCGATGCGGTCTCGGCGCAGGGTCACCAGCACCACGCTCCGGCCGAGGCGCGCCGCCGCGTGGGCCGCCTCACAGCCCGCATGGCCGCCGCCGACGACGACGATGTCACAGTCCACGCGCACCGTTTCGCCGCCCTATACCCCTCCCCTTCACCGGGTGCAACGCGGCTGGGAATCCGAGCCCCGCCTTCCGCGCCTGTCGCGCCGGCCCTTCGGCACCGGGCCTTCCGTCTCGGGCCGCCGGCGCCTCCGGCCGCGACCCACTGGCACATCGGTTCCGGGCGTCCCTCGTCCCGCGTCCCCCGGTGCGCGGCGGGGGATGCTAAGATGCCCGTCGGCCTCCTCGCAGGGCCCTTCCCGCCACCGCGCCACCTCCCCCATCCGACGCAATGGCCCCGACCTTCCAAACGGCTGGGCGCCCCGGCGCGCGCCTCGGCCCTCACCCGCCACCCGAGACGCGGCCGCGGCGCCCTCGCCCTCCACCGCTGCCCCCGAGCCGGCCACGCTGGCTTGCGCGCCTGGCCCTCGGGCTCCTGGCCCTGGGCACCAGCTGTCCGAGGACCGCGCCCCCGCCCCCGACAGACGGCGGCGGAGGACCCGCCGATGGGGGCGCCGCCGACGCGGGGGCGGCCGTCGTCTACGTGGGACCGGTGGCCGAAGCGGGCCCCGATCAGCTCGTCGCCCCCGCCGCCGACGTCCTCCTCGATGCCCAGCGCTCCTTCTCCCTCGAGGCGCGCCCCCTCGCGTTCCTGTGGACGCAGGTGCTCGGCCCCTCGGTGACCCTGTCGGACCCAGGGTCGGCCACGACGCGCTTCCGAGCACCGGCCTCGCCCGCCGATCTCGTCTTTCTCCTCACCGTCAGTGACGGTGTCCGCTCGGCCCACGACGAGGTTCACGTGCGCGTGGGTGAGGGCGTCCACAACCTCGCCCCCTTTCCCGACGCCGGACCCGACCGCGCGGTGGTCGCCGGCTCCTCCCTCACCCTCGACGCCTCCGCCTCGGTGGACCCCGACGGCGATGCCCTGACCTTCGAGTGGTCACTCCTCGATCCCGCCGGAGCGCCCGTGCCGGTGGCCGCCGGACCCTCGCTGGCCCTGGGCCCCCTCGACGCGGGCCCGCTGGTGGTGCGCCTGGGCGCCTCCGACGGGCTCCTCGAGGCGGCGGCGCTCGTCGTCGTGCGGGTCGTCGACGCCGAGCCCGTGCCCGAGGCGCCCCTTGTCGACGTGAGTGCGCCCGCCACCGTGGAGCCCGGACAACCGGTCACCCTCACCGCGGTCGTCGACGACCCCGACGGGGACCCGGTCCGAAGTGCCTGGCGGCAGCGCCTCGGCCCACCGGTCCCGCTCACCGCCGCATCCGGGGGACCCTCGGCCACCTTCGACGCCCCGCGCCGGGTCGTCCGCCTTGCCTTCCTCTTCCAAGCCTGGGACCCCCTGCTTCGAAGCGCCCCCCGCTACGTGGCGCTGCAGGTCGGCCCCGGAGCAGGCAACACCGCACCCATCGCCGATGCGGGGCCGGACCGTGAGGTCCGCGCGGGCGAGCGCGTGCAGCTCGACGGCGAAGCCTCGGTCGACCCCGACGGGACCCCGCTCGAAGCCTACCTCTGGCAACAGCTCGCCGGCCCGGACGTGACCCTGGAACCTGGTCCCGACGTGCCCGCTCCCAGCTTCCTGGCGCCGGAGCGCCCGGCCACCCTGCTCTTCTCCCTCGAGGTCTTCGACGGCACGGTGTGGTCCGCGCCCGACCGGGTCCGCCTCATCGTGCTTGCACCCTAAGGGCCGCCGGCGCGCCCGCCACCGCGCCGGGTCTCGGGGCGGTGTGATCTCTGGACGCTACTTCCCGATGCAGAAGCGGGCGAAGATCCGATCCAAGGTCTCGTCGGGGAGCAGGGTGCGCCCGAGGACCTCATCGAGCGCCCCGCGGGCCTCGCGCAGCCCTTCGCAGGCCGCGTCGAGCGCTGCCCCGCCTGCGAGCGCCTCGCCTGCGGCTGCGAGGGCCTCTGCCGCCGCGCGAACCCCGTCGTAGTGGCGCTCGAGGCACAGCCCCGTAAAGCCTGCGTCGGGGAGCGCGGCCTCTACGGCCTCGCGCAAGCGGGCCCGCAACGCCTCCACGCCCCGACCGGTACGGGCACTCACCCGCAGCGCCTCGCCCCTCTCGGGAAGGCGCTGCGCGAGCGCCGCCGCCCACGCCTCCGAGAGGCCGAGATCCGCCTTCCCGAGCACCCAGAGCGCCGGCGCGTAGCGCTCCCTCCAGTGGCGCCAGTCGGCCGGGGGTGCGGCGTGCCCGTCGAAGACGAGGACCACCGCCATTGCGCCCGTAGCCGCCTCCTCCGTCCGAGCGATCCCCTGCCTCTCGACCGGCCCGGCCGCCTCTCGCAGGCCCGCCCCGTCGACCAGCTCCACCTCGACCTCTCCGAGGAAAAGCCGCGCCTCCACGGGGTCGCGCGTCGTCCCCGGCGCCGCATCCACGATCGCTTTCTCCCAGCCGACGAGCGCATTGAAGAGCGATGACTTCCCCGCGTTCGGGGGCCCGAGGAGCACGATGCGCGGCACACCCGCCACCCGCCGGCCCACCTTCCACGTCTCCGCGAGCGCCGCCACCGCCTCGGTCAGGCGTTCGAGACGCCGGGCCCACCCCGCCTCGTCGACCTCCCCCGTCTCGTCCGGGAAGTCGAGGCACGCCTCCCACTCGGCGAGCAGCGCCTCGATCTCCCCACTCAAGGTTTCGAGGCGGCGGGAGAGCGTCCCGCCCATCACGGCGCGCGCCGCGCGCAGGGCCGCCTCGGAGCCTGCGGCCACCATCGCTGCGATGCCCTCGGCCTGCGCGAGGTCCATCTTCCCCGCCTCGACGGCGCGCCGGGAGAACTCCCCTGGCCGCGCCAGCCGAGCGCCCGCCTCGAGGACGCGGCGAAGCAGCGCGGTCGCCGCGAGCCGACCCCCATGGCCGTGGAGCTCCGCCACGTCCTCGCCGGTCATCGAATGGGGGGCGCGGAAGAGCGCGACGAGGCCTCGGTCGAGGATCTGCCCCTCCCCGTCGACGAAGTCGCGGTGATAGAGGTAGCGCGCGCGAGGGACCTCTGGCAGATCGGGGCACACGATGCGTGCGATGCGATGCGCCTCTGGCCCGCTGATGCGCACGATCGCCACCCCTGCGGGCCCCGTCGCCGTCGCGATAGCGGCGATGGTGTCGCGGGCGCCAGCACTCACTCCGCCGACCGGCCTCCCTTAGGGGGCGCCGAATGCCCGCGGGCGAGACGCACCACCTCGTCGCGGTGGCGTTCGATGTAGGCGTCGACCTCCGCGTCCGAGAGACCGAAGTCCCGGAGTACCCCTTCGTAGATCACCCGGTACATCTCGGCGCCCTCCCCCCGAAAGGAGAGCGAGGTCTTGATCACTGCGGCGGTGAGGAGGGGGTTCTTCTTCTGCCGACCCATGGGTGGAAGGCGTCTAGGAGGTCGCAGCGGCTGCCGCCTCGCTCCGCGCGGAGAGGCGGCGCCGAATCCACAGCTGCTGACCGATGGACAAGAGGTTGTTGCAGAAGATGTAGAGCGTCAGGCCCGACGGCAGCCCATACATGATGAAGGCAAAGAAGGGGGGCATGAAGTACTTCATCACCTTCTGCAGCCGCATCTGCGTGTCGTCTCCCGTCGTGGGCGTCGGCTGCATCCACTGCATGACGAACATCGTGATGCCCATGAGGATGGGCAGGATCTTCACCGCACCTGGCTCGGGCGCCGCCAGATCGTCGATCCACCCCGCAATGAAGGGGGCGTGGTACAGCTCGGCGGTGGAGAGGATCAGGCGATAGAGGGCGACCCAGATGGGGAACTGCAGGAGCATCGGGAGACAGCCGCCGAAAGGACTGACCCCCTCCTCCTTGTAGACCTTCCACATCTCCTGCTGGAAGCGCTGCGGGTCGCTGCCGTACTTTTCCTTCAGGGCGGTCATCTTGGGCTGGATCCGCCGCATGTTCTCCATCGACCGCATCGACCAGGTGGTCAGTGGGAAGAGCAGACCCTTGACCGTCACGGTCAAGAGCAAGATGGCGGCGCCCCAGTTGCCCACCAGCCCCTGGAAGAGATTGAGGATGAAGAGCAGCACGACGCTGATCACGCCGAACCAGCCATAGTCGATGGAGTCCTCCAGCCCGCGCCCGTACTCCCCGAGCAGGTAGCTGAACTTCGGCCCCATGAACGCAGTCAGACGCCGGTGCTCGCCTGGGGCGAGCGGTCCGAGCACGAGGCGGGACTCCATGCGTTCTCGCGTCTCGTAGCGCAGCAGACACCGCGCCTGGGCCGTCGCCTCGGCCGGCAGCTCCGAGCCGCCTTCCTCGAAGACCGGCGCCCCCTGGAAGAGGGCCACGAGAAAGTACCGCTCGTCGATGCCGGTAAAGCGCGCCCCCTCCAGCGAGAAGCTGGGCTCCTCCTCGTCGAAGCCAAAGAACTCCACGTCATCGCCAGCGGCGCAGATGGGACGCGTCAGGTCCGGCACCCGTCCCATTCGACCGAAGAACCCCTTCTTCTTCTTTGCGCGCCGCTCCTCGCGGACGGCACGCGGGAGGTGAACCGCCGGCGTCAGCGTCCTCCCTGCCACCGCGATCTCGAGGGCCACGTGGTAGTGGGTGGGGTCGAGGCGCAGCGTCTTCTCCACCCGAACGCCCCCCTGCTCGGTCGCGAAGCGGACCGAATGGGCGTCCTGCGCGACCACCTCGTAGTCGGTGTCGGCGGGCCATTCGAGTTCGGCGAAGGTGGTCGAGAGCGGGTAGGGCTGCGCGCCTTCGACGTTGACCAGGTCGAGCTGTCGCCGGCCGCTCGCCGTCTCCACCCAGAAGCGCGGATCCTTGAGTACCCAGGACTTCACCGCCGCGCCCCGGCTGCTCAGCGTCACCCGCACGACCTCGTTCTCCAGGACGATCTCCCGTTCTGGACGTGCCGGTGGCCTCGGCGCCCCGCTCGCACCCTCCGCCGCCGCACTCGCAGCCGTGGCCTCGGTCGCCGGTCCCGTCGTGTCGGAGGTCTCCCCAGTGCGGCGCTTGCCCGCGTCAGCCGTCGCCTTCGTGCCCGCCCCGTCCTTCGAGACCTGGGGCTCCTTGGAGCCTTCCGCCGTCGGTTCTACGGGCCTTGGCTTGGGAAAGGCATCGGGGAAGAGCTTCGGGCCGATGACCTGCCACCCCACGAGGATGGCCATGCACAGCACGATGGTGGTGAAGAGGCGGCGATCCATCGTTCACAGCCCCTCGCTGGTCGCGGGACGGGAGCTCGTCTCGTCCCCCGTCGGCACGGGATCGTAGCCGCCGGGATGAAAGGGATGGCAGCGGCCGAGACGTTTCAGCGCCATCCACGTGCCGCGAAGCGGACCGTATCGCTCGACGGCCTGCCGCGCGTACTCACTGCAGGTGGGGTGGAAGCGACAGGTGGGAGGAAAGAGGGGAGAGATCCACCGCTGGTAGAAGCGAATGAGACCCACCGTCAGGGTGACGAAGAGACGTGAGACGAGGCGCATCACCGCGCCTTCTCCCTCAGACGGCGGGCACAGTCGAGGAAGGCGCGGGTCAGGGCCCGGTAACCCGCTCCCGCCGCGCTCGGCCGCGCGATGAGAACGACATCGATGGACTCGGGCAAGGCCTCCCGATTGTGGCGCCACACCTCACGCAGCCACCGCTTCACTCGATTCCGGGTCACCGCGTTGCCCACCTTCCGGCTGACTGTGATGCCCACGCGCCGCGGGCCATGGCGTCGAGGGAGGACGACCAGGGTCAAGGGTCCGCAGCGTATCGCCTCTCCGCGCGTCTGAACCGCCAGGAACTCTGGCCGCTTGCGGAGCCGCTCGGCCTTGGGGAAGCGCGCTCCGTCGCTGCCCCCGGCTCGCAAGCCGCCGAAGCGCCGTACCACGGCACCGCCACCGTACGAGCGCCCGTCGGCCCTACTTGCGGGTACTCGCCCGCACCGCCAGGCGCTTGCGCCCCTTCTGGCGGCGCCGCTTCAAGACCAGGCGACCGCCTTTGGTGGACATGCGGGCGCGGAAGCCGTGCGTCCGATTCCGCTTGACCTTGCTGGGCTGGTAGGTGCGCTTCATGGTGACGACTCCGGTGGAGGAGGAGATGGGAGACCGCAGACGGTCGCCGAGGGGCCGGCAGGAGGCTCGGGGCAAAGCGCCGGCTCGGACAGACCTGCCCGCTGGAAAGGCGGCTGTGTATTCCACCGCCTCCCCCTTGTCAACTGCGCTCCTGCTAAAGCACCGGTGGTGGCTGCACTTCGCCCAAGGGAGCTCGAGCAATGCTTCAACTTTCACGCATTTCCTATGTGGTTTCAGATGGTTGACGATGCCGGACCTCGACTGCCATGCGGCACCGTGCCGCCTGCGTTGGGGGCCGAAAAATTTTTCTCCAGCGATCCTCGGGATCTTCCCCGCTCGGAAATTTTTGATCTTGATCACTCGAAAATCGGCCTGCTAGGTTCCGCGCCACCTCGACGGAGAACGGGTGCTCACGCCCCACACCTCGAGCGCGTCGGGCCCGCGGGAGGCGCGGACGCCGCGCGCTGGGGATGGGCGTGGGTCGACGCTCCGCTAGGGCTCGTTTTGTCTCGATTTTTCGGTCGGTTGCATGGCTCGGGTGATTGTCCACACCTGTGGATGGCTTGTGGAGGACCTGCCGGGCGTGTGCACCGGATCTCGTTGCCTCTCCGATACCCTGCCACGGACCCACGCCGAATGACGGACATCTGGAACCGCACCCTCGAGGCCATTCGTCCCCGCCTCTCCGAGCACGTCTTCCGCACCTACTTCGAACCCATGCACTGTGTCGGGGAGACGGAGGCAGCCCTGACGCTCGCCCTGCCGAGCAAGTTCATCCGCGACTGGGTGCTCGACCACTATCGCGGTTTCCTCGTGGAACAGGTCAGCGAAGTCGCCGGCCGTCCCCTCGAGGTCGAGGTGGTCGTCGAGCCCTCGCTCGCCAAGCCCGCCGCGACCGCCACTGCGGAACCCGAGGCGCCCCAGGGCACGGCCCGCCGGCCCTTCGTCAAGACGCGCAAGCTCAACGAGAAGTACACCTTCGAGAACTTCGTCGCGGGCGCCAGCAACCAGTTCGCCTACGCCGCCTGCAAAGCGGCCGCCGAGAAGCCAGCTGAGGCCTACAATCCCCTCTTCCTCTTCGGCGGCGTGGGCCTGGGCAAGACGCACCTTCTCCACGCCATCGGTCTCGAGATCCGCCGGCAGCACCCCGACTGGAACATCCTCCTCCTCTCCGCCGAGCAGTTCACCAACGAGGTCATCGTCGGCATCCGCGACGGCCAGATGGACGCCCTCCGGGCCAAGTACCGCGATCACTGCGACGTGCTCCTGATGGACGACATCCAGTTCCTCGCCGGCAAGGACCGCACGCAGGAGGAGTTCTTCCACACCTTCAACAACCTCTACGAGACGAAGCGGCAGATCGTCGTCACCAGCGACAAGTTCCCCAACGAGATCCCCGAGCTCGAGGAGCGCCTCTCGAGCCGCTTCCAGTGGGGCCTCATCGCCGACATCCAGCCGCCGGAACTCGAGACCCGCGTCGCCATCCTGGAGAAGAAGGCGCGCCTCGACGGCATCGCACTGCCCGACGAGGTCGCCATGTTCCTGGCGACCCACGTCAAGAGCAACGTGCGGGAACTCGAGGGGGCGCTCATCCGGGTGGAGGCCTTCGCCTCCCTCACCGGGCAGGAGATCACCCTCGAGCTCGCCAAGGAGGTGCTCAAGGACGTCATCAACCTCCACGGCCGCAGGCCCGATGCCGAGCACATCCTCCGCACCGTGGCCAGCTTCTACAACGTGAAGGTCTCCGATCTTCGGGGGCAGCGGCGGCACAAGCAGATCGCCCTGCCCCGGCAGGTCGCCATGTACCTGACGCGCAAGCTCACCGATCTCTCCTTTCCCGAGATCGGCCGGACCTTTGGCGGCAAGGACCACTCCACCGTGATGAGCGCCTGCAAGAAGATCGAGCGGCTGGTCGAACAGGATCACGACCTCCGGCAGGTCCTGGAGAGCCTCGAGAAGAACCTCGCGACCTAGCGTCGCGCCGCTTCGGTCCGGTGGCTTGGGTCCGAAGGGAGCCATCGCGGTGGTGCCCACCGGCGTTGGGCGCTCGCTTTGGTCACGGACCGCCCGACACTGCCCGCTCCTGCCTCTGCACCTTTTCCCATGTCCATGGTTCCCATGTCCATGGGATGGCCGCCGGTGATCCGCCTTGCTACCGGTCTAGGGGCCCACGCGCGGCGTGCAGCCTCTGGGGGCACTCGCCGCGCAGGCGGTCTGCACGTGACAGGCCCCATGGGCCCGACGCCGCGCGCTGACATTCCTGCAACCCGGCCTGCTCGCTCTGGCCGGCCGCTCGACGGCCCACCCACAGCGCGAAGCGGCCACGACCTACGGAGGGATCTTCCACATGACCCGCACGATCACGCGTCTGTCGCTCCCGCTGCTCGCACTGCCGCTCCTCTTCGGCCTCTCTGCCTGCAGCCTCAAGCACACCACCGTTCCGGGGGCACCCATCCCCTTCGCGAGCGCCGACTACACCGTGCTCGGAAACACCAACGCCGAGGAGTGTGGCACCTACATCCTAGGCATCGACTTCGCACACCTGTTCAGCAACCAGGCCGCGACGATCAGCGGCGCAACCAGCGGCGATCCCTTGAGCGCCATCTTGGGTCTCATCTTTGGCCCCCGCAGCCCCGAGGCCTCCCGCGCGCTGTACATGGCCCTCGAGAAGATCCCAGAGGCCACGCACCTCCTCGCCCCGCGCATCCACGAGACCGTCAGCGGCATCCCACTCGGGCCCTGGGTGCTCTTTGGCCAGCGCTGCGCCGTCGTCGACGCCCGCGGCGTGGTGATCGGCGAGAAGCCGGTCCCCAACGCGCAGTAGGCCCCTAGAGCCCCCGCAGCCAACGCGACGCTCGGGCTCCCCTCCGGCTCTCGCCATCGCACCGTCCTGCCGGAGGGGCGCCCACGCCCGCACTCCGACCACCTGCCCCACAGCGGCACGCCCCGTTCCTGACGCCCACGCTAGCGAAGCAGCGCGCCCCGGAGTGCCCGATCGAGCCCCTCCTCGATGGCGATAAGGTAGTCCTCGACCTGCGTGGAGTTGGGAGAGAAGACGTAGCGGTCGATGCGCCTCGCCTCCACCTCGCCATAGTGCACCGGCTCGCCGCTCTCCAGATCGTAGAGGACCCAGAAGACGCGGCCCCGGGCGCCCGCACCGGTGCCCAGGGTCTGGCCGATGAACCACCCGCCGTTGTGGCTGTAGTAGTAGACGAGGATCGGTAGGAGCAGCCACCGGCTGCCCACCTCGCGCTTCAGTTGCGCCCGCGCTGCCTCCGTAAGCGGCCTCGGCCTCAGCGCATAGCGCGGCAGGTTCTGGTCGTCTCGGCGGTCGAGGGGACCACTGCCCCGCGCATAGATCCGTTTCGGGGCCGGCAACTTTGCGGCATCGATCCGCTTCAGGCGGCGCACCTGCCCCCCCATCCGCTCCGAGGCGATCGCCTCCACCACCCCGGCGAGCCACTGCCGCGCCTGACGCGTATAGGGTGCTCGGCTGTGCACCTCCACGTTCTTCGAGCGGTACTGTATGCCCCGTTCCGTCTCGATCTCCACGTAGCCCCCCGACAGATGGACGTGCCCCACGATCATCTGCTCGGCGAAGGCGTCCTTCTCCACCGCACCGGGTAGCTCCGAGAGCAACAGCGGAGGTGCGACCGCGAGCGTCTCCTCGAGCGCTGGCGCCGCCGGCCCCCGGCGCACCCAGGTCCCCACCGGCGAGCACGCCGCGCCGGCGAAGAGCAGCGCCAGGCCAGCCGTCACACCACGCATGGCGCCGCTCTACCACGGCCGCCCGCCTGCGTCACCGGCGCCCTTCCCACCCCCGGTCTCCTGCGCTATGCACGGGCCGTCGTGCCGTGGGTCGGGGTCGCCAGGGAGCACAGTACGGAGGAGCGGAATGATCCAGGTCCTGGCAGTGGATGCGAACCGGACCGCTCTCACGGGAATTCGCCAGCTGATCGAGTGGCAGCCAGACACGCTCGTCCTCGCAGCGGCCTACCAGCGGGCCTTCGCCGTCCTCGAGGCGCTCGACGCTCTGACCTATGACGTCGCCCTCATCGACCCGAGCATCCGAGGCGGCCTCGAACTCATCCGGACGCTCTTTCGACGTTACCGCCATCGAAGCATCGTCGCGTTCTCGGTGCAGTGCGACGCACCGAGCCTCTTCGACGCGATCGAAGCCGGCGCCCGTGGCTATCTCCTCAAGAGCACCGAGCCGACCGAACTCGTCCGCGCCCTCGTCGAGGCGGCCCGCGGCGGCGCGCCCTTGAGCCCGCCGGTCGCTCGAACCCTCCTCGAGCATCTCCGCCGACCGCCCGGTCTCTCCTCGACGCCCCCGCCCAAGCTGCTCACACCCCGCGAGCTCGAGGTGCTCTCCGAGCTCGCGCGGGGCGCCACCTATGCCGAGACGGCAGCACGCCTCGGCATCGGCCTCGGCACCGTCCAGAGCCATGTCAAGAGCATCTACCGAAAGCTCGAGGTCGGCTCGAAGACGCAGGCAGCGGCGCTCGCCCTCTCGCGGGGCCTCGTTTCCCTTCAGTAGGGCGCCCCGGGCCAGGGTGGCGCCACGAGGCGCCGGCGGCCATCCCTGCACCGCGGCGCCCCCTCGAGGTCGAGGCGATCCCAGCGCTGGCAGGTCACCTCCTTGTGTGCCTGATCCAGCCCCTCGCAGTAGTTCGTAAAGAGGCAGCGGCGGATCTCCTCGCCCCGGCCGAGCCGCAGCTTCAAGAACCAATCGGGGTCGCACAGGCTCTGCCGCGCCGAAGCGATGATGTCCGCCTCACCCCGCGCCAAGATCGCCTCGGCCTGTTGCCAGGTGGCAATCCCCCCCGCCGCGACCACCGGCGTCTCGTAGCCCGCCTCGCGCACCGCGCGCCGCACCGCCGCAGCCAGTGGCACGTTCCGAGAGAAGGGCCCGCGGGCATCCATCCCCACCGTGGGCATACACTCACGCCCCGAAGGGCCCGTGTACGGGTAGGCGGCACGGCCCACCCGCGGCTGCTTCGCGTCCTCGAACTTCCCCCCCTTCGACACCGAGAGGAAGTCGAAGCCCACCTCCGCAAAGCGCTGCGCATAGGCGCAGGCGTCCTCGATCCGGCTGCCACCATCGATGACCTCGTCGCCTAGGAAGCGAACCCCCACCACGAAGTCCTCGCCCACCGCCCGCCGCACCGCCTGGTAGACCTCGATCGGCAGCCGAAGACGACCCTCGAGGCTGCCTCCATAGCCGTCCCGCCGATCGTTCGTCCGCGAGAGGAAGGCGGCCATCGTGTAGGCGTGCGCATAGTGGAGCTCCACACCGTCGAAGCCCGCCTCGCGGGCACGGCGCGCCGCCGCCGCAAAGAGACCCGGGAGGACCTCGGGCAGCCGGCGGATGTGCTCGAGGTGCATGTCTCGGATCGTCTCCCGGGCACCGAAGCGGTACGCCAACAGATCCCGAGGTGTGAGCACCGCTTCGAGCTCTGCCTCCGACGAGGCGAGAAGGCGCGCCCGCACCGCCGCTTCCGGGGCATCGGGCATCCCGAGGCGCGCCTTCAGCTCGCGACCGACCTCTAGGTAACGGCCCAGAAACTTCTCCCTCGGAGGGCGCCGCCGGATGCGCAAGAAGTCGATGAGCTGCACGAAGAGGCGCGTGCGGCCCCCCGAGGCCTCACGCACGCGCTCGACCACCGCCTTCAGCCCCGGCACGAAGCGGTCGTGCCCGATGCGCAGGAGCGGCCCCGAGGGCACGTCCCGAATCCCCGTCGCCTCGAGCACGATGCAGCCAGGCCGCCCCTGTGCGAAGCGCCCGTACCAGTCGAGCACCGCATCGGTGACCTCCCCCTCCTCGCTCGCCCGCCAGGGCACCATCGCCGGGACCCAGGTTCGGTCGGGGAGGCTCAGGCGGCCCACCGACAGCGGCTCGAAGAGGCGCAGCTGCGCCGCCTCGAAGGCCGTGGGCCACCGGGGTACCGGAAGCAGCCGCTCGAGTCGCCGGTCCATGGGCCTCCTTCTCCCTCAGGACGGCCCGAGGCGCAGCCCTCCTGCCGCCGGAGGCCCCCGCCCCCCTTGGGGAAAAGGCTGTGCACCCGCATGGGGATCCTGCTCTCTGCGCCTGTGTCTGCGTCTGTTGAAAAGCGTTCCCCCGAGTGCTACACACGCTGCCCACAGCAGGGGGCAACCGGGCGTCCACAGGCGCTTCCCGTTTGATCCCGCGCCCTTCTACGTCCTTTCCCCAAGTTCACAGGCCCTACGGCTTCGTTTGTAGATCCCTAAAGATCCTCTTTTTCTCCTTCCTCGGATCTCGAGCAGACCTTCCGCCGCCTGGCTCGACCGCGCTTCGACCCCCGCGGCACGAAGGTCGTTGGGAGCATCGATGGATATCCAGATGAGCGCAGCCGAGCTCCAGAAGGGGCTCTCACGGGCACAGGGCATCGTCGACCGGAAGGCGACCCTGCCGATTCTCGCCAATGTCCTCCTCGAAGCGGAAGGGGGCAGCGTCCGGCTTGCGGCGACCGACCTCGAGCTGGCGCTCCGGGACGAGCACCCCGCCGAGGTGAAGCGTGAAGGACGCATCACCGTTCCAGCGAAGAACCTCCTCGAAATCGTTCGCAGCCTCCCCGACGATACCCTCACGCTGAGCCGAGGTAAGAACGACTGGGTCGAGATTCGTAGTGGCCGAGCCCAGTTCCGGATCGTCGGCAGCTCCGCCGACGACTTTCCCGCGCTGCCTGAGGAAGGGGACATCTCCTTCGTCGACGTGCCGGCCGGCGTGCTCACCGAGATGGTCGAAAAGACCCGCTATGCGGTGAGTACCGACGAGACCCGGTACAACCTCAACGGTGTCTTCGTCGAATCGGTGGACGGGCGAACCCGGATGGTTGCGACCGATGGGCACCGCCTGGCGCTCATTGCCCGGGATCTCGGCGGCGACTTCGGCCTGAAGGACGGCGTGATCATTCCGCGGAAGGGCCTCGACGAGATGCGTCGCCTCCTCGGTGAGAAGCCGGGGACGGTGGCGCTGGGCTTCTCGGCCAACAGCGCGGTGTTCAAGACCGAGGGGTTGGTGCTCATCATGCGCCTGGTCGACGGACAGTTCCCGGACTATGCGCAGGTGATCCCGGAGGCGGTGGAGCACCCGCTGACGGTGTCCCGCGAGGGACTGCTCTCCACGCTGCGCCGCGTCTCCATCGTGGCCGCGGATCGGGCGCCGGCGGTGAAGCTCGTGCTCGCGCCTTCGGTGCTGACCGTGGTCAGCGAAAATCCGGATCTGGGGGAGGCGCGCGAGGACCTCGAGGTCGCCTACGACGGGGGCGAGATCACCGTTGGCTTCAACGCCCGGTACCTCATCGACGTGCTCGCCGTCCTCGACTCCGAGGAGGTCGCGCTCGAGCTCACCGACGAGCTCTCGCCGGGCGTCATCCGCCCGGTCGGCGACGACGGATACACCGCTGTGGTCATGCCCATGCGTATTTGACCGTCGTTGGGAGCGATACGGTGTGCGCATGGGCCCACCGAAAGCGGCGGGGTCCGCATACCACGTGCATCTGATAGAAGGGGAGCGTGGACCTTCGGCGCCTCCTCTTCCTGGCCTCGTCGCTGCTCCTCGCCTGCGAGGAGCCGCGGCCGCCGCCTGCCGCGCAGCCCCTGGTCGACCAGGAAAAGCCGAAGTACGAGGTGGCTCAGAGCGCGGTCGACGGTGCCATTTCGATCGAGGTCGACGGGTACGAGGCGACGCGCGTCGAGTGGGCCGGACTCGAGCCGGTGCGCTTCACCGTCGAACGTTTTCAGCGCCGGCGATGCTTCGAGCGGGCCACCTATCGCCCGGGCCCGCGGGGCAACTTCGTCCTCGAGCGGCTCGAAGCCCGTTCGGGGCCCACCGGAGGGCCGGCGGCGCCGGGGAAGGTGCTCCTCTCCGAGGCGGTCGAGGCGGTTGCGGGGCCGCGCCGGGAGGGGTTCTGGCATCAGCGCGATCCCCTCGGACGTCTCGTCTGGACCTTCGAGCGGACGCAGGTCGAGGGAGAGGCCCGGCCGCGGATCACGCAGGTGAACGTGCGCTACGACCCACCGGAGAGTTGCACCTTGCCCCGCAGCTACGATCGCGCCGAGCTGCCGGCGCGCATCGACCCTGGCGCGACGCCTCCCCGCTCGGTGCGTGGCGGGGCTGCTGCGAAGCCGCCAGCGGGCAGGCCCGACAAGGCGCCGATGGCGCCGGCACGGCAGCCGGCGGCTGCTGGGGAGGACGGCGAGGACGAAGCGGGTGCGACTGACTGAGCTTTCGGTCCGAAACTTTCGCAACCTACGCCGGGCCCGGATCCACCTTGGCGCTGCGGTGACGGTGATCTTTGGGGAGAACGGTCAGGGCAAGACCAACCTCCTCGATGCCATCTACACCGTGGCGACCCTGCGGCCGCTGCGTGCTCGGAAGCTGCGCGAGCAGATCACCTTCGAGGAACAGGAGGCGTGGCTCGAGGCGGTGGTGGAGGAGGTCGTCACGCGGCGGTTGCAGCTTCGCATCGAACGGTCGCGGCGGCAGGCTCGGCTCGACGGAAAGGCGCCGCCCTCGGTGGAGGCGTGGTCCGAGGTCCTGAAGATCGTTGCGTTCACCCCCGAGGATCTGGAGATCGCCAAGGGGGGACCCGCCCTGCGGCGCCGCTACCTCGATCGGGCGGCGTTCACCCGGCAGGTGGGCTACCTCGAGGATCATCGGGCGTATGCCCGGGCGCTCAAGGCGCGAAATCGTTTGCTGAAGTCTGGCGCAGAGGACGCAGCGCTCGTCGCCTACGAGCGTGCGCTCGCGCGATTCGGTGCGCGGCTGCTCGCGCGCCGGCTCCGTCTCGTCGAGGAACTGGCCCCGCGGGTGGCGGCGCGTTTCCGCTCCATCACCGGCATCGACGGTTCTCTCGATGTCCACTATGCGAGTTCCGTGTCTCTCCCGGACGGGCGTCCCGATGTGACGGACATCGAGAGGACGCTCCAGTCGGCCTTCGAGGAGCGGCGGGAAGTGGACCGGCAGCGCCGGTACACTACAGCCGGTCCCCACGCCGACGACCTGAAACTCTGCCTCGATGGAACAGAGCTTCGCGGCTATGCGAGCCAGGGGCAGCAGCGGGCGGCCGTGCTCGCCCTGAAGGTTGCGGAGATCGAGAACCTCGAGGCCGCGCTCGGCCGCGTCCCCCTACTCCTGCTCGACGACGTGAGCAGTGAACTCGATCCGGAGCGAAATCGCCACCTGCTCGCCTACCTGGCGCGCTTTCCCGGGCAGGTGGTCCTGACCACCACCGACCCGGCGCACGCCCCGCTGCCCGAGGGGGTGGCGGAGGTGGAGTGGCTCGCCGTTCGGGCGGGCGAGGTGGAGCCGTCGCCGAGGGTGCGGCCTCTTGCTGGAAATATCTCGTGATTCCAATGGGTTGGACGGGTGAACCCCGGTGTTCTCGACGTTGTCAGGATTCGGGGTGGATGCTATGCTCCCCGCCGACTGGGTAACCGGCTAAGTCCCTGAAAATCCAGCCGGATCGGGCGGTTCGGGGGGCCGAATTCCTACAGGGAGACACTCTGCCTTGGCGAACCCGAAGAGCATGGAGAGCGAAGACCGCGCCGCCGCCCACGAGGCTGGCACGGAGCCTGCTGCAAAGAGCGAGTACGGCGCCTCGAGCATCAAGATCCTCGAGGGCCTCGAGGCGGTGCGAAAGCGGCCGGCGATGTACATCGGCTCCACCGGGGCGCCGGGGCTGCACCACCTCGTCTACGAGGTGGTCGACAACTCGGTCGACGAGCACCTCGCTGGCTACTGTCAGAACATCCACGTGACCATTCACGTGGACAACTCCATCACGGTGGTCGACGACGGCCGGGGCATCCCTGTGGATCTCCATCCGACGGAGGGGGTCAGTGCCGCCGAGGTCGTGATGACGAAGCTCCATGCCGGGGGGAAGTTCGAGAACTCGGCGTACAAGGTCTCGGGCGGCCTCCACGGGGTGGGCGTCTCCTGTGTGAACGCGCTGTCGACGCACCTCGACCTCGAGATCCACCGCGACGGGAAGGTCTGGCACCAGCGTTACCACCGCGGCGTGCCCGAGAAGCCGCTCACGCAGATGGGTGAGACGCGGAAGACCGGGACGAAGATCACCTTCAAGCCGGACCCGGAGATCTTCGAAACGACCGAGTACAGCTTCGACATCCTCGCCAATCGCCTCCGCGAGCTGTCGTTCCTGAATGCCGGCCTCAAGATCACCCTTCAGGACGAGCGCACGGGGAAGGAAGCGACCTTCCACTACGCCGGTGGCATCTCCAGTTTCGTGGAGCACCTCAATCGCAACAAGACCGTGCTCTTCAAGCCACCCATCTTCATCCATGCTGAGGGGGAGGGCGGTGTGCTCGTCGAGGTCGCCATGCAGTGGAACGATGGCTACGACGAGCGCATCTACAGCTTCGCCAACAACATCAACACCGTCGACGGCGGTACGCACCTCGTCGGCTTCCGCTCCGCTCTCACGCGGACGATCAACACCTATGCCGCTTCGAACAATCTCTTGAAGGGGCTCGGCGAGAATCCCAGCGGGGACGACATCCGCGAGGGGCTGGCCGCGGTGGTGTCGGTGAAGATTCCCAATCCGCAGTTCGAAGGCCAGACGAAGGCGAAGCTCGGAAACTCTGAGGTGAAGGGGATCGTCGAGTCCCTGGTCAACGAGAAGCTCTCGGAGTTCCTCCTCGAGCATCCCGCCGAGGCGAAGGCCATCGTGGCCAAGGTCGTCGACGCCACCCGGGCCCGCCTCGCCGCCCGGAAGGCGCGGGAGACCGTACGGCGCAAGGGCGCGCTCGATTCCGCCTCGCTGCCGGGGAAGCTCGCAGACTGCCAGAGCACCGATCCGAGCGAGAGCGAACTGTACATCGTCGAGGGCGACAGCGCCGGCGGCTCGGCGAAGCAGGGGCGCGACCGGCGCTTCCAGGCCATCCTCCCCCTGCGGGGCAAGATCCTCAACGTGG
>CAYYHA010000008.1:0-45529 GCA_964471535.1 uncultured Myxococcia bacterium | reverse complement strand
CACCACCTTCCAGCGGGTCTTCGGCATCGGCGAAAAGGTGGGGTGGTTCTCCGTGTCCGCCCGCGACGATGTCGATGTGGAAGCCCTCGAGGAGGCCGTCCGCGACATCTTGAAGCAGCGCCACAAGGTGGCACCCGATGACGAGGATGCGATCGGGAGCTGGAACGCCGGTCGTGAGTTCGGAAGGATACAAAGCCTCTTCCGGGGCATCCGCCTCTTCATCTGGGTGGTGGGCCTCATCACCCTGCTCGCGGGGGTGATCGGCGTCTCGAACATCATGCTCATCGTCGTCAAGGAACGCACGCGGGAGATCGGCATCCGCAAGGCCGTGGGCGCCACGGTCGCATCCATCGTCGGGCTCGTGGTCCAGGAATCGGTCGTTCTCACCACCCTCGCGGGCTGTCTTGGACTGCTCGCTGGCGTCGGCCTGCTCGAGCTCGTCTCCGCCATGGCGGAGGAAGCCTCAGGCGCCGATGCGGCCATGTTCGCCAGCCCCAGAGTCGACTTCCAAGCGGCACTCGCCGCCACGGGCATCCTGCTTCTTGCCGGCCTCCTCGCCGCCGTTCTCCCGGCACGGCATGCCGCCTCCATCCGGCCGGTCGAAGCGCTTCGTACCGAGTGACGCCATGAAGACAGTGATCTCCCTCTTCATCGTTTTGGCCATCCTCGCGGGCTTCTGTGGCACGCTCTACTTCCTGTGGAATCAGAGCCGCGAGGCACCGGTGGTCTACGAAACCGAGACCCCCTTCGTCACCGACATCGTGAAGAAGACGGTGGCCACCGGCGCCATCGTTCCCCGGCGCGAGGTCGCCATCAAGTCGCGGGTCAGTGGCGTGGTGGAGGCGCTGTGGGTGGAACCCGGGCAGCGAATCGAACGGGGCGATCGCATCGCCCGGATCCGCATCATCCCCGACATGATCCGCGTGAACGAGGCGGAAGCGAAGGTGGAGGCCGCGCGAATCACCCTCGCCAACGCCGAGCGCGAGTTCGAACGCGTGCGCTCCCTCTACGCGCGAAAGCTCCTCACCGAGGCCGAGTACCGATCGCGTGAGCTCGACTACGAGCTGAGCAAGCAGGCCCTCGACGCCGCACGCTCCACCCTCGAGCTGATCAAGCGCGGAGCGACCCAAGGCGGCAAGGTCAGCAACGTGGTGACCGCGACCGTCGACGGGATGGTGCTCGAGGTGCCCGTCGAAGTCGGCTCCTCCATCATCGAGAGCAACACCTTCAACGAGGGCACCACCATCGCCACCATCGCGGACATGGGGGACATGGTCTTCGAGGGTCACATCGACGAGAGCGAGGTCGGGAAGGTGAAGGAGGGCATGCCTCTCACCATTCGGGTGGGTGCCCTCGAAGGCGTCACCTTCGACGGCACCCTGGAGTACATCGCGCCGAAGGGCTCGAAGGTGGAGGGCGCGGTTCAGTTCGAGATCCGCGCCTCGGTCACGCAGCGACCGGGCGTCTTCCTGCGCGCCGGGTACAGCGCCAACGCCGACATCGTCCTCGACCGTCGTAAGGGCGTTCTGGCCATCCACGAGGGGCTGCTTCACTTCGAGAATGGAAAACCCTTCGTGGAGGTGGAGGTCGGACCGGGGCGATTCGAGCGGCGGGCGGTGGAGCTTGGCCTCTCGAACGGGCTCGAGGTGGAGGTGCTCGGCGGTCTCTCGAAATCCGATCGAATCAAGCGGCCGGAGAGCGCTGGCCCCACGCCACGGCGCGACCGCAAGAAGGGGTAGCGGGTACCGGATGGGGACCGGCGGAAGCGTCTTGCCGGGGCGGCCGGGCCCGGGTACTCCCCGGCGCCGGGTCCTGCTAGGGTCGTGCCGATGCTCTCCATCCCGGTGGCCCAGATCCTGGGGCAGGACGCCCGAGATTTGCAGCTCCGGCAAATCGCGGGGGGGCCCGCCTCCCTCGAGCGCCGCATCGCTTCGGCGCGGATCCAGAAGCCCGGTCTGGTCTTGGTGGGCCATGCGGAGGGCCTCCACCCCGAGCGCCTGGCGGTCTTCGGCAACACCGAGATGAGCTTCGCCGCCACTCGGCCGGAGGCGCAGCTCGTCGAAGCGGTGCGCGCGCTGGCCGACACCAATGTCTCCGCACTCGTGGTCACCAAGGAGCTCCCGGTGCCTCAGGTCATGCTCGGCGTGGCCAACGAGTGTGCCCTGGCGGTGCTCTCCACGCCCCTCCTCTCGTCCACCTTCATCGCCCGCGTCACCCGCTACCTCGAGGATGCCCTCGCACCGACGACCAGTGTCCACGGCGTCCTGATGGACGTACTCGGAGTGGGCATCCTGATCCTCGGCAAGAGCGGGATCGGCAAGAGCGAGGCGGCCCTCGAGCTGGTCCTGCGCGGCCACCGGATCGTCGCCGACGACATCGTCGACATCAAGCGGCGCGGCCGCACCCTCTACGGCCAGCCTTCGGAGATCATCAAGCACCACATGGAGATCCGTGGTCTCGGGATCATCAACGTAAAGGACCTCTTCGGCATCGCCGCGGTGCGGGATCGGAAGAAAATCGAGCTGGTCGTCGAGCTGGTGGAGTGGGACCCGGAGGCGCGCTACGACCGGCTCGGCATCGAAGAGAAAACCTTCGAGATCCTGGACGAGAACATCCCCGAGATCACCATCCCCGTCCGACCGGGCCGCAGCATGACCACCATCATCGAGGTGGCGGCGCGCAACCATCTCTTGAAGCTGCAGGGACACCACTCGGCGCGGCAGTTCCAGGAGCGTCTCGATCACGCCATCCTCGAGGCGGGGTTGCGTCCAGCCTCCCGCCGCGGAGACGACGTGGAATGAGCATGCCCCACGGCGATCCCCCCGCCACGCCTTCCTTGCGCCTGGTGGTGGTCACCGGCCTCTCGGGGTCGGGCAAGTCCACGGCGCTGCGCGCGCTGGAAGACTTGGGCTTCTTCTGCATCGACAACCTGCCGGTGGTGCTCCTGCCTCGCCTCCTCGAACTCTCGGCACTGACGCGTGAGGAGGTGCGCAAGTTCGCGCTCGTGGTTGACGCACGCGAGGGCGGCTACCTCGACCGCGCCCCCGAAGTGCTCGAGGACGCGCGCCGCGCCGGCCACCACGTCCACGTCCTCTTTCTCGAGGCCAGCGACGAGACCCTGCTGCGGCGCTACTCGGAGACGCGGCGCCGGCATCCCCTCTCTCCCGAGGGCCCGGTCGCCGAGGGCATCGCCCGCGAACGTGCGCTCCTACAGAGCCTGCGCGAGGTCGCCGACGAGTCGGTGGACACCTCGGAGCTGACGGTGCACCAGCTCAAGCAGCTGGTGCAGGACCGCTTCGCCGCCGCCCCGGGTGACACCGCACCCGTCGTGACGGTGATGAGCTTCGGCTTCAAACACGGCTTACCGCCGCAGGCGGATCTTCTCTTCGACGTGCGCTTCCTCCCCAACCCCCACTTCGTAGACGCGCTGCGGCCGAAGTCGGGCCTCGATGCGGAGGTGGCGACCTATGTCCTGAACCGTCCGGAGACCGAGACCTTCCTCACGAAGGTCGAGGATCTCCTCCGGTGGCTCCTGCCCCTGTACGAACGGGAACGAAAGAGCTACCTCACCGTAGCCATCGGCTGCACCGGCGGACGCCACCGGTCGGTGGCGGTGGCGGAGCGGCTCGTAGAGCGGCTTGCCGCCCACGACGTGGAGACGAGGGTACGGCATCGAGATGTCGACCGAAGCTGACGAGTACGCGAACACCCCGCCCTTCCTCGAGCGCGACGCCGGGGACGACCCCATCGCCCTCTTCGAGCGGTGGTTCGCCGAGGCAGAGGCTGCGGAGCCATCGCTCCCCGAGGCGGCGGCACTGGCCACCTGCGGTCCCGGTGGGCAGCCCGGCTGCCGCGTGGTGCTGCTCAAGGCGATCGACGCCGGCGGCTTCGTTTTCTACACCAACTACGCGAGCCCCAAAGCCCGGGCGCTCGCCCACAACCCGCGCGCGACCCTGCTCTTCCACTGGAAGAGCCTCGCCCGGCAGGTCCGGGTCGCAGGACGCGTGGAGAAGGTGGACGCGGCCACCTCCGACGCCTACTTCCGCACCCGCCCCCGTGCCAGCCAGCTCGGCGCCTGGGCCTCCCCGCAGAGCGAGGTGGTCCCCGACCGCGCCGCGCTGGATGCAGCGCTCCGCCAGGTGGAAGCTCGCTTCGCCGGGCGCAAGGTGCCCCGCCCTCCTCACTGGGGCGGCTATCGCCTCGACCCATCGGCCATCGAGTTCTGGCAGGGCCAGGTGGGCCGGATGCACGACCGCATCCGCTTCCGCCGCGCCGCGGAAGCGTGGGTGCGCGAACGCCTGGCACCGTGAGCGGCGCACCGCCCCTGCTGCCCTCGCCCGCCAGATGGACTAAGGTGTGCTCGGTGGTTTTGGTCCCCTGCAGGGACCGCCACCCTGGAAGGAGGCTCCCCCATGATAGGCGGCGTCATCGTCACCCACGGCTTTCTCGCCCAGGCCCTCCTCGAGAGTGCCCGGCTCATCGTGGGTGAGACGCCGCGGCTCGCTGCAGTGGGACTGGAGCCGGGAGATGGCCCCGAGGTCTGCGAGCGAAAGCTCAGGCAGGCGGTGGAGGAGGTGGACGATGGCGACGGTGTCCTGGTGCTCACCGATCTACCGGGAGGAACACCGTGTAACGTCGGTCTACAGTGCGGCGGCGACGGCTCTCTGGAGGTGGTCACCGGCGTGAACCTCTCGATGGTGGTGAAGCTGGGCGCCTTGCAGGCGGCTGGGATGCCCCTGGCCGAGGTGGCGGACCGTATCGCCGAGTACGGCATTCGGAGCATCCGCGTGGCGACCCGCGCCCTCCGCGCAGCGCAGCCCGCCGGCCGTTCTTGAAGGGCCGCGCCAAGCGCCCGAGCCTTCGGCGGAGGACAGGCGAGGAACCGTGAGCATCGTCCTGACGCGCGTCGACAGTCGACTGGTGCACGGCCAGGTGGTCGAAACCTGGCTGCCAGCACTCGGGATCCGGCACGTGGTCGTCGCCGATGCCAAGGCGGCCGCCGAGCCGCTGGCCCGCACGGCCATGGAGCTGGCGCTGCCCCCCGGCGTGGATCTCGTGGTGGGCGCACCCGAGTCCCTGGACTGGAAGGCCCTCGGTGATGCGGAGGGAAACACCTTGGTCCTCGTGCGCTCCATCGAGGACCTGCGCTCGCTCCTCGACCATCTCGACCTGGCCGGCTTGGACATCCTCCTCAACGTCGGCATGGTCCACGCCGGAGAGGGGCGGCGGGCGATTACGCCCGGCCTCTACCTCTCGCGCAGCGAGCTGGAAGCGCTTCGAGACCTGGTGAGACGGGGCGTGCGGGTCGAGGCCCGCGGCCTTCCCTCGCAGCCGGCGCTCACGGTGGAGCAGCTCGCCGACCGATTCGAGGACGCGGCGCCATGAGTGGAACGGAGGTCGTCCTCACCGCATTCGCCGTGGCGGCGGCCCTACAGATCGACCGGAAGGGCTTCCTGCAGCTTTTGACCGCTCTCCCCCTCGTCGCCTGTGCCGCCACCGCGTTCCTGCTCGGGGATCCTGGCGCGATGGTTCTCCTCGGGGTCCCGTTGACCCTGCTGTGGCTGCTCGGCCTGAACGTCGGCGCCCATCTGCCCGATCACGATCTCGCCGGGAGCATCGGGGTCACGGGGGCGGCCATCTTCGCCGGCGGGGGCCGGGCCACGGTGGAGAGCGCCTGCCTCGCCCTCTGCCTGCTGCCCGCGGTGGCCGCCCTAGGCCGCCGGCTCGAGACCCATGTCGAGGGGCTCTACGTGGGGCTGGCCGACCGGGCAGCGCGGCGCGTCGACGCGGGCGGCGATCCCTTCTGGACGAACGTCGTCGGCCTCGCACCGTCGTCGCTTGCTGCAGGGGTGCTCGCCTCGGGCACTGCGCTCGCCGGAGGCCTCCTCGTCCACGGTGCCGTGCGCGCCCTGCCAGCAGCATCGACGCTGGGACCGATGGCACTGCTCGTGGGCGGCGCCGTGCCTGCCGTCGTGGTCGTCGCCGCGAGCCGCTTCGAGCAGGCCACCGTGGTGGGAGGCGCCGCTGCGGTGGTGGGCCTCTCGGTGCTTCTCATGCTGCGGCTGCTCGCGTGGGGGCAGGTGCCGTGAGACGACCCCCCTGGCACGTTCTCCTCCGCTGCCTGCTTCGCACCCTCTTCCTGCAGGCCGCCTTCAACCCGCGCACCCTGCAGGGCGTCGGCTTCGCTGCCGCCGTCCGACCCGCACTCGCCTACCTGTACCCCAACCGCGACGAACTCCGCGCCGCGATGAAGCGCCACCTCGAGCCCTTCGGCACCCACCCCTATCTCGCACCTGCCTTGGTCGGAGGCACCATCCACCACGAGGCGCGGGTGGCCTCCGGTGAGGCCTCTCCCGAGAGCGTTCGCCGCTTCAAGGAGGCATTGGCGGGACCCTTGGCCGCCATCGGAGACGCCTTCTTCTGGGGTGCTCTTCGGCCGTTGACGGGAGCGCTCGCCGCGCTGCTGGCGCTGGGCCTCGGCGTGTGGGGGATCGTCCTCGCCACCGTTCTCTACGCGGGACTTCAGCTCCCAGTGCGCGTGTGGCTCTTTCGGCGCGGGCTGTCCGATGGCGATGGCGTGCTCGCGGCGGTACAGTCCCTCGCGCTCCCACGCCATGCGCGATGGCTGCGCCCTCTTGCGACCTTCGTCGCAGTGCTCGCTGGCGTGGCGTGGGTGGGGACATGGGCCGCCCAGCTGGGCTATCCTGGTCCCCTGATTCCTGTGGTGGCCATCGGAGGCGCGGCCTCGACCCTCCCCGCGCTCCGCAAAGGCTTGTCTCCCTACCTCGCCCTGCTCCTCGGCGGCGCCTGGGGTGGCATCCTGGGTCTCGTGGTCTCCGGAGGGATACCGTGATCGCAGAGAGAACCTTCGACGTCGTCAACTCGCTCGGGCTCCATGCCCGCGCGGCCGCGAAGCTGGTCGGCGAGGCCAATCGCTTCTCGTCCGACGTGTATCTCGTGAAGGACGGCGAGGAGGTGAACGGAAAGTCGATCATGGGCGTGCTGACCCTGGCCGCACAACAGGGTTCGCAGATCACCGTGCGTTGCGAGGGAGAGGACGCCGAGGCGTGCCTGCAGGCCCTCGGTGCGCTCTTCGAACGGGGGTTCGACGAGGCGTGATGGGCGATCGGGGCAGCAGCTCGCGCCGCTTCGAAGGCATCCCCGCCTCGCCGGGGATCGCCCTCGGACGCGCCTTCCCGGTCGACCGACGGCGCATACGCACCCCGAAGTACCACATCGATCCCTCGGAGGTGGAAGCCGAGCTCGCCCGCCTCGATGCTGCCATCGCCCTCTCGGAGAAGCAGCTCGAAGAGATCCGCAACCGCCTCGAGCAGGAAGAGGGCGGACAGGAGCACATGCTCATCATCGAGGCCCACCGCTTGATGCTCCGCGATGACATGCTGCTGAAGCATGCGCGTGAACTCATCGAGAGGGAGCACATCAACGCCGAGTGGGCGATCCGCCGCACGGTGAAGCGCATCAAGAAGGTCTTCGACTCCATCGATCACGAGTATTTCCGCGAGCGGCGAGGAGACGTGGACTTCGTCGGCGATCGCATCGTGCGCAACCTGATGGGCCAGAACGTCGACGTCTCCGAAACTCCTCCCGACGACGCCATCGTGGTGGCACACGATCTTTCGCCGGCGGATACGGTGCTCTTCGCGCGGCAGAGCATCTTGGGCATCGTCACCGACGTCGGTTCCAAGACCAGCCACTCCGCCATCGTGGCGCGCGCGCTCGAGATTCCCGCGGTGGTCGGTGCCGGCCGGGTCAGTGAAGCGGTGGGGCGCGGGGACACGATCGTGGTCGACGGCACCCACGGTATCGTCATCCTCTCCCCCTCCTCGGAGGAGATCGATGCTTACCGTGCGGCACGCCGGGCCTACCTGGCCCACGAGGAAGAGCTCCTAGCCACCCGCGACCTTCCCGCCGAGACCCCCGACGGGCACCGCGTCTCCCTCGTCGGAAACATCGAGTTCCCGCGGGAGATCCCCTCCGTGCTCGAACACGGCGGGGAGGGGATCGGCCTCTACCGCACCGAGTTCCTCTACCTGGGTCGCAAGGCCATCCCCACCGAGCGCGAGCACTTCGAGGTCTACCGGGAGATCGTGGGCCACGTCGCCCCGCGGCCGGTCACCATCCGTACCTACGACCTCGGGGGGGACAAGGTGCCCCTCGGCGGGCGGGCGCGGGAGCCAAACCCGGCGATGGGTCTGCGGGCGCTGCGCCTGTGCTTCAAGGAGCCCGCAATCTTCGAGCCGCAGCTGCGTGCCCTCCTCCGAGCAGCGCGCTTCGGACAGCTTCGGATCATGTTCCCCATGGTGAGCGGCGTGGGAGAACTGCGGCGGGCGCGTGACCTCCTCGACTCGGTGCGCGAGACGCTACGCAGCGAGGGGGAGACGGTCCCCGAGGTGCCCGTGGGGATCATGGTGGAGCTCCCCTCGGCGGTCGCCATCGCCGACCGGCTCGCGGACGAGGTGGACTTCTTCTCCATCGGAACCAACGACCTCATTCAATACGCCCTGGGCATCGACCGGCAGAACCGCGAGGTCGCCTACCTCTATCGACCCCTCCACCTGGCGATCTTGAGGATGATCCGCCAGACGGTGGAGGCAGGGCACGCGGCCGGCATCTCTGTCAGCGTCTGCGGCGAGATGGCCGGCGATCCCCTGTACACTCCGGTGCTCCTCGGGCTCGGAGTGGACACGCTCTCGATGAACGCCCTCTCCATTCCCGTGGTCAAGGAGGTCATTCGCGGCTGTCCGCGGTCGGAGGCGGATGCGCTGGTGGAGGAGGTGATGGGCATGGAAGTGGTCGACGACATCGAGAAGCGCGTCCGCGCCTTCATCGTGGAGCGCTTCGGCAACGAGATCCTGGATCAGATCTAGGTGCGCTCGCCACGGCCGCGGACCGAACGCGGCGCCCCGGGATTCCAGGAGGGCACTGCGCGTCACAAGCCGAGCTGCCCAAAGCAGTCTCTAGCCTTGCGACAGCGCGCGCAGCGTGCGCCACACGTAGCGAGCGGCTGCCAAGAGGCCGAGGACCCCGGCCGCCGCAGCCGCGCCGGAAAGGGCCGGGTGCGCGAAGGCGCCTAGGGCGATCGCCGCGAACTGAGCGACGGTCGTCGCCTTCCCCCACGGGTCGGCGCGAAAATCGACCACCGCCTCGGGCCAGCGTCCCCGAAGCGCCAGGAAGAGGAGGGCGGCGGGCGCCATGAGAATCTCGCGCAGGCCCACCAGCAGCATCGTTCCCAGAGGTTGTTCCCGCGCCACCCAGACAGCGATCAGCGCCGAGACGACGAAGACCTTGTCGCAGAGCGGGTCGAGCCAGGCACCGGTGGCCATGGGCCCGCCCAGCGCCTTGGGGTCGGCGGAAACGGCACCGGCAGCGAGCCGGCGGCGGCGGATCATCCGAGCGAAACGCCCATCGAAGACGTCGCTCAACCCGGCGAGGGCGAGGATCCCCAGCACGAAGAGGGGGTCCGAGGCGTCCCACCATACCGCAGCGGCAAGGGGCAGCCGCGAGAGTGTCAGGAGATTGGGCAGAGAGTAGAACGGCTCGGTCGCCGCGCCTCCCCCGCGCCCCTCCGAGGCGCTTCTCTGCTCGGACATCGGGCCCTAGGCTAACCTACCTCTCTCACCGCGTCTCCGGTTCCCCGAGATCGTCGCCCGGAGGCCGGCCGAAGACCCGCCGGAGGTAGGTGGAGCAGCGGGCGGCGGCTAGAGCGGTGCGGGGCGGCACCCGTGGCCCCTCCGCACGCCCGCGGACCGCATCCCGGCCTACTGGCAATACCCGAAGTTGCAGCGCTGGCCCGCCGGACAGTCGCTGTCGTAGGTACACTCGACCGGCGGCAGGAAGTAGCACGCCCCCCACAGGCAGTACTGGTTCGCGGGACACTCGGTGTCCGATTGGCAGCCCCCGGGGTTCTGGCAGACGTAGTTGATGCACTGCAGCCCCACCAGTGGGCAGTCGTCGGCGGTGCTGCAGTAGGCGGGGGGAATGCACCGTCCGGCACGGCACAGGTAGTCCTGCCCACACTCGGCATCGCTGCTGCAGCTGACCGGCTGGCAGGTCAGATTGTCGCAGCGCTCTCCCGCGGGACAGTCCAGATCGCTGAAGCACTCCGGAGGCAGGTAGCAGACCCCGGAGGGGTAGCACACCGTACCCTGCGGGCAGTCGGCATTGCTCGTGCAGCCGCTTATCGAGGTGCACATTCCCCCCACGCACAGCTCCATGCCTGAGCAGTCTGCGTCGCTCGTACAGGCCGGCGGAGCGGGCTCGCACGCGCCGGTGAACTTGTTGCACACCTCGCCGCTCGCGCAGTCGGCATCCGAACGGCACTGCGGCGGCGGGAAGGTGCAGACGCCGTCCTGACACTGGCCCCCTCCCGGGCATGGCGTGCCGTTGGGACGGGGGTTGTTCGTGCACTGATCGGACCCTTCGTCGCAGCCGTAGTAGCGACAGGGTCCCACGGGCGGGCAGTTGGGCGCAGGTCCTGTTTCACAGCGGTTGCGCGCAAGGTTGCACGACTCGGCGCCGTTACAGTACAGGCCATCGTCGCAGTCGGCGTCGCTCGTGCACGCGACCGCGACACAGGCCCCACCCACACAGACATGGCCGTTTCCGCAGGGGGTCCGGTTGGGGAGCGGCTGGTGCACACAGGCTTGGGTCGGGTCGCACTGGTCCGCGGTGCAGGGATTGCCGTCGTCACAGGAGAGCGGCGCCGCCGAGGTACAGCGTAGGTCGCTGCCACACTGCTCGTACCCGTTGCAGGCGTCGCCGTCGTCGCAGTCGGCCGCAGTCGCGCACTCGGCGAAGACGCACTGTCCCCCCTGGCAGGTCTCGCCCTGGGCACCGCACGGTGTTCCGTCGGGCTGGGTCTGGATCTCGCAGGCACCGGTCGGTTCGGTGCAGGTCCCCACCTGACACGGGTTTCCTGGATCACAGGCGGGTGGCGTTCCTGCGAGACAGCGGCCGGTCGAGATCTCGCAGCGCTCGGCCCCGTTGCACGCAACCCCATCGTCGCAGTCGGCATCGGAAAGGCAGCCGGTGGGGACGCAGGCACCCCCGACGCAGATGCGACCGCTTCCGCAGCTCGAGCCGTCCGGGAGGACGATGTTCGAGCAGGCGCCGGTCACCGAGTTGCAGGTGTCCGTGGTGCAGGGATTCCCGTCGTCGCAGGAGACCGGCGTACCCGCCGTGCACACCCCTGCGGCGCAAAGCTCCTGGCCGTTGCAGGCATCGCCGTCGTCACAGTCTGCATCGCTCTGGCAGCCCGAGCCGATACAGGTCCCCATTTGGCACACGCCGCCGGAACCGCAGGGCGTCCCATCGGCCACGGGAGCGCTCACACACACCCCATCCGGTTCGGTGCAGCGGTCGGCGGTACAGGCGTTTCCGTCGTCGCAGGAGATGGCGCTCCCGCTGCTGCAGACGCCTCCGACACAGCGCTCGGCGCCGTCGCAGGCGAGGCCGTTTTGGCACTCCGCATCGACCAGACAGCCGAAGGGTTCGCAGCGCCCGGAGGCGCAGACCTCGCCGGCGGCACAGTCGGCATCGCTCGTGCACTGCGCGTCCACGCACTGCCCGAGGGCGCAGATCTGCCCTGATGGGCAGTCGGCATCGACCGTACAGGTGCCGGGATCGGGGACGCACTGCAAGAGATCGCAGACGAAGCCCGGCGGGCAGTCCGAATCGATCTGGCACTGCCCAAAGGGCGGGACGCACAGCCCGAGTTCGCAGACGAGGCCCGGGCCGCAGTCAGCGTCGGTGGTGCACTCGCGGGGCAGGGTATCGGGAACGCAGGCGCCCGCCACGCACACCTCGCCGGGGCCGCACTCGCTGTCACTCGTGCAGCCCCCGGGAAGCTGGCAGCTTCCATTCACGCACACGGCACCCACGCCGAGCTGCTGGCAATCGGCATCGCTTCCGCAGGGGAAGGGAGGAATGCACCGCCCGCTGACGCAGGTCCAGCCGGTGGTGCACTGGCTGGAGTCGCTGCAGCTCGCCGGCTGGCAGAAGCCGAACTCGCATACCTCGCCGGGGCCGCAGTCGGCGTCGGTACTGCAATCGGGCGCGGGCACGCAGGCGCCGTTGACGCACGTCATCCCGCTGGGACATTCGGCGTCTCGGGTGCATCCACTCTGAGGATCGGTGCACGCCCCGAAGGCGCAGACCTGCGGCGGTGGACAGTCGCCATCGCTCGTGCAGCCCGTGAAGACGCAGGTCCCATTCTGACACAGATGCTGCGGCGGGCAGTCGCTGTTCCACACACACTCATCGGGCTGGCACTGGCCGGCGGCACAGTGGTAGGTCGGGGGGCAGTCGGCGTTGGTGCCACAGCTCACCGGGACGCAGCGGCCGGCGTTGCACTGGTAGCCGTCGGGGCAGACGATGCCCTGGCAGGCGTCGACGGGCACGCACTGCCCCGCCGTAAAATCGCACGCTTCACCCGGCGGGCAGCTGCCCCCCTGATCGCAGGGCAGAGGGACGCACTGCCCGTTGCGGCAGGTCTCGCCCGGCGGGCAGGTGACCCCGGCACACGCATCGACGGGGACGCAGCGGCCCGTGGGCGGATCGCAGATCTCCCCCGGCAGGCACACGACCCCGGAGCAGAGGTCCTCCGGCACGCAGCGGCGCTGCACCGGATCGCAGACGGTGCCCGTCGGACATTGGAGGGCCGCACAGAGATCCACCAGGACGCAGGCGCCCGTCGCCGGCTGGCAGACGAAGCCCGGAGGACAGACCACGCCCGCGCAGAGGTCGAGGGGGACGCAGCCCCCCACCGCCGGATCGCAGACCTCGCCGGGCGGACAGCTAAGCCCCCCGCACGGATCGATCGGCTCGCAGGTACCCGTCGCCAGGTTGCAGGTGGTGCCCGGTGGACAGCGCTGTCCATTCGTGCAGTCGACGATGCGGCAGCGCCCTTGGTCACAGATGGCGCCGCCAGCGCATTCGGCGTCGCTCGTGCACTCGATGCAGCGGCGCGTCGCGGGATCGCAGGTGAAGCCCGGCGGGCAGGTCACCTCGGCACAGGGGTCGACCGTGCGGCACTGCCCGCTGCCCTGATCACAGGTGGTGCCGGGCGGACAGGGCTCTCCGGCGAGGCAGCCTCGGTACACGCACGCGCCGAACTCACACACGAAGCCGATGCCGCACTCGGCATCGGTCTGGCACTCGGGCGGTGCCGTGCACACGCCCCCTTCGCAGACGAGCCCGTTGGGACAGTCGGTGTCCCGGGTACAGGTGGCACCTCCCGGCTCGCAGCGGCCCGCGCGGCAGACCCGCCCGGGGGGACAGTCCTGATCGGTCTGGCAGCCGCCCGGCTCCTGGCAGATGCCATCTCGGCAGACGAGGCCGAAGGCGGCGCAATCGGCGTCGCTCATACATGCGATGGGAGGCTCACATCGCCCCCCCACGCAGCGGAAGCCCGCTTCGCAGTCGCCGTCCTGCTGGCAGACGGGCGGCTGACACTGCCCGAACTCGCAGATCAGGCCGGCCGGACACTCGGAGTCGCGGCGGCAGGTGGGACTCGGCACGCAGGCACCGTTCTCGCATCGCGTGCCATCGGGGCAGTCGCCGTCCGTCGTACAGCCGAGCGGCGTGCATTGCCCATCGGTGCACACCTGACCGGGGGGACACGCCTCGGAACTCGTACACTCGGGAGGCACAACGCAGGTCCCGTCCTGACAGACTTGGCAGACCGGCGGATCCCCTTCGCAGGGGCAATCCAGATCGGAGGTGCAGCCCTCCACGCAGCTTCCATCGACACAGGTGGTACCCGGCGGGCAGGGGAGGAAGGGGCAGGCGCCCGGGACGCAGCTTTGCGCCGCCACGTCGCAGACATAGCCGTCGGGGCAGGGCGGGCAGGGCGCCTGGCACTGGCAATCCTGGCAGGCGAGCCCTTCGGGGCAGTCCGCATCGGTGCTGCAGGTGCAGGCGGGCGTGCACCTCCCATCGAGGCAACGCTCCCCGTCGGGGCACTCCGCGTCGCTCTGGCACGCCGCCTCGTCGGGAACGCAGCTTCCCTGGCGACAGCGCTCCCCCTCGGCGCACTCCGCGTCGGAGAGGCACTCGGGTCCGGGCTGACAGCGGCCATCGACGCAGATCTCGCGACCGGGACAGTCGACGTCCCCCTCGCACGGCCGCTCGCCCACCGGATGACAGCGCTGGGCGATGCACTCGTAGCCGGGACCGCATTCGGCGTGGGACTCGCAGACCGCCGGGGCGGTGCGCCCGCATCCGGCGAGGACCCAAAGGGACAGAACGGCGGCTGCGGCGGCCTGGGCTGCTCGATCGCTGCGGCGTGACATGGGACCCCTCTTTTGGCGCCGGACCGCTCCCGAGCCGCGGCGGCGGACGGAGGATCACTCTAGCAGCTCCCGGGCCCACCGTGCATCTTCGGGCCCCGCCCGCCGGCCCGCCGCAGCGACCGGCCGCTTGGGCCTCCTGCCCCCGAGCGCCCGAGCTTCATGGTCCGTCCGCTTGGCGCCGGTACGGGGCCTCGCCCCTCGCCGGTCCCTCGCTGTGCGCCCGCAGCCAGGCTGCCACCTGGGGGTAGACCACGGCGGGGGCATGGCGCCCGAGGAGCAGGTCCCCATGCCCGAAGTCCAGGCCGGCGCCCTCGTCGCCATCGTGCCCGCCTAGGACCAGGTAGCGTTTGTCGCGGCACCCCAGCGCCTCGTAGGCGGGTCGGATCGCCGAAGGTGGGGCCAGCGCGTCGGCCGCGCCGGCGATGAAGAGCGCCGGCACCTCGGCGCGGGCCAGGGCGCCCAGGTAGTCCACCGCGCCGTCGCGTGAGTCGAAGCGCCCCGAGGCCATCCAGCGGAGAAAGTCGGTGAGCTGCCCGGGCAACGCCCACTCGACCAGGTTGTAGAGCGCCCGCCGCGCCACCGCGCCCTCGAGCTGTGCCGGGTTGTAGATCAGGCGCTCCCCCGGCAGGCGGACCCAACCCACGAGGGGCGCGAGTCCGCGGAAGAGGCCCCGGCCGGGCCGAACGCAGCGGAGCAGGGCGCGGGTGAGGCGCGCGGCCACATGGAAGAGCCGCGGCGGCGATCCGAACACGGCGGGCGATCCGATGGCAACGAGGCCGGCCAGCCGCCCCGCCTTGGCGCCACCAGCGAGCGCGTAGCCGATCATCCCGCCCATCGAGTGCCCCACCCAAAGCACCCGGCGGTGGCCGGTGACCCGCTCGATCCACCGGAGCGCCGCCGGCGCGTCCTTCTGCACGTGGGCGTCGAAGCCGTCCTCACGGGGCGCGCCGGTCGGCAGCTGCCGGCTGCGCCCCGCACCGCGGAGCTCGAGGACGAAGACGTCGAAGCCGGCCTCCGCGAGATGCCGCGCCAGGGAGCGCTCGGCACCGAAGTCCAGGTTGAAGCGGTTGGCACCGAGGCCATGACAGAGGATCACCGGGGCGCCGGGCTCGGGCCTGCGCGGCCGGTAGCGGTACAGCGCCAGGCGCCAGCCGTCGGAGGTCACGGGCCAGTGCACCTCGTCGCAGGCGGTGGTGAGCGAGAGGCGGCGGCGGGCGAGGCGCGCGAGGCGCCGCAGGAGGAGCCCCAGGAGCAGCCCCAGCCCCAGGCCCAGCAGCACCCCGGTGAGCAGCGTGGTGGGAGGCGCCATCGTCACGAGATTACGCGGTATTGACGCATCGCGTCAACAGCCGCGCTCGTCCCGGTGACGCCCTGTGTTACAACGGCGTTTCCTCCTATGCTCTCCCTTGGGTGATGCCGCGGCGCCGAAGACCAGACCTGAAGAAGCTCCTCTTCGTCCTCCCCAACCTCTTCACCGTCTCGAGCATCTTCTGCGGCTTCTACGCCATCACCCTCTGCGCGGGGGAGGCCGACGGTGACACCCTCTACCGCGCCGCCCTGCTCATCTTCTTCGCCACCTTCTTCGATGCCTTCGACGGCCGCGTCGCGCGCATGACGCGGACGCAGAGCGACTTCGGCATGCAGCTCGACTCACTCGCCGACGTGATCTCCTTCGGCGTCGCTCCGGGCCTGCTCGCCTACCGCTGGGGCCTGGCCCCCTTGGGCCTCGCCGGCGTCCTCGCCGCCTTCGTCTTCCCCCTCGGCGGCGCCCTGCGCCTCGCGCGCTTCAACGTCATCGCCCTGCGCGAGAAGGAGGAAGGGGCGGAGGTCTCGAAGTTCTTCGTGGGCCTGCCCATCCCGCTGGCTGCCGGCATGCTCGTCTCCCTGGTCATCGCCCACCACAAGGCCATCGGCTCGGCGGTGGTGCACCACGGCTGGGTGGCGGTCCTGGTCGTCGTCCTCGGGCTGCTGATGGTCAGCAACGTGCGCTACCGCACCTTCAAGGACGTGGGCTTCTCGCGCAAGAGCGCCCTGGTCTTCCTCTTCATCGTGGCCGTGGGCGTGGTGGTCACCTTGCGCTTTCGCGCCAGCTTCGCCCTGGTCGGGTACTTCGCCGCCTACATCGCCTTCGGCCTCTTGGAAGAGATCGTCTTCTTTCGCAGACGGCGCCGCGAGGAGTCGCTCTCCGACGCGCTCGAGGAGGCGGAGTACGACGAGACCGACGAGGACGAGCTGGTCCCCGCAGAGGAGGACGAGGAGGTGTGGTCCTGAGCCCCACCGAGGTCCCGCCCTCCTCGGCTTCCGGAGAAGCGGCACACGGCGCAGTGGACGAGCGGGCGGCGCAGCGGTGGATTCGGCACCTCGCGGCGCTCGGCCCCTTCGGGTACTCGCCCCTCGCCCCCGGCACTGTGGGCACCCTGCCGGGTGTGCTCCTGTGGGTCCTGCTGGCGCCTCGGATCTCCTGGCCCCTGCACCTGGCCGCCTGCGTGCTGGTGACCGCCGTCTCCTCGGTGGTCGCCCACTACGCGGGCAAGGCCTGGGGGGCTGCGGACGCGGGCCCCATCGTGATCGACGAGCTGGCGGGCACGCTGTGGACCTTCCTCCTCGTTCCGCCCGGCCTGGGCTGGGCGGCGGCCGGTTTCTTGGGCTTTCGCCTCTTCGACATCACGAAGCCCTGGCCGGCGCGCTACTTCGATCGAAAGGTGAAAAACGGCTTCGGCGTGACCATGGACGACGTCTGCGCCGGCTGGTACGCCTGCGCCGTCCTCCACCTGCTCCATGGTCTGGGACTGGGATGAAGTGGTGGCGCCGTGGTGCAGCGCCGGAGCGGACGCCAGCGGAATGTGACCGATAGGGTCATACAACGGGAAGGTCCCACGCGACGCATCGGGGCAGGTGGGTCCAAGGAAGATCGCCATGCAGGTGGAAGTCGTCACCATCGGAACCGAGCTCTTGGCCGGCGAGATCGTCGACACCAACGCCGCCTGGCTGATGGCCCGCTTCGAGGATCTGGGGCTTCGGGTGCACTGCCACCAGACGGTGCCCGACGAGGAGGCAACGATCGCCGAGGCGCTCGAGGTGGCGGCGGGGCGCGCGACCCTCCTGGTGCTCACCGGGGGGCTCGGACCCACCGACGACGATCGCACGGCGGAGGCCGTCGCCCGGTGGGCGGGGGTCGAGACGGTGCTGCACCCCGAGGCCGAGGCGCTCGTGCGCGCCGCGCTCGCCCGCTTCGGTGCCACCGTCACCGAGCGACAGCTCCGGCAGGCCCGCCTGCCCCGAGGCGCGCGCCCGCTCTCCAACCCGAAGGGCACCGCACCTGGCTTCCATCTCCGGCGCCGCGACCGAGATCTCTTCGTGCTGCCTGGCCCGCCAGAGGAGCTTCGGCCCATGGCCGAGGCCCACCTCCTGCCCTGGGTCCGGGCGCGACGGGCCGGAGCCCACTACGCCACCGAGGTGCTCCGTTGTTACGGCCGTGGCGAGAGTGTGCTCTCCGACCTCGTTGCCGGGAGCGGGATCGACCTGACGGGCATCGAGCTCGGCTGGCGCTTCTCCTTCCCCGAGGTTCTGCTGCGCGTGCGGGCCGAGGCCGAGACGGAAGAAGGCGCTCGCGCGCGCCTCGAGGAGGCCTTGGGCGCCCTCGAGCAGGCACTGTCGCCCTGGTGCTATGCCCGCGGCGAGCAGAGCCTCGCCGCCGTCGTGGGCGGCCTCCTGCGCGAGGCGGAGCGGACGCTCGCTTTCGCCGAGAGCTGCACCGGCGGGCTCTTGAGCACCCTCGTCACCGACGTTCCAGGGGCGAGTGCGTACTTCCTGGGCGCGGTGGTCAGCTATGCGAACGAGGTGAAGGCGGAGGTGCTCGGGGTGGACGCATCGATCCTTCGGACGCACGGTGCCGTCAGTCCCGAGTGTGCCCGCGCCATGGCGCGCGGTGCCCGCGCCCGTCTGGGCGCGGACCTCGCGGTGGCAGTCACCGGCATCGCCGGTCCGAGCGGCGGCACGAAAGAGAAGCCGGTGGGGCTGGTGCACTTCGCCCTCGCCGACGCCGAGGGGGTCGTCCACAAGCGGCGCATCTTCCCGGGCGACCGCGCCCAGGTCCGCCGGGCGGCGGCCTACTTCGGTCTCGACCTCGTACGGCGGCGCCTCACCGGCCGGCTGGAGGTGCGCGGGTGAGGCGCCTTTTCGCGCACCGTACCGAGATCCTCCTCTTCCTCTTCTCTCTCGCGGTGCTCTGCGCCTTCTCCGGGCCGCGGCTGCTGCGACAGAGCGCTGCGCCGCACTTCGTGTACCAGGCCAAGGCGTGGCTGGAGGGGCAGCTCCATCTGCCGGTGGAGCCCCCCAACCAGGAGGACTGGGCGAAGGTCGGCGACCGCTTCTACGTCTCCTTTCCCCCCTTCCCCGCCCTCGTGATGCTGCCCTTCGTGGCGCTGTGGGGCTATCAGTTCATCGACACCTTCTTCACCTGCGTCTTCGGGGCCCTCAACGTCGTCCTCATCTTCCTGCTCCTCTGCCGCCTCTCACGAAGCGGCGACTCCCCGCGCACCGAGCGGCAGAACCTGTGGCTGGCCCTCTTCTTCGGCTTCGGAACGGTCCACTTCTACATGGCCATCCGGGGTGAGGTCTGGTTCACCGCCCAGACCATGGGCGTCACCTTGGCCTGCCTCTACCTCCTGGCCGCACACCGGGCACGGCACCCCTTCCTGGCCGGTCTCTTCCTCGGCTGCGGAGCGCTGACCCGGACCCCGCTCGCCTTCGCCTTCGTCTACTTCCTCTTCGAACTCGTCGCCCCCGACGGCCACTTCGATCGCGACGCCCTGACGCGCCGGCGCGGCGAGGTCCTCCGGCGCGGGCTTGCCTTCGCCCTGCCAGTGCTCGCGCTCGCCGGGGTGATGATGTGGATGAACGCCGTCCGCTTCGGCAATCCGTTCGAGTTCGGGCACAGCCACCTGTGGAACAACCGCGTCAACGCCTGGGTGAGCAAGTACGGCCTCTTCCACCCGCGCTACCTCGAGCAGAACCTCCGCGCCGCCTTCATCGCCCTGCCCACCATCGAGACCCGGCCGCTGCGGATCGGCTTCGACGGCCACGGCATGAGCATCTTCTTGACGACGCCGCTTCTCGTGCTCCTGCTCTGGCCGAGGCTCCGCCCGCGCCTGCACCGGGCGCTGTGGGTGACGGTGGCCTTTGTGGCGGCGCCGGCGCTCTTCTACCAGAACGACGGCTACTTCCAGTTCGGCTACCGCTTCAGTCTGGACTGGATGCCCTTCCTCTTCGCGCTGCTCGCACTCGGTGGTAGGCGAATGAACCGATGGTTCTACCTCCTCGGCTTCGCGGGCGTCGCCATGGGGCTGTGGGGGGCGCTGGCCTTCAAGGGCGGCTGGCTTGCACCGTGAGCCCTCTTTGCCGCCTCCTCTCCAAGATCGAGGTGCCCATGTACATCGCCATGAACCGCTTTCGTATCGCCAAGGACCGCTGCGCCGAGTTCGAACGCGTGTGGAAGGAGCGTGAGACCTACCTGGACGAGGTTCCCGGCTTCCGCCATTTCCTCCTCCTGCGCGGACCCGAGGCGGAGGACCATGTCCTCTACGCGTCGCACACCACCTGGGAGAGCCGGCAGGCCTTCGTCGCCTGGACGGAGAGTGAGGCCTTCCGCAAGGCCCACGGCGGCGCCCGGACCCCGCCGGGCGTCGTCCTGGGTCCCCCGCACTTCGAGGGCTTCGAGGTGGTGCTCGAGGCCTAGGCGCCCCCGCGCGGCGGGCGATCGCGAAACTCGGACCGGCGGCTGGATCTCGGATCCCGATCGCCGGCCCCGCGCCCGGCGTGCGCGGGATCACGTCTCCGGGATCCAGGCACTTGCGCGGGCGCCGCGCGCCCGCTGCCGGTGGCACCCTCCTTGTAGCCTCGCGGCCTGCCCCACTGGGGGCCGAGGCCACGAGGACCAAGGAGGTCGTCCATGCTCGCTCGCATCGCCACCGGCGCCCTCGACGGAGTCGACGCCCGCCCTGTCGACGTCGAGGTGAACTTAAGCCGCGGCCTGCCCGCCATCCAGGTCATCGGCCTGCCCGACGGGGCAGTGCGTGAAGCGAGGCTGCGGGTGGACTCGGCCTTCCGCGCCTTGGGCCTCGACCGGCCCACCGGACGCCGCGTCACCATCTCCCTGGCACCCTCCCACCTGCGCAAATCGGGTTCGAGCTACGACCTGCCGATGGCGGTGGGCCTGCTGGCCGCCCTCGAGCGCCTGCCCTCCGGCGCCACCGCGGGGACGAGCTTCGCCGGCGAGCTGGGGCTCGACGGATCGCTGCGGCCCATCCGAGGTGCCCTCGCGCTGGCGCAGCTGGCCCGGGAGCAGGGACAGCGGGCGCTCGTCGTCCCCTTCGAGAACGCCGCCGAAGCGGCCCTGGTCCCCGACCTCGAGGTCTACGGTGCCCGGGGACTCGACGAGGTCGTGGCGCACCTGTGTGGCGCGGGGCTCCTCCCCTGCGCCGAGCCTCCCCCGCTCGAGGCGAGCGTCGACGACCTCCCCGATCTCCGGGACGTCCGGGGACAGACCCTGCCTCGACGCGCGCTCGAGATCGCGGCCGCGGGCGGCCACCACCTGGCCATGATCGGCCCGCCGGGAGCCGGCAAGACCCTGCTGGCCCGGCGGCTGCCCGGCCTCCTGCCGCCTCTTTCCCGCGAGGAGACGGTGGAGGTCACGAAGGTGTACTCGGCGGCGGGGCTCCTGCCGCTTCGAGGCGTCGTGCGCCGGCGTCCCTTTCGTGCGCCGCACCACACGGCGAGCCAAGTGGCGCTGGTCGGCGGCGGGCAGCGGGGCCAGGTGAACGTAGGCGAACTCTCCTTGGCTCACCGCGGCGTGCTCTTCCTCGACGAGGCGGCGGAGTTCCCTCGCGGCGTGCTCGATGCCCTGCGCACACCCCTCGAGGCGGGGGTGGCCGTGGTGGCGCGCAGCGGGTGCCACGTCACCCTCCCCACGGAGGTACAGCTGGTCCTCGCCACCAATCCCTGTCCCTGCGGGTACGACTGGGAGGGGGCCGGGCGGACCTGCGTCTGTGCTGCCGGCGCCGCGGAGCGGTATCTGGCGCGGCTCTCGGGTCCGCTCCTCGATCGGATCGACCTGCAGGTGGCCGTGGATCCCGTGGATGCGACCGCCCTGCGCCGGCAGGCCCCCGGAGAGCCCTCGGCCAGCGTTCGCGCGCGGGTGCTCGCCGCGCGGGCACGGCAACAGGCGCGCAGCAGGCGCCTGAACGTCGCCCTCACGGGCGAGGCCCTCGACGATGCTTGTCCCATGACGCATGAGGTCGCAGAGCTTCTCGAGCTCGCCTCGCGGCGCATGGGCTTGAGTGCTCGGGGCTTCGACCGCGTGCGCCGGGTTGCCCGCACCATCGCCGATCTCGCCGGCTCGGCCGGGCTGGCCCGGGAGCATGTGCTCGAGGCGCTGTCCTTTCGGGCGCTTGGCAGCCCCTCGCGGTGGTCGCCGGCCCACGCTCCGGGGTGGCGGCAGGACCGCTTGGGAGCGCCGGGAGGGTCGTCGTGAGCTGGCTTCGGCGATGGTCCGAGCGGCGCCAGAGGCGGGCGCAGACCCTTCGCGCGGCCGAGTGCGCCGTGGCCGCGATCTACCGCGCCTTCGGTGTGGCGGCGCCGGGAGCGGGCTGCGGAGGAGCCCTGGGTCCAAGTGGCGTCCTCTCCACGGGGTGCCCCGGGCTCGATGGGGCGCTCGGCATCGGAGGGCTGCCGCGTGGACACGTCGTGGAGGTCTTTGGACCGGCGGCTTCGGGCAAGACCACGTTGGGGCTCTGTGCGCTGCTCGCCGCCCAGCGGGCGGGTGGACATGGAGCCCTCGTGGATGCGGAGGGAGCCCTCGATCCCGCCTACGCCCGGCGCCTCGGGCTCGATCCGAGGCGGCTCCTCGTCAGCCGGCCGGCGAGCGCCGAGCAGGCCTTCGCCGTGGCGGAGACCCTCGCCGGAAGCGGCATCGATCTGGTGGTCATCGATTCGGTGGCCGCCCTCCTGCCACAGGGTGAGATCGAGGTGCCCATCGGCGCGGGGGTGCGGGGTCTGCACGCGCGTGTCGTGGGGGAGGCGATGGAGCGACTGGCGCGACGCCTACGAGGGACCCCGACCGTCGTGCTCGCACTCGACCAGCTTCGCCTGCGCCTCGGAGCCGCAAACGGTCCGGTGGAGACGAGCGGCGGCGGCGAGGCCCTGCGCTATCTGGCCGCGCAGCGACTCGAGATCCGGCGCATCGGTGCGCTGCTTCGTGACGGTCGCATCGCGGGCAATCGGGTCCGGGTCCGCGTGGTGAAGAACCTCTTCTCCCAGCCGGGGCGGGCAGTCGAGCTCGACCTCGACTTCGACACCGGCTTCGGCCCCCGCGCTGCGCCCGACGCGCTGCCAGAGCGTCAGGCAGGAGCCCTCCGACTGAAGTCACCTGTACCAGGAGCTCGGCCCAAGGCCGCCGTTTGAACCCCTTTTCCAAGAAAGGAGCCCTGCCATGCGCCTCACCCAGTCTGCGACCCTTCCCCCGCCGCCGCTTCGCTGCGACCGGGTACCGCCGTTGCGACAGCTCGAGGACGCACGGCGCGCCGTTACGGAGCGGCGGCCCCCGCTGCGCATCGATGCCACCGAGCCGTTCATCCTGGTGGAGAGTGGCAGCTCGCTGGGGCTGACCGCCCGCCTCGGGCAGACCACGCTCACCATCGGACGCAGCACCGGCCTCGGCCTGGTGCTCGACGATGCCCGCGTCAGCCGCGTGCACGCGAGCCTCCGCTTCGAACGGGGCCTCCTGAAGGTGCAGGACTATGGAAGCTGCAACGGCACCTGGGTCGACGGCCGCCGTGTGCTCTACGACACCGTGTCCCACGGCGCCCGCCTCCGCATCGGGGATACGGTGCTGCGGGCCTACTTAAGCTCGGGCGCCTCGGCGGAGGACGCACGCACGGCGCTGGCGCTGTGGGGGACGGGCCGGGACCCTGCCACTGGTCTGCCCCACGGCGGCACCTTTCGGGCCCATCTCGAGAGCGCCTGTGCGGCACGCACGGCGCAGCTGAAGCTCACGCTGGTGGATCTGGAAGTGCTCGATGCGAAGATCGCGCGGCGCATCGTGCAGCGCCTGCCCGCCGAAGTCCGGGCCTTTCGTCAGGGGGACCGGCGCCTCGCCCTGCTCGGAGTCCGCTACGGAGCGCGGACCCTGCAGAAGGCACTCTCGGTCGCTCCGGTGCTGCGCCTCGGCTGCTGTGCCGCCCATGCAGCCCGCTGGGAGCCCTCGGAGCTGCTCCTACGCGCCCACGCGGCGATGGAGCGGCTGGAGACAGCGCCTTCCGAGACCGCGTGAGCCCGGCCGCCGCGCGCCTGTACTGTCGCTGCCCGTGTAGGACACTGGCGGGGTGCCGCCCGAGGATCGGGCGGCGCCCGGCGAGCAGCGATGCCGGTGTGCCGGGTTAGAAGAAGCTCTCGGGCACGTAGACGATGTCCCCGGGCTGCAGGAGAAAGTTGGGCGCCCGGCCGATCCCGATGTCCTCGACGGGAACCCGAAGCTTCTGCTCCCGCCCATCGATGACGCGTGTGATGACGACGTTGTTCTTCGCCGCCACCTTGGTGAATCCGCCAGCCCGGGTGATGGCCTCGACCACCGACATGCCATCCTGGTAGGTGAAGGTGCCTGGCTTCTGCACCTCACCGAAGACGAAGATCTTCTTCGAGTTGTACTCGCGGACGAAGACCGAGACCTGCGGATCCTTCAGATATCCGTCCTTCAAGCAGCGGGTGAGCGTCCGCGACACCGCAGTCGAATCCATACCCAGGACCCGCACCCGCCCACAGAGCGGATAGTCGATGGAGCCGTCGTTGGCGACGCGAAAAACGCCGGAGAGGCTCTCCTCCTCGAAGACGCGGACTTCGAAGACATCGCCGATGCCCAGGGTGGTCGCCGCGGGCTCCGCCTCGGCATCGGCGGGGGCGCCCATACCGGGAACCGTCGACCCGGCCCCGGCATCGGAGCCGTGGGCGCCCGGCACGGCCCCGCAGGTGGCCATGCCGGAGAGGGCGGGCAGACAGAGCAGAAGCAAGAGCCCAACGCGGGCAGAACTCGAGGACATCACGCGAGGCACCCTAGCAGATCTTGACCACCCATCGGGGGCTGGGCGTGCGCGGAATGCTGGCAAGCCACAGCTGCGCGAACCCTAGTAGACGAGCACCAGTCGGCCCCAACCCTCGTGGCGGTTGTAGTCGAAGCCCGGGTCCGTTGCACCAGCCGCCTCGCCAGCGATCCGCAGGTTGAAGCGATAGCCGACGGCCAGATGCAACCAGCCGGTGACGCGGAAGTCGAAGCTGGTATCGATCCGCGCCAGGAAGTCGCTGCGGCCCGTCGCGTAGTCGACGAAGTCCAACGAGCCGTCGAGCGCCCAGGTGAGCCGCCCGGCAAACTGGAAGCTGCTCCCCACATAGACGCGGTTGTTCCCGTACCACCCGAACTGCGGTACCGGCTGGAAGGTTCGCAGGTAGCCGATCTTGAGCTTGCCCGATTCGGTGACGAACCAGCCGAGATCGGCCTGCCCGATCACGCTCTCGTAGTTGGCAACGCCCGAAGTGGGGTCGACAAAGGCGTTTCCGTAGCCGGCGAGGAGGCTCAAGGAGAGCTTTGGTGTGATGAGTCCGGAGAGCCCCGTCTGCGCATAGAGGGCATTGACCCCCGGGTTGCCCTGGTTCCGGCCGTAGATGCGCAGGTCGCTCCGCACGTCGAGGACCACTGCCGTCTTGGGCAAAAAATGCCACTTGGCAAGGAGGCTGGGGCGGTGGCTGATGTAGTTGAGAGACTGCGGATTGACGCCGGCAGGTTGGGCGAGCAGCGCGAAGAAGGCCTCGAAGGCAAAGGCATAGCCGGGCTCGAAGACGAGGGCGCCCCCACCCGGACGGATGGGGATCGATCCATAGGCTTCGTTGAAGGCCGAGCGCACCCCGGCACCGAGGCCGATGGCAGAGATCCGATCCGAGAACTGGAAGCGGTCGCCCAGGCGCACACCCACCGGCCCATCCTGGTTGATGTTGACGTCGAGCAGGGCATCGCCACCGAGATAGGAGAGGCGACGGCTGCTCGGGTTGATGATTCCGGTGTAGAGGTTGTAGTCGGCCTGCCCGTTGAGCTGCACCGCGAACGCGGGACTGGGAAGATCCAGCTTCAGCCCGGGCCGGAAGTGGAGGATGAGGTCGCCGGCCGAGCCCTGCTCCGCGATGAGGGCCAGGCTGTCATAGTGCCCCTCGACCTCGAGCGAGGGGTGCAGCCGGCCGGAGCCCATCTTGACGCCGTTCTCCTCCTGCGCAGCCGCCGGGAGGACGGAGAGAAGCACCGCCAAGACTGTGCACGCTGGGCCCAGTGTTCTGGCTGTCCTCGTCCGTCCCATGCCCTCCCCAGATCTCAGTAAAAGCCGGTTGCCCCTCGCAACCGCTCGGCTCCCAGCAGCCAGGACCCAAGCAAGCCCAGAATATCCTACTACTTCCCTCTCAGTTCAACTCTGCGGGCGCCTACGGTCTCCGTTCGAAACGCCGCCGGCCCGTGTGCGCTCCGTCACACGGCCCACAGGCCGGTGTCAATTGACCGGACTGGCCGCAGGAGGGCGTACGATGACCGGCGCCGGTGGCTGATACTCGGAGACCTGGTCGGGAAGGTCCTCGGGGATCTCGACGTCGACGATCGTGTCCTCGTCGATGACGAAGGCGAGCTGCCCAATGCACTCCTCGGCTTCGGCCCGTAGCTTCGAGCTGTTCTCCCGGGCGATGGCGATCTTCGCGTACTGGTGTTGCGCCTCGTCGGGATCCTGCTTGGCCACCGCTTCCTGCAGGCCGATGAGGCTGTTCTCGCTGACCCGCAGAAGTCCCTTCACCTGCGTGAGCTTCTCGTTCACGCAGTTGAGCTTCACCAGATCCTTCTCCTCGCGGGCATCCTCGAGGACGCGGAGCACCTCCTTGAGGATCTCTCGCATCTCCTCGACGTACAGCTCCGCCTTGTCCACCATCTCCTTGGGGGACAGGCGCTCGAGATCTTCGCCGAGCTCCGCCTCGGGATTCGCCACCTGGGCGCTCGCCGCCTCGGGGTTCGCAGGCGCTTGCGCTGCCACTGGGCCGCATACGAGCAGGGCGGTGAGCCCCGACAGGACCCAACACTGACCGTGAAATCGCTTCAATTCATCCCTCGCCTTCTGTTCCCCTCGCGGCCCGGCGCCGGCTGCCAGCAGCACCAGAGCAGACCCATCTTAGAAACCACAGCCCAAGGGGTCAACTCGGCCTCAGGAGCCGCCACGCAGGACGCGCACCTCCCTGCTCCGGCGCTCAGGTCCCTCCGCTTCCCCATCCTCGGCCACCGCGGCACACACCCAGCGCTGTCCGGCCTTGACCAGGCGCCCTTTCACCGCGACGGAGGTGGGGGCGAAGGGCTGCAACGCACCATCGAGGTACCACCTAAACTGGTAGGTCACACGATCCCCGTCGGGATCGGTCGCATCCTCGACGACCTCGCAGCGGAGGGTCTCGCCGGCGCGCGGGCTCGAGGGAACGATCCGTACCTCCGGGCTTCCGGGCGCTTTGTTGACGACCGTGACGACCGCCTCCGCCGCATCGCTCGTCGCCTCCCCATCCTCGGCGCGGACGACGCAGCGCCACCTATCGCCCTTGTGAACGCGCTCGCCGGGCACCACGGGATCTCGTAGCTGCACCCGCTTCCCGTTTCGCTCCCAACGGTAGCGGTACTGCAGGGCGTCTCCATCGGCGTCGCTCGCCGGAACTCGGATACCGCAGCGCAGCGGCTCGCCGGTGTGCGGCGCCTTCGGCTCGATCTCCACCTTGGGCGCCGTGGGCGCCGTGTTGGCGACGGTGACCGGCGGGGAGGGCGCCCCGTCGGCCCACGTTCCACCTGCATGCACCCGCACCCGGCACCGCCACGTTTCACCCTTCCGCGTCGCCGCCGCCGGCAGCACCTTGCCTCGGCTTCCCACAGCCTCATCGCCGCGCATCCACAGGTAGCGAACGACCGTCGGATCGCCGTCGGGATCCCGCGCCTCGGCCGTCGGTCGGCAGGTCAGTGCCTCCTCGGTGCGGGGCCTCTTGGGCCGGATCCGTGCCGCCGGCGCGACGGGGGGCCGGTCACCCACGACCACCGAGGCCGTCACCGCGTCGGACCACGCCGTTCCATCCCCGGCACGCACGCGTACCACCCAGTGGGCCCCCTTCTTCACCTGTTGTGGGGGTACGCGAACCGCGTCGTTCAGATCGGGAACCGGGCGCCCGTCGCGCTGCCAGCGCAGCTCCAGGCGCACGGCGTCGCCATCTGGATCCACGGGCCTTTCCACCTCCGCCACCAGCGCCTGTCCGCCGGTGGGCACCTCGGGCCGAAGGTGCAGCCCCGGCGGCGGGGGCGGACGATTTCCGATGACGACCGTCGCCTCGGACGGGGCCCCTTCCAGCGCTCCATCGGAGGGCGTCACGGAAACCGTCCAGCGCTCCCCTTTTCGGGTGCGGCCACCAGGCAGGCGCTCCCCCTCGTAGACCACCTTTCCCTCTCGCTTCCACTCCACCTTCAGCGCCACCGCATCCCCGTCCCGATCGGAGGCGGCATGCACGATCCGCAGGGAAAGCGGCTCCTCGGGCGCTGGCTGTGGCGGGTCGATGGCGATGGCCGGAGCCTCCGGCGCAGTGTTGACGACGCGCCGCTTCGCCTCCGCGGGCGTGCCCGTCGTCTCGTCGTCGGCGGGTACCACCCGCACCTGCCACTGCTGCCCGGCCCGTACCCGCTCCGCCGGCACCTCGGGACCCTCTACGTCGGCGGAAACGCCGTCCACCGTCCAAGTCCAGCGGTAGGTCACGCGGTCGCCATCGGCATCGTCGGCAGGAGGATCCAAGACCGCCTGCAGCGGCTCTCCGGTTCGCGGGGCCTCAGGCGCGATCGCGACACCCAAGCCCTCTGGTGGGCTGTTGGAGACGGTGCGGCTCGCGCTGCTCGCCTCACCCTCGTTCTCCCCGTCCCATGCCGAGACGGTCACGGTCACACGTTGGCCCTTGCGAAAGGTTCCGGCAGGTGCCTCGGAAACCGAATGGGCAAGTGGGGCCGGCGCACCGTCTACCTCCCACCGATAGAGGTAGCTCAACGCATCGCCATCGACGTCCCGGGCTGCCTCGACGATCCGCACCCGCAGCACATCGGTCACGCGAGGCGCATCGGGAAGGAGCCGGATCTTCGGCTGCGTCGGGGGCGTGTTCACCACGACGACCGAGGCCTCGGCGGCGTCGCTCCGGTCGCTGCCATCGCTGCTGCGCACCACCACTCGCCAGACCTGGCCCTTGCGCAGGCGCCCGGGCGGCACCTTTGCGGCCCGCTTCGGCAGCCCGGCCTCGCGGCCATCGACGTACCAGGTGTAGAGGTAGCGGATCGCATCCCCATCGGGATCCCGACCTGGCTCGACGATGCGCGCCACGAGCCCTTCGCCGTGGTGGGGCTCCTTCGGCTCGATGGCGACCGCGGGTGGCGTCGGCACGGCGTTGCGAATGGTGATCTCGGGGCTCTCGAAGCGAGGCGCTACCGGTTGGTCGCCCGGCACCTGAACGGTGAACCTCCATCGCTGTCCCTTCCGCGTCTCGGAGGCGGGCACGGTACGCTGACCGACAAGGGCGGGAACCTCCTTTCCGTTGCGCCACCACCGAAGATCGATCTCCTTCGGCGGCTCACGATCGAGGTCGTAGCGCACCCACGTTGCATGGAGGTCCTGCGTGGTGTCGGGCGCCTCCGGCGCGATGGCAAGGGCCTTGAAGCGCGTGGGGTTGGGGTGCATGCGGCCGGTTCGGGCCATGTCGTGGGCCTCGGTCGGCCACGGCGCGAGGCCCGAACGCGAGCGGCGGCGCCGCCGTGGCCGGTAGACCGCCAGGCTCCCATCCTGCGTGCCCACCACCACCTCGAGCCGCCCATCCCCGACGACGTCGGCGAGAACGGCAGCCCCGGCGATCCGCGTCCCCGCCTTCACGGGCCAGCCGGAGAGCCTGCGTCCGCTGCTCCGGAAGGCGTGCACCTTTCCATCGACGGTGGGCACGACGATGTCGAGTCGACCATCCCCGTCGATGTCGCCCACGACGGGGGACGCCTCGGGGGTATCCGAGAGCTTCACCGGAAAACCGGTCAGCGGCGTGCCATCCGACTTCAGCACGTGCAAGTTCCGGTCGGCCGACGCAGCGACGATCTCGAGGCGGTCGTCGCCGTCGAGGTCAGCCAAGGCAGCCCCTCCGTAGATGCGGTAGCCGGCCTTGTAGGGAAAGCCGGGATGGGCACGTGCATCGGGCCCTACGGCATAGATGCTGTAGTCCTGGCTGGTCACGACGAGGTCGAAGCGACCGTCGTCATCGAGGTCGCCGACCGCGGGCGGCCCCGAGACGCGATACTTCGTACGCAGGGGAAAGCCAGCGACGGGTTTTCCGTCGACGGCGACCGCGTGCACCGCGCCGCTCGCCGTGCCAACAAAGAGCACCCAGCGGGCCTCATCCGAACCCAGGTCGGCGAGGACGGGTGCAGAGCTTATCTCGTCCCCCACCTTCCGGGGAAAGCCGGGAAAGCGGTGGGGACCGTCGGCATCGACGCGCCAGGCATAGAGGCGCCCCTTCGCATCGCCGGCGACCACCTCGGCCCGGCCGTCACCATCGAGGTCGAGGAATGCGCCACCGGCCAGCGCCGGGCCCATGTGCAGGGGGAAGCCAGCCGCCGCCTCGCCGTTCCCCTTCAAAAGGTAGACGCCGCCGGCGCGCGTAACCGCCAGGATCTCGCTGCTCCCATCGCCGTCGATGTCCGAGAGCGCCGGCGGTCCCGCCAGGGCGCCGCCCAGCTCGTAGGGGAATCCGGCGGCGATCTTTCCGTCGTCGTCGACGGCGACGAGGCGACCTCCTGCCCCGGTGACGATCTCCATCCGGCCGTCTCCGTCGATCTCGCCGACCGCGGGCGTGGTCCGGATGGGGCCATCGAGAACGACGGGGAAGTTCGAGAGCGGCCGGGCAGCCCGTGCGCGGGGCGCCACGGCCACGGCCAGAAGGGCGGCGAAGGCGACGCTCGCTCGGCGGGCCATGGCACCAAGCGTCCCGACTACAGCCGCGCCGCAAGCTGCGCGTTGGTCTCGCGCAGGCGGTGGGAGAGAATTCGAGCGATGTTGATGACGATGAAGGTGAACCCGTCGCGGTAGGCCTTTCGGAAGGTCATGAGGTTGTCCACCGTCAGCCGGAGGAGGCGAGTCGGTGACTTGGCGCGTACCGTCGCGGACCGGGTCTCCTTGTCGATCACCGACATCTCGCCAAAGAACTCCGGCGCCCCCAAGGAAGCGAGCACCTTCTCTGCTCCACCTTCCTTTCGCACCACCTCCACCTCGCCCTCTGCGATGACGTAGAGCGCATCGCCCTCGCTCCCCTCCTCGAAGACCACCTCTCCCGCCTGAAACTCGCGCAGCTGGCTCAAGGAGGCGAGCAGATCCACCTCCTCGTTCGACAGCATGTCGAAGAGTCGGCTTCGCCTCAGTACATCCACCTTGTCCACGGCTTTCCCCTCTCGCGTCAGGACTCCGGATCCCTCTCTCGAGGAGTCGTGTTCTCACCGCCATCCGCCGGTTTCTCGGTCTCTGGGGCATGGGTGCCAAGGAAGTACGCCTCGAGCCGCTTGTCCTCATCGGTCGATCCGTTCGCCCCCTTGAGCACCGGCTCGAGGAAGCGCACCCCCCTCCGAATCGTCACCTGGTACAGGCCGCCTTCTTCGAGTTCGATGTTGTAGGTTTCCCGGTCGGCGACCAGCGCCACGGCATAGGCGACCTTGTTGTTCTCCTTGGCGCCCCAGTAGAGAAAATCCTCTCCCGCCAGGCAGCCGAACGCGTTCTGGGCGTTCTTGCGCAGCGCCTCTTGCTGGGCCTCGAGCCGAGCCCGCTCACCGGCCAGCGCCTCTGCCTCGGCCCGAAGCCCCTCTGCCGCTTTCTTCTGCTCCTCGGAGGCGGCAAAGAGCTTCTCCGCCTGGCGGCGCACCTTCGTCGCCTTCATCTCCTTCTCTGCGCAGGTCAGCGAGAGCTGAGCGCTCTGCTGCCACATCGCTTCCACCTCGGCCCAGAGCTGCGCCTTCCGAGCACTCTCCCGCTCGTACACATCGTGTGCGGCCCGGCGCTCGCGCGTGACCCGCTGGATCTCCTCGTCGAGACGCGCGCGATCGGTGCTGCCGCTGGCTTTGGCCTCCTTCAGCTCCTCGAGCGTCTTCTCGATGGCGCCAAGGCGAATCCACGCATCGGAGGCGCGAAAGCGCTGCTCCTCGAAGGCCGCCACGGCGGCGATGGAGCGGTTCTCTATCTCCGTGGCTTCGGCGAGGAGCCGCGCCGCTTCGTCCTCGTAGTCCCCTGCCGCATAGACGGTCTCGATGGCGTTCTTCTGCGAGAGCTCGGCGCGAAAGTCGGCCAGGGTGGCGTCGGTGAGGAGCGATTCGTAACGAGCCTCGGCCTCCTTCAGCGCCTCGTTGGCCTGGCGGAGTTCATCGAGCCAGGCGCGGAAGGAATCCGAGGAGAGAATCTCACGTAGCTCTTCGAGTCGCTTTGCCTGCATCAGCCCGCCGCCCGGTCACACCCACTCTGGCCTCCCCAAATCCAGCGTATGAGCCGAACGCATCCGGTTTCAAGCCGGCGCCGTGCCCAGGCCGGACGATCAGCTCTGAGGGGCGAAGATGAATGGCACGGTGACCGCCGTCTCTTCGTCTGGCTTCACGGGGAAACGCCAGGGCCGGATTCGATTGCGCACGCATCGAACGACGGCAGGGGAGCCCAGCGTATCCTCCTCGATGGAGATGTCTGCCACCCGCCCATTGGTGCCGATGACGATCCGTATGGACAGCTTGCCCTGCAGCGACGGATTGCGCTTCAGCTCCGCCTCATAGCAACTCGTGATCGAGCGCATGCGCACCTTGATGTAGCGGCTGATCGACTGCGCATCGACGGTGGAACTCTCGACCATGGTGCGGCCGGAGCGGATCGACCCACGGATTCGGGGCGTTCGCCGGGACCCCGTCCCGACCTTCCCGCCGGCGCCGCCTTTCGTCGCTAGGTCTCCGATCCCGACGCCCTTGCCATCCGCCCCGCCCTTCAAGCCGGTCTTCAGAGCCAGCGCGTCGGTGCCGGTGGCGATGCCCACACCCTGAACGCCGGCGAGCGCCGCATCGAGATCCTGTCCCACGCCCCCACCACCGAGGATATCGGCCACAAGGGTCTCACCGGCGGAGGGGCCCTCCCCCTTCGCACCGATGATCGCCAGGATGCCCGTGTTGCGTACCTTCTCTTGGACCTCGGCATTCTGTGCCTTGCGGCGGATCTCCTCTTCCGATGGACCCTCGTCCTCGGCGCTGCCCTCGTCTTCCGCCGGCTCCGGCTTCTTGGCCTTGGCGAGCTCCCCCTCGCCCTGTGCGGGCTCAGGTTTCGGCGGAGGTTCTTCTGGGATCTCCTCTACGATGAGCTTCGCGAAGCGATCGGGGATCGCATCGAAGGAAAGTTCCTTGGGGATGGGGGTGTTCTCCAGCACCCAGATCCCCGAGATGTGGAGGCCGAGGCTGACAAGGAGGATCGCAGTGAAGACCTTGTCGATGCTCTTGATCCAGCCGGCCCGGGCCTCCTTCGGCAAGACCGGCTTGGGGGGCTCGGGCGGGGGGGTGACGAACTGGAAGAGCAGCGTGACGTCGCCAAGGCTGACTTTGCCCCGTGCCTGCTCGGACAGGGGATAGGTGAAGACGTCCCCGCGCTTCCGTGCCAGGTTCTGAGCCTTCAGCGACGCAAAGTCGACGACCCCATTGCCCACCGAGACCCGGCCATCCATCCCGTCCTTGAAGGCGAGGTGGTACTGCGAGCCCTTGAGCTCGAAGAGGGTGAAGCTTCTCGGCAGCGAGGAGGCGGGAACGACGAAGGTATTGTTCGGAGCCGAGCCGACCGTGACGTCCTCGCGACGCTTGATCAGCCTCTCTTCGATGATCTTGCCGCCTTGGATGACTCCGATGCGGAGGATCTTCTGCTCTGGGCGCGGGGACATTGGACTCCAGATTGTGCCAGAAGTCGCGGGCCGATGCTGCTTCCGGACCGCCACCCCCGCCTGGCGGCGATCCGCCGGTTGCCTTCACGCTACCCCTACATCGGCCCTCGAGGGAAGGGGCTTTATTCGCGCTTGATGACGGCGAACTTGAAGTTCGAGAACTGAGCCTGCCCCGCAGTGTACAAGACCTCGTTGAGGAGGCGGTACGGCGTGTCCTTGTCGGCGATCACGAGCGCGAGCCCCTTGAACTGCTGGGTCGTGTTGTGCTTGGCGATCCGCTTCTGCTTGTCGGCTTCCGCGGAGAGCGCATCGAAGAGGGGCGTGATGAAGTAGCCGGTCTCTCCGTCCCGCTTCACCGACGGATCGACCTTCCCATCGATCACGTCCGCAACGGCCACGTCGTTGACCAGGATCTGCCGCTTGCTGATGGCGATGGCCGCTGCCTCTTCGGGATGGAGCCGAGCGGAGGAGTCCGGGAGTTTCAGATCCTCCGACTGGGTGATGTTCACCGGGTCCGTCGAGTAGCTCTTCAGGAGGAAGACCAGGAGGATGGTCAGGATGTCCATCAACGAGGTGATGGTCAGCGGACCGGGTTCATCCAGCTTCTTCGGCTTCCGCCGCTTCCGGACGTTGAAGGTCTCGTCGGCCGGCTTGAAATTCTCCAGGCTGTCGTACTCGCTTGCCATGGCTGGGTCCTATCAGGTCACGCCCGCGGAGAGCACGACCTTGGGGAAGAGGAGGCGCTGGTCGGGCGTCTCGCGGGAGGCGTCCATCACCTTGACGAGGATTTCGTACTTGATGTCCGGCTCGGCATTGATGATGACCTGCTCCTCATCGGGAAACGCGTCCTTGATCTCCGCGAGCTTCGCGGTCAGGGCCGCATAGTCGTACTCGCCGTCGGCGGTCTTCGGGATGGTGGGCCCGGCTTCCTCACCGTTCTCACCCCCACCGAGGACCGCGCCGGTACCCGCCACCGTAAAGCCCTGATCCGTCACCGCGATGGTGAGGTTGAGCTTCTTCTCGTTCTCGTCCTGGGGCTTCTCCTCCGCCACCCCGCTGCCAATCTGCGGCGCGGAGACGTTGATCACCGCAATCTGAACGAAGGCGGCAGAGATGAGGAGCGCCGGGATGAGGATGATGATGAGGTTCATGATCGGGGTGATGTTGAGCGGCGGTACCGGCTCCTCACCCCTGTGTCCTCTCGATGACGGCTTGGCTGCCATGGATAGGCTCCCGAGTCGAAGTTCGTAGGCCCTACTCGTGCAGGCGATGGGGCGCCGAGACTAGCGATCCAGCGGGGACTGAGCGCCCTTGCCTCGCGAGATGAGCAGGTTCTCGAGCTTCACGCTGTACTGATCGATCTCATCGATGATCTTCTTGGTGATGCCCGCGAGAATGACGTGAACCGCCATCACCGGGATCGCGACCATCAGACCGAAGGCCGTGGTGTTCATCGCGATGGAGATCGACTTGGTGAGCATCGCCGCCTTCTGATCCGGCGCGGCGCTGGCCACCGCCTCGAAGGCCTGGATGAGACCAATCACCGTGCCGAGCAGGCCGAGCAGCGTGGCGAGGTTTGCCACCGCCTGCAGGGAGTTGGTCCGCTTCTGAATCTGCGGCACCACCTCGAGCGTCGCCTCCTCCACCGCGTTCTGAATCTCGACCTCGCCCTTGTTGGCGCGGGTCAGGCCCGCCTTGATCACCTTGGGCAGTGCCGCCGACGGGGCCGCATTGCACAGCTTGATCGCCCGGTCGATGTTGTTTGCCATCACCAGCTTCTGGATCTGCGCCATGAAGGCGCTGCCGTTGATGTTGTACTTGAAGAACAGGAAGATGAAGCGTTCGATGCAGATGGCGAGGCCGATCACGCTCATCAGCGCGATCGGATACATCCACGGCCCACCGTCTACGAAGAACTTGGCAATCGCACCCATGGTGTCACGTCTCCTTTTCTGTGATTGACAGCGTCAAAGGCGCCGGGTTCCATCCGGGCCATCGCGGCCGGCCCCCGAACGCCCGGGGTTGAAGGTTCGGATCAACGAAACGGTTCGAAACGGGGCTTCAGAACGGTGCCTCCCGGACCGACTCCTCGATCTTGTGGAGGAAGCTCTCCACCCGCTCGAGTCCCTCGTAGTCGAGGTTCGAACGCGGGAGGATGTAGAAGGCCTGCGGCTTCTGGATGCGTCCCTCGACGGTGATCTCTTCGAGGCGGATCACCTTCTTGCCGTGCTTCTGCGCACTGGCGAGCGCGGGAACCGAGAGCACCCCCAGGACGAGGAGGGCGCAGCAAAGAGCCTTCCACCGCGAAGCCACCCACCGCAGCGTCGTTGGCTGCAGGGCCTCCCCCGGCAGAGCCTGGGCCTGGCCCCGCCACATCCCGAATCGAGCACTGGTCCCGAGCTTCCTCACGTTTGGGGTGTTCATGACTGCGGAATCGGGGCACCGCCCCGAGCACGGCGACGCATCCTATCCAAAGCGGCAGAGCGGATCCAGCGCTCCTTGGGGGTGGACGCGAACGGTAAGGATGGGGACAACCCACTGAACTTTGGTCACTTTTCGTCGCCCCCCAGCACCGAGCCACTGTCCTCGGGGCCCGCCGCATCCTCCTCACCGAGCCGGGTCGAGGCCTTCTCGGCGTCGGCGGCGCGCTTCTTCTGCGCCTTCTTCTTCGCTTCTTGCTCGGCCTTCTTCTTCGCCTCTGCCTCGGCCTTCTTCTTGGCTTCTTCCTCGGCCTTCCGGCGTGCCTCCTCTTCGGCCTTCTTCTTGGCTTCTTCCTCGGCCTTCCGCTTTGCCTCCTCCTCCGCCTTCTTCTTCGCCTCCTCGGCGGCTCGCAGACGCTCCTTCGCCTCCCGCTCGAGGCGGCGCTTCTCCTTCCCGATGGCTCGCTCGGCGTCCTTGATCAGTGCATCGAGTCGCTCGTCGTGGCCCCCTGCGTTCTTGTAACGCTCGAAGTAGATCTTGGCGGTCTGTAGCCGGCTCAGGGTGTCGACACCTGGCAGCTCCGAGTCGAGATGGAGCAGGCCGAGGTTGAAGAGAACCTCCCGGTTCTGCGGCTCGAGCTTCTGCACCATGCGGTACGCCTCGAGTGCGTCCTTGGCCCGGCCGGCGCCACGATACGCGTTGCCCAGGTTCAGATAGACGTCGGCCCGCTGCGGCGCATACTTCTTCGCCATCTCCAGCGCAGCAACCGCCTTCTCCCAGTCCTGCGCCTCGTTCAGGAAGGCACCATAGTTGATCTGTGCCTCCACCAGATCACCGCGGAGCGTCGCCGCCGTCTTGAACGACTGGAATGCCTTCTTGCGATCCTTCTGCGTCAAATAGACGAAGCCTCGCAGGAGGTGGGCGACCGCATTGTTCGGCTCGATCTTCAGGGCGTTGTCGAGTACCGAGCCGGCCAGCTCATACTTCTTCTGCTTGTAGAAGACCTGCGCCAGCACGATCATCGCCCCCACGTTCCGCTCGTCTGCCTTCAGCACCTTGCGCGCCTCGGTGAAGGCTTGTTCGAGCTTGTCCGGGGACCCTTGATACACCAGCGCTTGGGCGAGCTGGTTGCGCAGACCCAGGGCCTCGGGATGTGCCTGAATCCAGCGCCGCAGCTCCCGTTCGGCAAGCGGTGCCTGATTCCGCGCAGCCAGGAGGCGGGTCAGGTTCGCAGCCGCCTCGGTGAAGTCGGGACGGATCTCGAGGGCCTTGCGATAGGCCTCTTCCGCCTCGTCGTACTTCGCCTGGTGCTCGCGGACGACGCCCAGGTTGTACCAGCCCCACTCGAGCCGAGCGTCGCGCGCCACCGCCTCTTGGAAGTGCCGCTCGGCGGTGGCCCAGTCCTGCCGCGAGGCCGCCGCGACGCCCGCCTCGAAGGCGGCGCGGCCGGGCGTCTCCCGCCGTGCAGGCGGGCGCGGCGCCACGGTCTCGGGCGGCGACTCGGGGACCGTGCCCTCCGCTCGAGCGCCGTCCACCTTTGCGTCGTCCGCCGGTGAGCCGCCGTGCTTCGGCCCCTCCGCCTCCACCTCGCCCCCGGGCGCGGCGCTGGGCGCCGGCTCCACCACCTTCTTCCGGGGGGCCACCGGGATCTCCGGGGTCTCCTCGGGCACGGCGACGACCTCCTCGTCGCGGCGCTCCGGCGTGGAAGCACACGCGAGCGCCGACGCGAGCAAGAGCAGCACGCCGATGGGACGCACCCTCACAGGCCACCTCCCGGCTCGTCGTCACCAAGGCGGGTCCCGCGCGGTCGCGCGTCGGGAATCCCTTCCGGCGTTGGGGCGATGGACAGAGGGGAGAGGGGCTCATCGGCGAGGACGCCCTTGGCCTCCTTCAGAATGGGGTACTCGTTGGGCCGGAACCGGTTCAGCGATTCGAGCGTGAGCTTCGTCCAGCGGTTGACGATGCCCTCGCTTCGAGCTCGCTCCACCGCCGTGATGTAGGCCTTCACCGCCTCTTCCTCGATGGGGTAGGCAGCCTGTGCGAGCTGGTCCTGGTAGGCGTAGACGTACTCCTCGCCGAGCTTCTTGAGCTCGGCCGGCACTGGCGCCTCATAGAGGGAGTTGGCGAAGCGCTCGAGGACGTAACCGACCCGGTACGCAGCGGCGAGCGTCCACTCGAGTCGCTTGTACTGGTAGACCTTCTTGTACTCGTCAGAAACCTTCCGGGCGAGAGCCTTCTTCTTGTCGATCGCTGCCTTCAGGCTCTTCTGGAAGCGCTTGCCGCGGCCCTTCGCCTTGATCTGCACTCTGTCGTAGTCGCGGAAGGCGGCTTCGGCGATCATGAACTGTGCCTCTGCCGCAAACTCGCTGGCGGGGGAACTCATGTCCAGGCCGGAACGCTCGAAGGCTTTGACCGTATCGCGGTAGGCCGCGAGAGCGCGCGCTCTGTTACCGAGCTTCTCCCAGGCCTTCGCGATCTTCAGGTGCGCTTCGATGACGGTGTCCTGGCTCTCCTTGTCGTTCTTGAAGCGACGGATGAACTCCGCGTACGCGTCGATCGCTCCGCGTAGGTCGCCTTTCTTCTCCTCGCTCTCCGCCGCAAGTAGAAGCAACCGCGGCGTCTGCGGCGCATCGGGATAGAGGCGGGCAAAACGGCGGAACTGCTGCGCCGCGCGCCCGTACTGCTGGGTCAGGTAGAGGAGGATGGCCGCGTTGTTGAGTGCGCCCTCCCGCTGCTGCGACTGCGGATAGTTCTCGACGAGGTTCAAGTACTGACTGATGGCCTTGTCGAAATCGAAGGCCCGCTCGGCGTTGTAGGCGACCAGGAAGAGGGCTTGGTCGGCCAGCTCGCTGTTCGGATACTCGCGGAAGACGCGTTCATAGAGCTTCAGCGCCGACTCGAAGCGAAGCACCTTCTCGTAGGCGACCGCCGCGTTGTAGAGCGCCCGGTCGGCGAACTCGTGCTTCGGCGCCTCCTTCACGAGGGCGAGATACAGCTTCGCCGCCTCCTCATACTTGCCTTCGGAGAAGAGCTGCTCGGCCCGCTTGAAGCGCCCACCCAGCTTGAACTGGGTGAAGGTCTTCTTGACCTCGCCACCGGCCTTCTGCAGCGCCTCCGTGGAGAGCAGGCGGGCGCTGGTCTCCTCCACGGCGGCCCAGTCCTTGGCGATGAGCAGGCTCTCCAGGATGAGGTTGGCGGCATATTGCGCCGCCTCCGCGGAGGGATACTTCTTGACGATTTCCTCGAAGCGGCGTCGCGCTTCCTCGTGGTCACCGTAGACGTAGAAGACCTCGGCGGCCTTGTAGGCGATGTTGGGTGCCTTCTCGCTGTCTGGCAACCGCTTGAGGAACATGTCGGCGGCCTTCACGTAGCCCTGCCAGGGTTCGGGCAGTGGCTCCTTCTCCACCGGCTTGCCCTCGGGCCAATCCTTGCTGGTCAGGACGGGTCGCTCCTCGAGCTTGCCCGCCTTCTGCAGCCGCTCGATCTCCTTCTCCCAGGCGAGCACGGCTCCGAGCGCGGCGTCCTCCAGGTAGGTGGAGTCGAGATTCGAGTCACGAACCTCTGCGAAGGCGCGCGCAGCTTCGGGGAACTGCGCCGAGTTGAAGAGCGCATCGGCGTAGTAGTATTGCAGCTCGTAGAGATCCTTGGTGTGGGGATAGAGCTTCAGGTACTGCCCGTACGCCTCGGCTGCCAACTTGTACTCGGTGAATGCCTCGGCGACGCGGCCCTCCTCGCGATACTGCTGCGCCTGCTGGTGATGGAAAAGTGCGGCGCTCTTGAGTGACTTCTCCGTCAGCTCCTCCGCCCGCTCGATCACCTCGGGATTGTCCTTGTTCTTCTCGTACCACTCGGAGCCCTTGGAGTAGTTGGCGACGAGCTTCTCCTGCGCCTCGAAGGCCTTCCCGAAGGAGCGGTCGCGCTCGTACGCGGAGACGATCTTCTCCTGGATGAGCGGCGCGTCGGGGTGGAGGGGTTGCAGCGACAGTACGTACTCGTAGGTCTTGACGGCATCCTCATGCTTGGTGAGGTCGTAGTAGACGTCACCGAGGCGCCGCATCACCGCAAACTCGTACTTGGGGTGGCCCCGTGCCTCGAAGAAGGCCTTGGCCTTCTCCAGCGATCCCCAGTTCTCGTCCGCAAACGAGATCGCGCTGTACTGAATGGCCTCCTGTCGCAGATCGCCACCCACCTCCTCCTCGCCCGACTCCTCCGCCTTCGCCTGGTAGTAGGCGAGGAGATCGGCAAAGGTGGAGACCGCGTTGTCGAAGTCGTCGATGCGGTAGTAGGTCCAGCCGAGCTTGTAGAGGACCTTGTCGAAGAGCGGATGGTCCTTGTAGGGCAGCACCTTCTTGTAGGCGGCGATGGCGCGCTGCAGGGCATCGGGGTAGATGCGCTGGTCGGCATCGAAGAAGAACTCGCCGATACGCATCCACACCTCGGGCACGAAGCGGCTGTCGGGGAAGCGCTGGATGAGCGCATCGAAGGTGGCCAGTGCCGCCTCCGCTTCGCCCTGTTCGCCCAGGAGGTAGCCGAGAAGGTAGTAGGCTGCATCCGCGTAGCGGTAGTCGGGAAACTCACTGATGATGCGCTGGTAGAGCGCGATGGGTTTCTCGTAGCGTTTGGGCGGCGGTGGCTCGACCGCGGCCGCCTCCTCCTCCGAGAGCTGATCGAGCCGGGCGTAGTAGGCTTTCTCCGCCTGCCGGTAGTCGTCTTCGATCTTCTCGTAGTACAGCTCCGCCAGCCGCATCATGGCGTCCGGGGTGTACTTGGGCTCGTTGGGATAGCGGGCCAAGAACTCTTCGAAGAGAGCGATCGCATCGAGGCGCTCCTTGCGCTCGAGCACCTCCTGGTCGGAGATCGCCTTCTCGTAGCTCTGGTTCAGGAGCGAGCGCTTCTCCTCGTATTTCCGTTCGATGAGGAGTTGGATCTCCTTCTTGAATTCGAGGGCCTGCTCTTCGAAGCGACGAACGTCCTCGATGAGCGCCTCGATCCGGCGCCCATCTGGTTCTTTGGATGGCGTGTCCCGCGGGCCGTCGGGGGGCGGCGCTTCGGCGGAGGGGGGCTTCTTCGGTGGCGCCGCCTCCGACGCCGCCTTCGCCGGCGGCTCCTCTGCCTGCGCTGCCAAAGTCGACAGCGAAGCGACTACGAGCCACGCGATGGTGCAGCGCCGTCGCATCACTCTTCCTGAAGGACCTCCTGGAACTCGACGTCGAGCAGGCGCAGCTGCTGGTCCTTCTCCTGCGCAAGCCGCTGGATCTCCTTCGACTTGTCCTGCTTGCGCGCCCAGGCCACGTCGATGATGCCGACATCGGCCTTCAGGATGAGCTCGTAGAACTGCCGCTGCACCTTTCGGAACGAGTTGAAGGCGATCTCTCCCACGAGGTCATGGGTTTCGGACATGACCCCCTCGACCTGTTGCCCGTATCCATTGAGCCGCCGCTGCTCGATGAGGACCTGCTGCCGCAACACCTGCCGCCGCGCATCCGCCCGTCGCTGAATCTCGTGTTTGAACGACTCGAGCCGCGCGTTCATTTCGTCGAGGGCGGCCGCCGCCCGATCGAGACGGGTGAAGAGGGTCTGATCCACCCCCCGTGCTGCCGCCCGCGCCTTGGAGGCCACCTGACGCTCCCGCTCGAGGGCCGCCTCGTAGCGCGCGCGGAGGGTGTCGTCCCCCGTTGCGATGGTCCCAGAACGGACACCGTCCTTCACCTTTGCGATCTCGCGCAGTAGCGCCTGCGCCTGCTCGTACAGGCCGTCAACGACCTCCTTCTCCCGCTCCATGCGCTCGAGGAACTCCTTGAGCGCCTCCTCCTCGTCGTTGCGTTGCTGCTTGGTGTCCTGGAGCCACTTCCGGATGGCGGTGAGCTGTGCGTTCAGAGAGGTGCTGGCCAGACGCAGGCGGAAGGCCTCCTTCTCCACCTCCTCCACCTTGGCCAGCCAGCGCTTCTTGCGGGCCTCGACCTCGTCGGCATTGGTCGGCAGAGTTCGAAACTCGCGCTCCAGCCGCTCGCGCTCCCGCCGTGCCTCGGCCAGCTCGGCCGCCAGCTTCTCCGGAATGGCGCTCGAGAGCAGCTGTGTCTCGAGCGTCGTCGCGCGGGTGCGGAGCGAGAGCACCTGGTTTTGCACCTCCGTACTACGTTGATAAGCCTCGGCCAGCGTGGGAAAGGGCCCGAGGGTACCCGCATCGAGGCTGGCCAGGATCCGATCGGCGATCTCGTTGCCCTCGCGGACACCCGCCTTCCCCTTCTGCAGCTCGGTCACGATGCCGAACGCTTGAGCGACGTCCTCTTGGGTACTCGCCCACTTGGCGGCGAGCGGCGGGAGCACCGATTCCACACTGAAGTGCTCGCCCTCGCGCGCGATCAGCTCGTTGAAGTACTCCACGGGATCGGCGTGGAGGGCGAGCAGCGCCTCGATCTCGTCGCGCACCGGCGCGTACTCGTTGATGACCTCGTTGTAGGTCTTCAGCGCCTCATCGTACTTCTTGGCCCGGGCATAGAGTGTCCCCATCAGGATGCGCGCCTCGGGGGCGAGCGGCGAGTCCTCGGCACCGATGAGGAGCACCTCGGCCGCCTTCAGCGCCCCCTCGTAGTTCTTGCGCTTCACCTGCGTCCACGCGATCTCATAGAGCGCATCGAAGAAGAGGTCACTCTGGCGGTCGATGCGCGAGTAGGCGTCCATTGCCAACTCGTACTCCCCCCGCTCGTAGTGGATGCGACCGACGGCCATCCAGGCCAACTCCTGCACGCGCAGATCGTCCTCCTTGGTGGCCTTGCGCCGGGTGATGCTCTGAAAGGCCTCGAGCGCCTCGTCGAGGTTGCCCTCCTGCACGTGGAGCACGCCCTGGAAGTAACGCGCCTTGAGGCCATAGGTGGTGTTGATCGGGACCCGCTCGAAGGCATCCATCGCCCGGCGGATGCGCTCCTCCAGTGGCAGGTCCCGGCGCTCGAAGAGGAACTTCCCGTAGACGTAGCTGACCTCTGGCTTCAGGCGGCCGCCCGCTTCGAGGAAGCGGTCCACATAGGCCTCGATGTCCTCGTAGCTGCGCAGCTTTCCGGCGATCTGGATGAGCCGCTGCAGGGCCTCCTGCCGGTAGCGCTCCACCCCTCGATCGAGCAGCTCACGGAAGAACTTCTTCGCCGGAAGGTAGCTCTCGAGGTGGTAGAGGCTCTCCGCCAGGTAGAAGAGTGCCGTGTCGTACTGCGACGTCTGCTTGAACGCCTCGCTCTCCACCAGATCGTAGAGGAAGACGGCCGCCGCCCCGTAGTCCTCGAGCAAGAAGCGAATCTCCGCCTCGGAGAAGCGCTTCTGCATGCCGCCGATGCCCAGAGTAGGCTGCGCGCGGCCGTACTGGTCGAGGACAAAGTCGACCCGCTCGCCGAGCTTGGCCACCTCGGTCTCGAGCGCCTGAACCCGGTCCGCCTGGGCACGGGCGGTCGCCGGATGGGCCGCCGCGAGGCAGGAGGCAGCGGCGAGAGGCAGGAGGCGGCCCCACACCGCATGACGAGGGCTCACCCGCCCCCTCCCGCCGCGCCGGCGCCAGCCTGGCGCTTGGGCCGGTCGCGGGTCACTTCGACATCGTAGCGGACGGCGGGGCGATCCTTCAGATCGGTGGTGATGCCCCCCTTCTCGAAGGCGACGATCCGGACCTCGGTCACCTTCCCCCCTTCGGCGTTGAAGGTGTACTGGCTCTGGACGGTGAACTTGTAGTCGTTGAGGTAGGAGAAGATGCCATAGCCGTTGCCGCGGAAGACCATGCGCACGCCGATCTGATGGTTTCCTGGCACGATACGACCGTTGAAGATCTCGATTTCTTCCTGCTCATCGAGTTCGCCGGTGGGATCGACGCGGGTGAAGATGGGCGCGCCGTCCAGAGCGTAGGCCACCGACTCGAGCACGAAGGAGGACCCCATCTCGTTGCGATGGACGAGCACCGCCTTCGCTCCGCTGGTCAGATCGCCGCCGATGACGGTCTCCTGCAGGAGGAGGAGGCGGGCCTTGGTCCGGTAGATCTTCTCCTTGAGGTCGGTGACCTTCTCCTCGAGGCTCTTCACCTTCAGTTCGAAGGCCTCCTCCGAAGGGGCGGGCGCTGCGGGAGAGGACCCCTCCGCCGCCGCCTCACCCTCGGCAGCGGCCGGTGTCCCCGCTTCCGAGGAGGCCCCCTCGCCCCCCTCCGCCGCAGTGGTGCCGGCCGGAGGCGCCTCGGCCTCCTGCGCCCAGGCGCTGGGCGCCACGCCCAACCCCAGAAGCAGGAGCGCGAGAAGCGTCAGTCCGCTGTTCGTACGTTTCATTCGTCTGCTTCCCCCAAGAACGCTCGCACCCATCTCACCGTCTCGCGCCGCCCCGTCGTCGTTCTTGGGTCCACACACCCATCGGCCGCTAACCGCCCTTCTTCAGCTCTTGGAGCACGAGCTTGGCCACCGCCTTCAGGGTATCGAAGACCCCGACTCCGGTGGGTGCGACGGCCTCGAAGTCGGGAACACCGCGTGGATTGAGGAGCCGCTTCAGCTCCCCGACGTCCGCCGCATTGGGCAGGTCACGCTTGTTGTATTGGACGACGAACGGAATCTTATCGAGGTCGTAGCCGTGCTCGGCGAGGTTCACCCGTAGGTTCTCCATCGACTCGAGGTTGGCCTCCATTCGCTCGACTTGGCTGTCGGCCACGAAGACGACCCCATCGACGCCCTTGAGGATGAGCTTCCGCGAGGCATCGTAGAAGACCTGCCCGGGCACCGTGTAGAGATGGAAGCGGGTCTTGAAGCCGCGGATCTCCCCGAGCGAGAGGGGGAGAAAGTCGAAGAAGAGCGTCCGCTCGGTCTCCGTGGCCAGGGAGATCATCTTCCCCTTCGCCTCGGGGTTGGTCTTCGCATAGACGTACTGCAGGTTCGTCGTCTTTCCGCACAGGCCCGGCCCGTAGTAGACGATCTTGCAGTTGATTTCTCGCGAGGAGTAGTTGATGAACGACATTGCTGCTCGCCGTCTTTGAGGCCGCGCTCGCGACTGTGCGGCCCGGTTGCCTTTCGCTCTACCTTCCTACCCTGCCTTTCGGAGCGCTCGCCAATCTCTGAAGCCCGTCAGTCGCTGAAGAGGTTGTCGATGTCCTCGTCGGTGATCTCCGCAAAGGGCGAGGCCTGACCGGGCTGCTCTGCCTTGTGCGCAAGCTGCTCGAAGATGCGAGCGAGCTGCTCACTGGCCTTCTTGACGCGCAGCCGCACGAGGCCGAGGGAGGAGCGCTGATCGAAGATCACCACCAGGATGACGCGGCCGGCCACGATGGAAATGTGGAGATTGTCCCGCTCGCCCTCGTGGAAGAGGATCGAGAACTCCTTCTCGCCGAGGAGCTTGGCGAGGCCCCCGGTCGCGGCAATGTTGCCTGCGGTCAAGCTGGCCAGCGAGGTGGTGTCGAGGTGCTCGGTCTCACCCGATGCGGAGATCAGCTGGCCGTTCTTGTCGATGAGAAAGACGCACTTGGCGTTCGCCTCTCGGTTCAGCCGGTCGCAGATGCCCGAGACCTGCTGAAACTCCTCCTCATATATGACCATCTGTGGGTGCATCGCTGCGGCGATCTCCTGTGCGGCCGTTCCAGCCTCTCACCATATTCGCGGACGCTCCCGGGCCGTCCAAAGCACTCGACGCCCACCTCCCGGTCCGGACCCCACAAAAAGAGAGTCCGGGGGACCCATCGTCGATACCAGGAAAGGGGTGCCCGGGCAAGCCACCGACCCTTGGGGGTTTTTCCGCTC
>CAYYHA010000007.1:0-45823 GCA_964471535.1 uncultured Myxococcia bacterium | reverse complement strand
AGCGCTTGGCCCCCAACCGATCGAAATCACTCGATCAAAAGTGATGGACGGTCAGACGCCCTGCCCGCCACGTTGTCGCCACGCGCTCCAGGGTCTACGATCCCTCTATGCTGCTTGCGCTGCTCCAAAACGATGCGAGCCTGCTCGGTCAGACCCTCTCACGCCTCGAGCCGCGCCTGCGCTTCGACCTCGCAGAACCGCCGGATGCGGTGGGGGCGGGGTATGTGGAGAACAACCACGCCTTGCTGCGAAAGCGACCGGGAAGCAGCGAGGCGGCGCGGCGGCCCCTATCGCTCCTCGAAGGTGTCGTCTCCCCAGCGATCGTCCTGCAGGTGCGGCGGCAGTCGCGCGGCACCTACAAGGACGAGAACGCGCCGCCCTATCGCTTCAAGCGCTGGATCTTCGCCCACTACGGTGAGGTGGCGCGCTTCGGCGACCTCCGGCCCGCACTGCTCGACCAGCTTCCCCCTTTTCTGCAGCGTGCCGTGCGGGGTCAGACGGACAGTGAGCACCTCTTCGCGCTGCTCCTCGCCCAGATGAAACTCCGAGGGATTCTCGACGCGACCACCGTCCGGCTGGAGACACTCGCCAACGCGGCCCACGACACCCTGCAGACGATCGAGGCGCTGGCCGCCGAGGTCGGGGGCGGCGGCCGGTCCACGCTGAACCTGGTCGCGACCAACGGTCGCTACCTCCTCGCCGCACGCAAGGGGGATCTGCCCCTCTACTGGACCGTCCTCGAGGGCGCCGAGGCCGGTGCGGAGCACCTGAAGGCGCTCGTGGTCTCGAGCCACCCTGAGGCGCCGGAGGCGTGGACACCGATGGGTGACGGCGAGGTCTTGGTGACCGGGCGCGAGCTCGAGCCCCTCGTCCGCGCCTGAGCTGGCGCCTGCACCTCCACGCGCGCCCCGCTCATGCTTTGGCCGCAGCTTGCCGGCAGGGGCGACCAGCGCGCATGGCGTGTCACTCCCCGCCCTCGCCTTCCTGCGGACGGCGGAGGAAGCGGCCCACCGCGAGGAGCGCCAAGGTTGCGACCACGAGCCCCACGGCGCCCACCGTGGGCAATCCCAGTGACCGAAGTGCGGGCTGCACCGACAGAATCCCCGCCACGACCGCGGCCACCCCCACGAGGCCCACGGGCCCGCCCCCGCGCGCTAGGACAATGCCAAAGCCGAGGAGGCCCAGCGCACCGGCCAGGCCGAAATCGGCGAGCACCCACGCCGGCAGGTCGATGGAGATGGGCCCGCCCGCGGGGATGCGACCGGGCCCGGCTCCGCAGACGAGACTCGTGCCCACCATGAGCCCGGCCGCCGCACCGCCTACGACAGACGTGCGCCCTGTCCGGCGCCCGAGCACCCAAGCGACCACGAGGAGGCTCTCCGCGCCAGCGGCGACGAGGAAGGCGTGCAGTGCGCGCTGCCACCAGGGCGCCGGCAGGAAGGCCGCCCCTGCCGCCGCCAGAAAACAGACGAAGGCACCCGCGATGCACAGGGCGAGCACGGGCCAGTTATCGCAACGCCGGCACCAAAGTGGTAGTGTTTCCGCAGGAATGGCCACCGTGCCCAAGGTCCTCATCGCCGACGATTCTCCGACTGAGCGCCGGCTCTTCCAGCGCGCCCTCGCCCGCCTTCCGGTGGAGGTGCTCCTCGCTGGCGACGGCGACGAGGCGGAGCGGATCATCCACGAGGCAAGGCCCGATCTCCTCGTCTTGGACGTGGTGATGCCCGGAAAGAATGGCTTCGCGCTGTGCCGGGAGCTCAAGGCCGATCCCGCCTTCGCCACGATGCCAATCCTCATCGTGACCTCCAAGGACCAGGACGCAGACATCTTCTGGGGCCAGCGCCAGGGGGCAGACGAGTATCTGGTCAAACCCTTCTCGCCTCAGGACCTCGCCGACGCAGTCAAGCGGCACCTCGGCCTCGACGGGGCCGCGTCGCCCGGCGACGACGCCGTCTAGACGCGACCGATGCGCGCCTGCGTGTTCACCGTCCCCGAGCGCGGTCCCTGGGGCCGGGTCTATGCCGTCCCCATCGAGTCGGTGGTGGAGTTCTTCGGCGCAGGCGAGCTCACACCTGTCCCTACGGCACCTCCGCTCCTCAGCGGCGTCGTCTGGCGTCGCGGCCAGGTGGTCCCCGTCCTCCAGCTGCCGGGCGCGACGACAACGGTCAGTTCGGGGCAGGCGTTACTGATGCTGCAGCAGGGGGAGCTGGTCGCCACGGTGCCGGTGGAACGTGTCCTCGATCTCGTGGACCTCGATCCGGCGGCGGCTTCCCCCCTGCCCGACGCCCCGGCCTGGGTGCGAGCGCGCTTCGAAGCGACCGGCACGCGGCCCCACGAGATCCTCCTCATCGATGTGGAGGCGTTGATGCATCATTGGAGGACGGCGATGGAGGCCGCCGCATGAGTTCGGAGCGCAGGGATTCGCCCCGATCCTCCGGAGGCCTGGTGGGCCTGCTGCTCGGCAGCCTGACCCTCGTCTCGGTGCCGGCGCTGCTCATCCTCCTCGCCGTGCCCTTGCTGGTCACGCGGGAGTTCGGCGCGCTGCAGTCCAAGCTGAAGGAGGTGCAGGCGCGCTCGCGTCAGGCCGCCACGGCGAGCGCCCGGCGCCTCGACCGAACCGTACGCGAGACCGCCGAGGCGATCGAAGCGGCGCACGTCGAGTACCTGCGGGAGAAGACCGTGGACCTGGCTTTGGCGGCAGAGGCGATCCTCTCGAGCCTGCCTGCCCAGCGCCTCGCCGACGGGCGCCTCGACGGCGTACCCGAGCTCGCGGCAATCCGTTATGCCGCCATCCCGGGCAACGGCTCCGTTGCCATCATCGACCCGGCACACCGGCGCATCGTGCTGCACCGGCTCTACGATGCGGGAACACGCATCGATGCCGTGGCGCCGGAGCTGGCTGCGCTGCTGGATGCCGAGGGCGAGCGCCTCGCCGCAGCGCTCGCGCCCCCCAGCGGCGCCTCCGAAGAGGACGGTAGCGCCCGCCGCCTCGCGGCACGGCTGTCCGCGGTGGGACGTCCCGGCTCCGAGCTGCTCCTGACGCGTGAGTTCGAGGAGGAAGGAGGGCGGGCCTTGTGGCTGGTCGCACCCCTTCGAGGCACCGGCTACGCCCTGGCGGTGAGGGCCCCGGTCTCCACCGCGAGTTCGCGCCTCCTCGCGAAGATCCCCGAGGCCCTGGGTCAGGGCGAGGTGGAGATCCGTCGCAGCCTCGAGGGGGTCGACGAGGTGGTTGCCACGGTGGCGGAGAGCCAAGCCGCCTCGAAGCGGCTCATCCTAGGGCTGGTCGCCACCTTTCTCCTGCTCGCGCTCTTGGCGGTGTGGATCACCTGGCGCTGGACCCACAACCGGCTGCTCTTACCCATCCGTGCCATGAGCCGGGCCGCTCACAAGATCCGCGAAGGGGACTACGGTACCCGCGTCCCCGAGGTGGAGGGGGGCGAGCTGGGCGAACTCTCGCGTTCTCTCAACGCCATGCTGGACCGGATCGTGGGGCTCATCGAGTCCGACGAGGACAAGCGGAGGCTGCAGGCGAACATCGTGACCCTCCTCGACCAGGTCAGTGCCGCAAGTCAGGGTGACCTGAGCGTACGCGGACGGGTCACGGACGACGTGTTGGGGTCGGTCGTCGACGCCCTGAACCTGATGCTCGAATCCATCGGGCACCTCATCGTGCGCGTGCAGCGGGTGGGGGCACAGGTCTCCGAGGGGGCGGCGGCCATCCGCGACGCACAGGAGCGTGTGCGCTCGGGCACGGCCACGCAGACGCAGCGGCTCGACCGCGCTTCGGAACACGTGCGGGCCTGGGCAGAGTCCATGGCCTCGGTGGCCGAGGCGGCGGGGAAGGCGAGCACTGCGGCGCGGGGCGCCCAGGCGGCCGCGGTGCGCGGTTCCGACGCCGTCGACGACACGGTGCAGGGGATGTACGCCATCCGCCTCGATGTCTCGCTGGCCGCCAAACGCTTGAAGGAGCTGGGGGAGAAGAGCCTCGAGATCAACACCATCGTGGAGCTGATCGACGACATCGCTGCCCAGACCAACATGCTCGCCCTCAATGCCTCCATCGAGGCCAGCCGAGCCGGCGAACAGGGTCGGGGCTTCGCCGTCGTCGCCGAGGAGGTGCGAAAGCTCGCCGAGCGAAGCGGCGCCGCGGCGCGCGAGATCGCTTCTCTGATCGAACGCATGCAGTCGGGGGCGGAGGACGCGGTCACCGCGATGGAGGAGGTGCAGCAGAAGGTGGAGGAAGGCGTGCAGATCGCCGACGGCGCGGGACGAGCGCTGGCCGATATCCGCCACGTGGTCGAGGAAGCGAGCGCACTGATCCAGGCGATCAGCGAGAGTGCGGAGAACCAGGCAGCGGGCAGCGAGCGTCTGGCCCGCTACATCGGTGAGCTGCGCACCATCGCCAAGGAGACGGAGGAGCAGGTGGCGCTCTCCACCGCTGCGGTGGACGAACTGCAGGAACTCTCGATGGAACTCGCCGATGCGATCGCGCGGTTTCGGGTCGAGGAGGACACGGACGAGACGGCTCTGCGAAGCGCCCTGCGCGAGCGCCAGGCGGAAATCGAGGCGAGCCTCGAAGAGCTCGAACGCCTGCTCCATGCCTCCCGGGACTCGACCTTGGAGGCAGCAGCGCGTCGGACCAGGGCTCGCATCGCCCGAGTCTTCGCCGAGGTCGCCGGTACCTCAGGGAACGGCGACGGGACACCCGAGCCGGAGCCTGCGACGCCTCGGATGGCCGAGCCCGCGCCCGAGAACGCCCCCTCGCGGATGCAGAGCGGCCCAGACCCGACCGATCCGGCCCCCGCTGGGCCCGTCGCAGGTGCGGCCCCAGCAGAAGCAGCGACCGGCGCCAAAGGCGACGTTGCCCGTTCGCCAAGGGCGCCAGAAGGTACGGCGGAGGCGCCGCGCGGAGCCGCGCCACCACCGACAGCAGGAGCGCCCCGAGGCGAGGAGGGAGAGGTGCCCCCCGATGGGGAGCCGCCGACAGAGCAAGAGGTGGCGGAGGGGTGACCATCGACGCAGAGCTCGTCGATTCCTTCCTCGAGGAGGCCAGCGGATACCTGAAGTGCATCCGCGAAGAACTCGCGCCCGCTCTGGCGGGACAGCAGCTCTCGGCGCGAAATCTACAGCGACTGCAAGAGGCGGTGCACAGCCTGAAGGGCGTCTCCGGTCTGCTCGGTTTCACCCACCTCCACCAGCTCGTTGCTCGTCTCGAGGGCGCGCTGCATCAGCTCGCGAGTGCGACCATCGGACGCGTCGGGATCGCGCCGGAGATCGCCAGCGCGGCGGTGCAGAGCATCGAGCGCATGATCGAGAACATCGCCTCCGGAGAGCCGGACGCCAACGAGGAGATCCTCCTGGAGTTCGAGTCTGGGCTCGAAATCTTCTCCGCCGTCTCGAGCCGCACAGGGGCGCAGGGCGTTACCGGCTCCGGGTTGGCGCAGCCGGAAGACCTGGCGGAGGCGCTCCGGGAGGAGATTGGGGTTTTCTCACAATCGTTGCACGATGCGTTCGCGGCAGCGCGCCAAGACACGCGCCCCGCGCCGCGACAACGCGCGGCGGCCCGTGAAGAGGAGAATGCTCGGGCGCTCTCTGCCACCGCCGCGATGGCTGGACGTCCGGATCTGTCGGACATATTCGAGGCTCTGGCCGACCTGCTCCGCGACATGGCGGCAGGGAGACTGGCGCCGGATGACGCCGCGCTCGATCTTGCGGTGCGCCTGTCGGACGGAGCGATGCGCCTCGCGTCCTACCGGCTGGAGGATCCCGAAGCGGCACCCCTGGCGCAGAGCCTGCTCACCTCGGTGTACGATCGACGCCGGCTGGACGCGGCAGACGGAGCGGCCACCTCCCACGAGGAGGAGGCGATGCTGGCCGAGCTGCGCGAGGTCTTCGCGGAGGAGGCCACGGAGCACCTCGCCGCCGCACGACGGGCCATCGCCACGCTCGAACAGCAGCCCGAGGACACCGAGGCCCTTGGTGCCCTCTTCCGGGCTACGCACACGCTGAAGGGTGCCGCGGGGACGGTGGGCCTCGATGCCGTGATGGAGATCGCACACGGCCTCGAAGATCTCTTCGCCGGGCTGCGTGCGCGAAAGGGGCCGGTAGAACCCGCGGCGCTGGACGTGGCACGCTCGGGACTCTCGAAGATCGAGCGCCTGCTCGCCGGCACCCCATCCGAAGGGGCCGCCGCACCAGAAGAGGCGCAACGGGACATCGAGACGAGGCGCCCGGCGGGCCGCAGCGTCCGGGTCTCCCTCGAGCGCCTCGACGCGCTCCTCCTCGAAGCGGGCGATCTGCTGGCCACGAAGGCCCGTCTGGAGGAAGCGAGCGGCCGCATGCGTGAACTCCTGCACCTCGTCGCCCGCCGCGCGCGCGCTCTCTCCAGCCGGATCGACGACTTCGCCACCCGCCATGCCTACACCCATCCTCTTCCGGTGCGCTCGCGCCGGGAGGGCATCATGACGTCTGCCGTCGCGGAAGACTGGAGCGGCCTCGAGTTCGACCGTTACGACGACCTCAACGTGCTCTCGCGCGAGGTGGCGGAGCTCGACTTCCAGCTGCAGGAGGCCCTTTCCGGGCTCTCTCGCCTCGCCGATGCGCTCGGAGACGACGTAGAGGAGATCGACCGCCACACGCAGCGGCTGCAACAAGGCCTCACGCGGGCGCGCTTCGTTCCCATCACCGATCTCTTCGACCGCTTCGTCCGTCCGGCCAAGGAGTGGGCGCGCGCCGAGGGGAAGGAGGTGGAGGTGGTGGTAGAGGAGGCGACGGCGGAGCTCGACCGCGCCGTGGTGGACGCCGTGTCCGAACCGCTGGTGCACCTCGTTCGCAACGCCGTCACCCACGGTATCGAGTCTCCCGAGGAGCGGCGGCGGCAAGGGAAGCCGCCCATCGGTCGGATCACCCTGCGGGCGTGGCAGCTCGGACGCGACGTCGTGGTGGAGGTCGCCGACGACGGTCGCGGCCTCGATCCTCCAGCGTTGCGCGAAGTGGCGGTGGCTCGCGGCGTGTTGTCGCGGGAGGAGGCGGAGCGCATGCCCGATGCGCAAATCGTCGAGGTCATCTTTGCCCCGGGTTTCTCCACCCGCGACTCGGCAGACGCGCTCGCCGGCCGGGGCGTGGGCCTGGATGTGGTGGCGACCTCGGTGGCACGCCTCGGCGGCGTGCTCTCCGTGTCCCACAGGCCCCGGCAAGGCACCACCTTCTCGGCCCGGCTGCCGGCGACGCAAGTGATCCTGGAGGTGCTCACCGTTCTCTGCGGCGGACAGCGCTTCGCCCTCCCCCACGCCGCCGTGCGCGAGACCCTGCTCGTCGACCGCCGGGAAGCCGCCTCCGCCCTCGACGGTGGACGAATCTATTGGCGAGGCGAGCCCTTGCGCGTGCTCTCGCTGGCGGCACTGACCGGTGCGCCGCAGGCGCACCACGCGCGCCGCGTCCCGGCGGTGGTCGTCGGGCACGGTGAGAGGAACTGCGCCCTCCTGGTGGACCGCCTCGTGGGCCGTGAGGAGGGGATCGTCAAACCCCTGGGCCCCCTCCTCGAACCGCTGGGTCTCTATGCCGGCGCGGTGGTCGGCGGCGAGGGTCGCGTGCGACTCGTCCTCGACGCCGCGTGGCTGCTCACCGCCTCGATGGGGCGCCCCCGGCCCCGTCGCCCCCTCGGGCCGGCCGAGTCACAACGGCCTCGGATACTCCTGGTGGACGATTCACTCTCGGTGCGCACCCACCTCTCTCGCATCCTTCGCAGCAACGGATGGGAGGTTCGGGTCGCCGCAGACGGGCGCGCGGCCCTCGAGCAGGCCCTCACCAACTCCTTCGATCTCGTACTCACCGACCTGGAGATGCCGAGGATGCACGGTTTCGATCTCATCGAACGCCTCCGCGCCGAGCCGCGCTATGCCGGCATCCCCATCGTGGTCCTGAGCTCACGTGCGGGCCGGAAACACCGCGAGCGGGCCCGGCAACTCGGAGCCGCCGACTTCCTCGCCAAGCCAGTGAACCGGGACGTCCTCCTCGCGCGCCTTCGCGCGCAGCTGTCTCACTCCCGCTCCAAATAGGTGTAGCCAGCGAGTCCCTGCTCGTAGAAGCGCAGGATCTCGCGGCTGTCCTGCCGCGAGATCGCCTGCTGGGCCAGCGCGTCCTCGCAGGCGCGCCGCATGCGGGCGAGCAGGTCCTCGCGCCGGTGCCCCGCGCCACGCAGCACCTCGGCGACGGTCTCACCGGTATCCACCTGCTCGATCCGGTAGGACCCGTTCTCCCCCGGCTCCACCAGCACGGTGTTGACCTTGCCGAAGAGGTTGTGCCGGTCCCCCAGGCTCTCCTGGTAGGCGCCGACCAGGAAGACCCCCAGGTAGTAGGGATCACCGGTGAGAGGATGCAGGGGCAGGACCGCCTTCACGTCCCGCCGGTCGATGAAGCGGTCGATCTTCCCGTCGGAGTCACAGGTGATGTCCGCAAGCACGCCGCGGCGCAGGGGACGCTCGTCGAGCCGCTGCAGCGGCACGATGGGGAAGAGCTGCTGCACCGCCCAGGCATCGGGCAACGACTGGAAGATGGAGAAGTTGCAGAAGTAGGTATCGGCGAGCACACGCTCGAGGGGCTCGAGTTCCTCGGGCAGGCGCGCCTCGCCGTCCCGGGCGAGGTGCAGGACCTTCCGTGCGATCTCCCAGAAGAGGTCCTCGGCGCTCACCCGCTCCTCGAGGCTCAGGTGGCCGAGCGAGAAGAGAGAGAGCACCTCGTCCTTCGCGTAGGCCGCGTCGTGGTAGAGCTCGAGGTAGTTCTTCTTCGACAGGTCGCGGTGGATCTCGTGGAGCGTGTGCACCACCTGGTGGGCCCCTTCGGGCACCTCGGCTGCGTTCGGTCCCCGGCCCATCACGGAGACACCGAGCACCTCGGTCACCAGGATGGCGTGGTGCGCAGCCACGGCACGCCCCGACTCGCTGACCAAATCCGGGTGGGGCACGCCGGCCTCGTCGCAGATCTCCTGCGTGTAGTACACGACGTCGTTGGCGTACTCCTGCAGGCTGTAGTTGACCGAGGAGCTGAAGCTCGTCTGGGAGCCGTCGTAGTCCACCCCCAGCCCGCCGCCCACATCCAGGTAGCGCAACCTGGCGCCCAGGCGATGGCATTCGACGAGGTAACGGCCCGCCTCGCGGAGTGCGTTCTTGATGCTGCGGATCGAGGAGACCTGGCTCCCGAGATGGAAGTGGAGCATCTGGAGCGCTTCGAGACGGCCAGCCGCACGCAGCCGGCGAATGACCTCCATCAGCTCGTGTGCCGTCAGACCGAACTTGGCGGTGTCCCCAGCACTCGACTCCCACTTGCCTGCACCGCGGCTCGAGAGCTTCAGGCGCACCCCGAGGGGTGGCAGGCTTCCCATGCGCTCGGCGACCTCGAGCACCGTGTCCAGCTCGGTGGCTTTCTCTAGGACGAGCACCACGCGGCGTCCGAGGCGGAGCCCGTGGATCGCGGTCTCCACGTACTCGCTGTCCTTGTACCCGTTACAGACGACCAGAGCCTCGGGATCGTCGAGTAGCGCGAGCACGACCAACAGCTCGGGCTTCGTCCCCGCCTCGAGCCCGAAGTGGTAGGGGCGGCCCGCACGCACCACCTCGGAGACCACGCTCGCATCCTGGTTCACCTTCACCGGGAACACCCCTCGGTACGCGCCCTGGTAGCCGTACTCCTCGATGGCCCGGCCAAAGGCCTCGTTCAGTTCGATCACCCGGCGCCGCAGCAGCTCCGAGACGCGCACGAGCAGCGGCGGCTCGATCCCCCGCTCGCGCACCTCACGGACGAGCCCATGGAGATCGATCTCCGTGGGCGTCCCGGGCAGGGCCGTCAGGTGCCCGGCTGCGTTGATGCCGAAGTAGCCACCGCTCCACGCTCGCACGCCGTAGGCTTCGTCGGCGTCGTCGGGAGTCCACTTGCGCGAGAGCGGCGACATCCGCGGCAGTCTACCCACAACGGGCTCCCAGAGAAGTGCAAAGCGTGAAGGACGAGGCCACCCGCGGTAGGCTGGGGCCGCCGTGTCCCCCCGCGAACCCGAATCCGCTTCACAGGCGCCCCCCGTGCCCGATGCGGAGGCACGAGCACCAAAGCGCGGCCGCCCCGCATCGCCGCACGCCTCGGGGTCGGGCCGCGGCGCCGGCGCCCGGCCCGGAACAGTCGAGCGGGAGCCCGACAGAGAGACACGCCGCCAGGCCCTCCGCGAGGGTCTCGGCGTGTGGGCCGGGGCCTTCGCCCTCCTCCTGCTCGCGCGCTACCTCATCGGTCCCGCCGTCCCCTGGGTGGCCTCGAACCTCAAGACCGTGGCGGTCCTCGCCTTCCTCTACCTGCCCGGGCTGGTGCTGTGGCGCCGCGGCGAAGCCTTCGCCGACTACGGGCTGACGGTCCGCAGCTGGCGCACCGAGCTGAAGTGGGCCCTTGGGCTGGCGGCGCTGATCTTTCCCCTCTTCGCCCTCGGCTTCTTTGGGTTTGTCGAGGTCCTCACTCGCCTGCCCGAACCCTACGCCGCGTGGTTGGCCCCCTACCGCGGCGGCTTCGACCCGGCGCTGCGCCTGCCCCACGACTTCCTGTGGCTCGTGGTCACCCACCTCTTCGTGGTGGCCCTGCCGGAGGAGTTCTTCTACCGGGGCTACCTCTACGCGCGCCTCGCCTTGGGGCTCGACGAGGCGCGGCGGGGCCGGCGCCTCCTCGGCGTCACCATCGGGCCTGCCTTCTGGCTCACCGCCCTGCTCTTCGCGCTCGGGCACCTGACCGAACCCTACCCCTGGCGCCTCGCCGTCTTTTTCCCCGCCCTCGTCTTCGGATGGCTTCGCCTGCGCACCGGCACCGTCGTGGCCGCGACTCTGTTCCACGCCCTCTCGAACCTCTTCATCGCGGTCCTCGAGGCCTCCTTCTTCCCTTGAGGCCGCAGGCCCGATGAACCCCCTCGGCGTGCCCCTCGCGTTGCCATGGAGCAAGGCGCCCCGTCCGCCGTCTCGCCCGTCCGCCGCGGAGCTGGCGCCGCCTAGGGGGGTGGCACCCGGAAGGCCCAGGTGTCCCGGCTGCTCCAGGCCCGACGCCCTGCGAAGACGCCGGGGTCCGGCCGCTGGTAGCTGAAGCTGGCGTCGAAACCAAGGTCGGTCACCGACAGCCACACGCCCTCCCCTGCCGGCGGCAGGGCAACGGGGGCGGGCGGTACGGGGAGCGGACTCGAGCCCGGAGGAACCCAGATCTCCCACAGGGGCACGGTGGTGGGCAGCCCTGCCGACATGGTGCTCTCCCCAACCACCGCTGCAACGCCGAGCACCGTGAGTTCGGGGCCCGGAGAGAGACTGTTGCCCTCACGGGCCAGCTCGGCGGGAAGATCCGGCGCATCACGGGTGGGCCCGGGTCCAAGGGAGAGCGCCCAGGCACCGCGCACCACCGGCGGATCCTGCGTATTGTCCGCCACGTCGAAGCGCACCTCGACCCGCAGGCCCCCGGGATCGCCCGCGAGCCGGGGGAGCGGGGGCGGATCCTCCCACGTCGCCCGCGCCCCGGGAACGAGCCCCCGCGCCAGGCGCATCACCCGTCCCGGAGAGAAGCGAACGTCCCCGCGGGGACCGGTCAGGAGCCGCCTTGCCTGAATCGAGACCGCCGCATAGCTCAAGCCCCCGAGCGGGCCTTCGAGGCGCGGGACGGCGAAGCGGACCTCTTCCGCTGCGTGCTGCGGAGCGCGGGGCACCCGGAACCCAGTCGGCACCACCCCACCCTCGGGGAGCAGTGCGTGGCCGGGGGGAAAGACGAGACCCACCAGGTCCACCTCGAAGGGGAGATCGGTGTGCACGTCGGGAGGCACCGTAAGATCGAGGATCTGCGGCGGATCGCAGGGCGCCGGCGCCCCCCCATCGGTGCAGTAGCGCTCGAAGGGTGCCGACTCCGGCACGGCCGCGGCCAGGCGGGGGTCCGCCAGGGCTTCGCTGGTCGTGAGGGTGAGCTCGTCGGCCGGGAAGAGGCGCACGCGATCGAGAGAGAGGCAGCTGCCCGAGCTGTCACACACCTCCTCCTGCACCTGCGCCGATGCATAGTCGACGCGGGCCAGAAGCGGCCAACGGTCGGGCTCGGCGAGGAGCGAGGAGAGGTCGAGGACGCCGCCCTCGGGCACCTCGGCTTCGACGATACCCACGGCAAGCGTCTGGAACTCGATCGCACCTAGGACCACGCCCAACTCGCCGGTGAGCGCGCCCGCACCTCCTCCGGCGGCGAGCAGGGGCAGGAGCCGGGCGAGGTCCACGGTGGCGATGCCCGCGAGGACGTAGAAGCGGCGAGGCCCCGGGGGCACTTCGATTTCGATGCGCGTGAAGGCGGGCTCTCCGCCGGGGCCGGGACTGCGGCCGAAGAGCGCCGCGTTCTCGTCGAAGAAGAGATCGTCGGTGGCGAGGTTGCCCGGCAGCGGCACCTCCGGCGTCTGCGAGGGAGCGAAGACGTCCCCGAGGTCGAGTGTGCCGAGCCCATGGCGCGGCAACACCGGTGCGAGGAGCACCATGCGCAGCTGCCCGCTCATGCGCCCCCCCGCGACGGAGAACATCCGCTCGACGGGCGGGAGTCGGTCGAAGAGCGTCTGTGGGACGTAGGCGACCACCCGGCCGGTGGACCTCGCCGCCTCCGCGACCGCACTGCGATGGACGAGCAGGGTCGCCTCCGCCCGGTCGATCCCCGTCACCGTGGTCGCCACCCATTCGGGCACGTCGAGGGACGGCGTATCGGGGTCGCTGTCGTGATCGTAGGCGACAACACCGGGTGGTACGGCGCTGACCGCCACCGGTCCGGTCAAGGCGGGATCCGTGTAGACGAGCCGACCCTCGGCATCGGTGCTTCCCGCCGGCTGTCCACCGACGAAGACCGGTACATCGGGCACGGGCTCGAGCTCCGGGACGGCAAGGACGCGCAGCCGCAGCTCTCCGGCGAGCCGCTCCACCGCCTCCACGGTGACCGCCACCGAGTCCCGGGCCTCTCCGCCCCGCCCGTCTTGGGCCGTTACTTCGAAGGTGTAGGCACCGGCGACATCCGGGGTCGCACTAAGCTGTGGTCCCCCATCCTGCACGAGATCTGCATCGTCCAGGCCGCTGCCGCCCGGCACGGCTGCGAGCGACCACGTGAAGGTGAGGGGATCGCCATCGGGGTCGGAGGCGCTCGCAACCAGCCGGACGGTGTCGCCGAGCAAGATCTGCTGATCCTCGCCGGCATCGACCACCGGCGGCGCGTTGGGCGGCGGTGGTGTGACGGTGACCGTGACGCTGTCGATGGCGCTGGCTGCCTTCCCGTCGTCACACTGGAAGGAGAAGCGCCACACGCCCGTCACATCGGGTCGAAAGTACGCGTCGGCGCGCTCCCGTCCCTCGATGTCGCCGGGCCCCAGCGAGGATTCGAGGGGCCAGTCCTCGAGGTTCCAGCGGTACTCCAGCCGCCCTGCGTCCTCTGGATCCGGGTCGGTGCAGCTGCCGTGGAGCACCACCGTCCGGCCGAGGGGCACGGTCTGATCCGGGCCGCCGTCGGCACTGGGCGCGACGTTCCCTGCACCGGTCGGCCGGGGGCAGGCGGCAGCCGTGAGGAGCCACAGAGCGGCCCATGCGGCGTGCGGCGAGGCCGGTCGACGACGCGGCATGGGACGAGTCTAACAGGCTTCGGGGCCGCCTTGTCGGCCTCCGATGCCCCCGGTAGGGTCGTCTCCGGAGGGATCGACGATGAACGCACCTTTCGCCCGCCGGGCCTTGCGGCTCGGGCTCGCCCTTGCCCCACTCCTTCTCAGTGCGTGCCCCACGGATGCGCCGCCACCCAATGCGCCCCCCGTGGTGGAACTCGGCGGCGAAGAGACCGTCCTCGTGGGCGAGACGGTGCGCCTCGACGCCGTCGCCTCGGATCCCGATGGCGACGCCCTCACCTACGAGTGGTCGTGGCTCGGTCGGCCGGAAGGGAGTAACGCCGAGCTGTCGGCCGACGGCGCGTCGGCCCACTTCGTCGCCGACGCCGCCGGCCGCTTCGAGGTGCAGGTAACGGTAAGTGACGGTGAGGCCGAGGCCTCCGCATCGGCCGTCGTCCGCGCCGAGGCGCCCCCGTACATCGACGGTTCGCTCACGGTGACGGTGATCGACGCCGAGACGGGCGCACCCATCGAAGGGGCGACCGTTCGCATCGACGGCCGCGACCTGACGGGCCACACCGATGCCTCGGGGCAGGTGACCCTCGAGGATGCCTCGCTGGCCGCACCGGAGACCCTTCACGTCGAGGGCCCGGGCACCGTCTCGTACGACGCCGACCTCGACCCTACGACCCCCGCGAAGGAGCGCCCGGCCTACCGCGGCGCGACGCTGGTCGACGCGGTCTCGGCGGAGCTGGTCGTCCCTTTGTGGCCCAGCGACGCCGCGAAGGCAGCAAGGCCGCGGGGAACCCTCACTGGGCAGATCGACTTCGACCTCTTCGACCGCCTGCCCGCCATCGCTCCCATGCTCTCTCTCGATGCGGGAGAGGTGGTCTCGGAGCAGCTTCGCGCGGTGGTGATCGCCCCAATGCCCGAAGGGGGCGCCGCCGACCTCGCGGTGGGGGATCTCTTGGGCAGGCCCCACACCCCCACCTTCGCCCTGCCCGGCAACCTCACCACCGACGATGCGGTGCTCAACTCTCTGGGCGTCTCACTCCTGGGTCTGCCGCCCGAACTCGAACCCGATCCCCTGACCAAATTCGTCGTCGACGCACCGGCGGGCCGGCAGCGCTTCTTCGTGCTCGGCGGCCTCGTGTCCGTGGACACCTCGGCCCTCGTTCCGGCGCTCACGGGTGGAGGCACCGACCCCGGCGCCCTCTTCGGATCCATGCGGCTCGACATCCTCTTCGTGGGGCTCGTCGAACTCGACGTCCCGAGCGGAGGGACCCGGGCGCTCGAGGCGCCCCTTCGCCCCGAGGACCTGCAGGTCTTCCTCGAGGTCCCCGCGACTGTCACCTTCGAAGAGGACAGGGTGCCGTGGCCCTTCGATCCCAGCACGATGGTGAGCCGGCGCCACGCCGTGGTGGCTCCGGCGGCGGTGGCGACTGCAGAGGCGCCGGCGGCCCTCCCCGACCCCCGGGTCGCAGACCACCTCCCCGACCGCACGCGCGTGGAGATCAAGAACCCCGACGGAACCTCGAAGGACCCCAAGGAATACGTGTGGCTGGACGTCCCAGCCGACACCGGCGTGCCGGAGACCGAGGTGCCCTACACCATCGCCGTGGCGTTGGCCGATACCGAAGCGGGACGCCTTCCCTTCGGCCTCGACTTCGTGCGGGCGGCGCCGCGCAGCCGGCCCGCCAGCGCCTTCGGCGTCCCCGACTTCGGCCAGGCGTTCGCCGCCCCCACCCTCGAGGTGGAACTCGTGACCACCCGCGGGATCTGGGCAAACGGCCCCCGCGCCGAGTACCGCATGCTCGAGGGACGCGCGGTGGTCCGCGCGCCGCTGGCCGCCGGGGAGACGACCCCGGCCAGCGGCACCCTGAGCCTGCCTCGGCTCCTCGACCCCGACGATCCGGGCCCGCAGGTCTACCTGCAGTGCCGGCGCAGCGACGAGTCTACGGCGGTGGTGGACGGGGGGTGCACCGCCTACGTGAGCCGCCTCACCGCACCCGACCCGGCGGTGAACACGCTCCCCCCCGCCCTGCCCGAGCGGGCGCTGCCGCAGGACGGGGACCTCGTGCACCTCGTCGTCCGCGCCCGCAGCCGCTTCGACGTCCCGACCCAGACCGGCAGCCGCGAGGTGGCTCGGGATGATGCCCTCTGGGACCTCTACCGGGACTTCGATGCCGCGGCCATGGCGCCGCTGGCGCTGCCTGCCGCGGCCACTGCGGCGCTCGAGCCCGGTGACGAGGTGGCGATCGAGCTTCGAGTCGAACGCTACGATGCACCGCTCGACATGGCCCGCTGGTCGGGCGAGCGCCTGCGGAGCGGCCCGCAGGCGTTCAGCTCCGACACCTTCCTCTACGTGCGCTAGGCCACGACACCTGCCGCCGGCGGGGTCTCACGCTTCCTAGGGCATCACGGTGGTGTCGTTGGCCAGCTTGGTCAGGTAAGCCGACTCGCCGCCGAAGGCGTGCGCGGCGAGATCGAAGTCCGCCGGGTTCGGAAGCCCACCGAGGTACCACAGGGCGAGGAACCACTCGTTGAACTGCCCCGGCCCGGGCACCAGGTAGCCCCCATCGGCCGCCCGCGGTGCCGAGGGAGGCAGCGTGGGCAGATCGAAGCCGCGCCGGCCCACCGGCAGGGTGTAGCCCCCGGGGGTGTAGACGATCCAGAAGGGCTCGTTGTGCTGTGTATAGTCCCCCGTCGGTGTCACCCTGCGTAGCTCACTGCGGGCGAGGTGGTAGTCGGCGCCGCCGCTGCCGGCAACGTCGTCCCATTGGAACTCGCGACCGACGATGTTGGCATTGGGGAAGGCGTAGAAGCCGTCCAGGGTCCGGGGGGCGGCGCGGCCGGTGGTGCTCCGATCCATGACCAGGGAGAGGGCGCCGCCCGCCGTGGAGAGGCCTACTGCGAAATCGGACTTGTTGGCGAAGGCGCCCGTTGGATCGGCGGTGTGCAGCGTCGCCGTGAGCGCCGTCGAGTCGGCAGCCACCTCGAAGCCCTCGATGAAGAGACGGCCGTCGCCTTGCAGCCCATCGAGATCGCCCACCGCAAGCGCCCACACCGCCCCGAGCGGTGCGCCGCTGAGGGTGACGGGCATGGTCGCACTCACCAGCGTATCGGCGGGCAGCACGAGCCCGCTCTGGTCGCCGCCGAGACTCACGGCGGAGAGCACACCGACCCGCCGCGGCACCATGACCGCAAGGAGGTCGAGCGCAGAGCCCCCATTCAAGAGATCGATCACCGATCCATCGACCTGCAGCGCGAAGAGATCGGTGCTGCCGCCTGCCTGCGGGGTGAGGATCCAGGGCGTGCCGCCGGTCACCGCGCAGCCGACCTCGCTCTGGTCCGGCACCTCGATGTTCGATGCGACGGTGAAGCCGGTGTTCGGGCAGAGGATGCCGCCGCTGACGTCGACGGTGCGGTTGTTCTCGAAGAGCGCCGCCAGATCGAAACGGGCGACGAAGTCCATCTCGACCTCCGGTACCACCAGCGCCGCTTCCACCCGGTTGTCGTTGTTGGTGGGGTACCCGGGGGCCGTCACCGCCCCGTCCAGGACGACCTCGGCGGGCGGAGGACCGTAGGCGGGGAGCGCCAGGACCACGTCCGAGGCACCGATGCCCACGAGCGAGACGTAGGCACGCCCGGGCGCGCCGGCAGTCACGGTCAGCGCTCCGTCGAGCGCGTCGCCAAAGTCGGAGAAGCGGGCGCGGCCCGCGGCGTCGGTCGATGCGGTATTCCCAGAATTCCCCGGGCTGCCGGCGAGGACGCTCTCGTAGTCGCCGTGGAAGGCGGTGGGATCCTCGGCCTGACCCACCATCACGAAGGCACCTTCGATGGGCGTCCCATCCTCGGCGGAGACCACCTGCACCTGCACATTGCCGTCCTGCGGGCTGCACCCGCCGGTGCCGCCCTCCGGGCCGGCACTCACCGGGTCTGCGACCGAGATCGTCACAGGTCGAAGCGGCTCGTCGGTCCCGCACTCGGCGCTGCTCACCGAGAGATTCACCACCACGTCTCCGCTCGCCGGCAGCACCTCCCCGACCCGGAAATAGGTGCCCGGCCGGCTGCTCGACTCGGTCACCGGCCCCAACCAGTTCAAGCCCGGGCTGTCGATGGTCACGGTGGCACCACTCACCGCCATGCCGGAGGCGTCCACCAGCTCGACGTAAACCGCCGTCCTCGCCCCACTGCCCGCCGTCAGGCAGGTGGAGGTGGCCGCGGTCAACGAGAGCCGGCAGCCGCAGTCTCCCTGCGAGAGATCCGTCTCGCAGCCATCGCCATTGGGAGCGCCCAGATCGAGGTTGCAGTCGGCGAAGCCGGCGCTGCAGGCGAAGGTGCAGCGCCCCCCGCTGCACATTGCAGTGCCGTTGGCCGGAATGGGACAGGCGTTGCCACACCCACCACAGTGGTTGGCGTCGGAGAGGACGTCGGTCTCGCACCCATCCACCTGCGGATCGCAGTCCTCGTAGCCTGGGTTGCAGCGCCATCCACAGGTCTGGGTGGCGGGATCGGCGCAGAAGGGGACGTCGTTGGGTCCGCCGGCGCAGCTCACCGCACAGCTGCCGCAGGCGGCCGCGCTGTCCAGTGCCGCCTCACACCCGTTCGACGGGTCACCGTCGCAGTCCCCGAAGCCCGGATCGCAGTCGACCGCGCAGGTCGCGGTGGCGGGGTCGGCGCAGCGCCCCACGCCGCCGGCCACGCCCACGCCATTGCAGTCGTTGCCGCAGGCGCCACAGTCACTGTCGGTGCTGATCGACGTCTCGCAGCCGGTGACGGGATCGCCGTCACAGTCGGCGAAGCCGGGGTCGCACGCGAGCCCGCAGCGTCCCGATGCCGGATCGGCGCACTGTCCAGAGGCCTGGGGTGCCCCCGCGCAGGCATTACCACAGCGCCCGCAGTGCTCCGGGGAGGAGAGGTCCGCCTCGCAGCCGTTCGAGGGATCTCCGTCGCAGTCGGCGAATCCCTCGTCGCAGGCGAGGGTGCACGATCCCATCACGCAGGCCGGAGCAGCGTTCGGTCCTCCCTCGCAGGGCTGGTCGCAACCACCGCAGTGCGCCACGTTGCTCTCCGTGTCCACGCAGGTTTTCCCGTCGCAGCGGGCCTCCCCCGGGCCGCAGGCCTCCACGAAGAGGACCGCTGCTTGGGCCTCGAGCTCGACGTCGTTCGCCGTCGCCGAGAGGGTGACCTCGCCCGGTTCGGTGGAGAGGATCGAACCCCGGGCCACGCCGTCGTCGCCGGTGGGACCCGAGGGCTGGGTGATCTGGTCACTCTCCCGGGTGCTCCGGAAGACCACCGTCACGCCCGGGAGCGGCTTGCCTGCCGCGTCGACGATGGTGGCCGTGATCCGCCCGGTGCTCACCCCGTCGGCGACCACGGGGCTCTCGGCCTCGAGGGTACTCTTGGTCGCATCCGGCCTTCGCTCCCCGTCGCCATCCCCGGGTGCGCCGCCACAGTCACAGGCGGCCACGAGGGAGAAGAGGACGAAGCACGCGGCGGCGAGGATCCGCTGGAATCTGCGCATCGGGTTCCCTCCCTCCCCCGACTCTAGCAGCCCGCGGGCGGAGAGGTGAGCCCTCACAGGCCCCGGGCCGATTTGATCCGATCGTAGGCCGCCTGAAGCTCGGCGAAGCGCTGCTGGGCCATGGCCACCGCCTCCTCTCCTAGGTGCAGCACCTTGTCCGGGTGGTGGCGGGCAGCGAGCGCCCGGTAGGCCTTCTTCACCGCGGCGTCCTCCGCGTCGGGGCTCAAGCCGAGGAGACGGTAGTCCTCCTCGAGGCCGGGCTCGGTGAAGAAGAGCTGCCGCACCATGCGGTGGTCCTGCTCCGAGATACCAAGATGGCGCGCGATCTCGTTGATGGTGCGCTGCTGGGAAGTATTGATGTCCCCGTCGCCGAGACCGAGTTCGTAGAGCGCCTGGAGGAAGAGCAGGCGGTCCGCTGGCTCGCTGGCGGCGGCATAGGCCTTCGCCGCCCCCTCGAGATCCACCTCGGTGCGCAGCGCCTGCTTCAGCATGCGCCGCACCTCGTCGAGGCGGGGCCCGGTGAAGTGCAGCCGCTGCTCGAAGAACTCCCGGATGACCGCCACCTCCTCGCGGCGCACGGATCCGTCAGCCTGCGCCGTCGCGGCGAAGAGCTGCACCAGGTGTCTGGCGAAGGCGAGCTGTGCCTCTTCGTCGATCTCCCGTGCACTCCGTGGCCGGTACTCGCGGTCCTTCAGCACCTCCTCGGGATCCTCGGTCTCCCGGGCGATCCAGTAGTCGAGCAGCGCGCCGGCGAAGAGCCCGATCGCCAGGCCGACGAGCCCGTAGAGGGCGCCGCCGACGACCGCACCCACCAGCTTTCCCATCCAGGAGGTGATGCGCATCGCTGGGTGTCGATCAGCGTTCCGCCATCGCAGTCTTCGCCTTCATGTGATGCAGAAAGCGCTGCCGGCGAACGGTGAGCTTCTCCCGTGGCACCTTCGCGGCACTCAAGTGCTGCTCGCGCATCGCGCGCTCGATCTTTGCGATGCGCTCGCTCGGTGGGGGATGCGTCTTGCTCCAGCCGCCCATTCCATGCGCCTTTTGCCAGGCGTCCAGCTTCTGGAGCACCGAGACGAGTGCGGCCGGATCGTAGCCGATGGCCGTGAGGATCGTCGCCCCGCGTCCATCGGCGGCGTACTCCCACTCCTTCTCGTAGCCACTTTCGAAGAGGGCCTTGGCGATGTCGTCGGTGAAGTCCTTCATGAACTCGAGCTGTTTGCCCAGCTCGGCGGTGAAGGCTGCTCCCGCCGCCTTGATCACCTCGTCGATCTGCTGCCGGCGGCTGGGATCCACGGCCGCCAGACCGTGGGCCATGGAGATGTGGCCCATCTCGTGCGCGAGGACCGCCGCAATCTCATCCTCGCTCTCACAGAGATCGAGCATGCCCGTGGTCAGCACCGTGAAGCCCCCCGGTGCCGACCAGGCGCCTGGGGCGTCGTCCTTCACGATGGCCACTCGGAAGACGGTGGGGACCCGTTCGGTCACCCCGGCCTCCTTGTAGGCCTCCGCCGGATAGGTCTTGCGGGCTCCCTGCAGAACCACCTGCGCGATCGAGTCCACGTAGGCGAGCGTGGGCGTGGCGCTCGCCTTGGCCCCTTTGCCTCGCAGGCCCACGACCTCGTTGTCATAGCGGGCCAGAATCTGGGCGGTGACGGTGCGGCCGAGGTAGTACTCCTGCCGCGGCGTGAACCCCTTCTTGGCCGCAGGATGGTGGAGCGCCTCCACGCTGGCGGTCACCCAGTCCCCGATCACGTTGAACGGCGCGGCCACGACCCGGTTCAGGCGTTCGGAGGTCTGGGTCAGATCCTTACCCAACCGGTCGAGCGAGGCGTTGAGGTTCGCACACCCCCCGGCGATCGCGGCCGCGAAAAGACAGGCCAAGACCGCGACCCGGCTTCGCCCCTCCGCCTGACCAGAGCGAGGCCGCAGCGCTGCGCGCACCCGCCTCATGCCCCACCTCCCTTCGACGTGTCCTGCTGCGCATCCGCCGATCCCTGCGCTTCCGTCTCCGGGGGCTCGGTCGGCTCCGGCGGGATCTTGGGCTCGCGGATGTCCAAACCGCCCGCCTGAGCGAAGCGCCGCACCCGCTCCGGCGCCGGCACCACCGCCTCCATCGCATCCACCAGATCGAAGTCGAGGTCGGGGTGGTCCTTGCGGTAGGCGGCCTCCACATCGGGGCCGAAGCCGCGGGCCGCAAACTGCACGGCGTGCCCCCGTTGCTTCTTGTACACCCGGTCACGGGCGAGGCTGTTGGGAGGCTCTCCCACGGTGATGGCCTGGTAGGGGAGGTAGCCGCGCTTCCCCTCGTACTCGACCGGGTACCAGCCCCTGTCGAAGGGGCCTATGACCTTCACCGGATCGAGGTAGCGGAGCTCTCCCAGCTTCTTCGTGAATCGCCGTGGCTCGGCCATCACGAAGACGCGCCATTCGTGCACATGGAAAATCCGCGGCTTCCATTTCTTTTCTGCAACCGCGGCCGCCGCGCCAGCGAGCACGAGTGCGAAGAGCACGAGCACCAAGGCGCCGGCCCAAACACCCCTCTTTTTCCGCAGTACGTCCATCGCCGGCATCCTATCACTTGCTTCGCAGCACGAAGACCCCATCCCAGGTGTCGGGCGGGGGCGCCGCGAGGTATTCCCGGCAGCGCGAGACATAGAGCTGCGCCACCTCATCGTTGACCCGCGTCCCGGACAGTCGCTCGAAGCATTCGAGCGCCGCTGCGAAGTCCCGGCGGCGGTAGGCCGCGAGCGCCTCTTCCCACTGCTGCACGAAGGCGGAGACCGCCTCCTCGGCCTCGTCCACCTCGCACAGGGGCTCGAAGACGCGCACCGGCCGGTCCTTCCCCTTCACCCGCAAGAGATCGATCTCACGGCAGAGGAAGCGCCCCCCGAGGCGAGACCACGTCGCCTCGCCCACGAGCAGACGGGTGCCGTAGGCCTTGTTCGCACCCTCGAGGCGCGAGGCAAGGTTCACCACGTCGCCCATGAGGGTGACCGCCATCTTCTGTCTCGAACCCAGGTTCCCCGCCACCGCCACGCCGGAGTTGATCCCGGCCCGCACCTCGAGGCGCACACCGAAGCGCGCTTCGAGCTCGGGGCGAATCTCGGCGAGACGGCGCTCGAGCGCCAGCGCGGCGCGGACCGCGCGAATCGGGTGGTCGGGCTGGCTCTCGCGCCAGCCCCAGAAGGCCATGATCGCGTCTCCGATGTACTTGTCGACGATCCCCTCGTGCTGCAGGATGACCTCGGTCATCTCGGAGAGATAGGCGTTGAGGAGTTCCGCCAAGTGCTCCGGCTCCATGCGCTCGCTGAAGCTGGTGAAGCCGGCGATGTCCGAGAAGTAGACGCTGATGTCGTCGCGGCGCGGGGCCAACGCCTCGACCCCGCCGCTGGCCACCAGGTCCGCGACCAGCCCGCTGGTGTAGATGCCGAGGGCCTCGTGGATGCTCCGGCGATCGCGCCGCTCCATGAGCTCCGCGGTGAAGGCATTGAAGAGTGTGGCGACGAGTGGGGTGGCAAGCACCAGGCTCAAGTTCAGGTAGGTGTCGTGGTGTTTGAAGAGGTAGTGGTCGGCGAGGACCACCGGAAAGACGACGATGCCCGCGGCCAGCGCCCCCCCGACGCCTCGGAGGATGAGGCGGACCACGTCGCCAAAGGTCCCCGTTGCCTCCACGGAGACCCGCTCCGTGACGGTGGCGGCGAGCAGTACCGAGACGAGCGCCAGGAGGAGCGCAACCGCCCCCTCCACCCACCGCGGCAGGACGGTCACCGCCACGCCATTGAGGAGGTTGTCCAAGGCCACCGCATTGATGTCCCCGCCCGCCATGTAATCGTTGACCGGGCTAGGCGAGTGGTCGAGCAGCGCCACCGCCTTGGGCATGACGAGAATGTAGGCGCCCTCCAGGAAGCTCCAATCGTACTTCAGGGGCAGACCATCGGCCTCGCGCAGGGCATCCTGCAGCGCCGCCTTCGCGTTCCGCCCCTCCTCGACGTACCCGCGGCGGGCCAGGTAGCGAAGGCGGAAGGTGGTATCGCCCTCGAGAGGGATCCGGTGCTCGCCCACCCGAAACCAGGATCCTTCGAACGACACCTTCGGACGCGCGTCTGGGGGGTAGGCGGCGAGGAGGAGCGCAAGCGGCAGGGAAGGATAGAGCTGCCCATCGTGTGCCTTCACCGGTTCGAAGTGGCGGACGATGCCGTCGCGGTCCAGCTCCTGATCGGCCGCACCCAGCGTGGTGGCTGCAAGCGCGAGTACTGCGGGTGGCGCCATGATTCCGGAGGTCGGCGCGAAGTCACGGCCAGCGGGCTCGGGGCCAAGCGCGAAGCGCTCTACCAGATCGCCGCCCTCCACGTGGCGCGCCCGCGGCGGAAGCGGGACCACACGGGCGGCAAGACGCTCTCGCAGGCGCTCCAGACCGAGGCCCTCTGTTTCCGAAACCTCTCCCTCCGCGAGGCTGGGATCGAGGGCGAAGACATCGAGCTCATGGCGGGCGATGCGCGCCAGCAAGATCTTCGGGTCGTCGCCCCCTGCGTAGACCCGCCACCGGCCCTTCTCATCCTCGTAGATCCAGGTGTCGAGCCCCAGCGAGAGCATGCGCTCCACCGCCGACCACGCGGCGGCCTCGTCGTCTGTTTCGAAGAGCCGAACTCCGACCCGCGCCTCCGGCGGCCTGGCGGCCTCCATGCCACGCAGGGAGAAGGCGAGCATCGTATTCCCCGCTCGCCGAAGGCTCTCTGCGAAGAGCAGATCGTCGGAGTAGCCGTGGGCATTGCGGCCGAAGATGAAGTCGAATCCCACCGCCGCCGCACCGTGTCGGCGCAGGAACTCGACGAGGACGCCGAAGAACTCCCGCGGCCAGGGCCAGCCCACGGCATACTCCTGCTGCACGTAGGCGAGGGTGGCCTCGTCGATGTCCAGCACCCGCACCTTCTTCGACGCACGCTCCGGCGCCAGCGCCAGGACCGCCATTCGGTCGTAGAGCGCCGCATCGGCGTCCTCGAGCAAAGGCAGTTCGGCGAGGGCGAATCCCAGTGTCAGCAGGCCCGCCGCGAACCCAGCCGCGGCGGCATAGAGGCGCCGTCGTGTGCGGATCTTCAGCTTCAAGGTGGGGCAGGCGTGGGCGAAGGGGGCAAAGCGGGCAGAATCGAGCGGGGCAGCGGGGCGCCGCCGCAGAGGCGGCGCGGGCTACTGCACCTCGAGGGGGGCGACCTCCCCGGCCCCAACGAAGAGCGAACTGGCGGCGAAGAGATCGGGGCCGGCCACCCCGCGCTCCACGGTGGTGAGCACCACCGCATAGAAGCCGGGCTGGGGGAAGGCGCTCTGACCGGGCACGGTGAACTCGGTCGCCTTCCACTCCGAGGGGTCCACCACCATCGCGAGCAAGCCCTGCACGTCGGAAGGCCGGTTCGACCAGGTCTCGTCGACGCCGCTTTCCGTCACCCGGTACACGCTGAGGAACGCAGTGTCCTGCCCGAAGCGGGAGACGACGAGATCGGTCTGGGCCGGGTGCGGCGGATCGACGCCCGGCACCGGCACCCCCGCCGGCTGCTCGCTGGCCGGCGCCTCCACATCGGGGATCTCCCAGGGCTCGGGCCGGTCGTCCTCGACGACGACGCGGTAGCTCGCGCCCACCTCGTAGACGAGGTCCGGCGCCTCGGCGGAGGTGATGCGGTAGTTCCCATCCCCCTGTCCGGTCAAGGCCACCTCCGCATAGCCGCTGCTGCTGAGGATGCCCACGCGGACGTTGGCACCGGGGATGCCCACGGGCGGAACGGTCAGCGCGTCGACCCCCGGCTCCTTCTCACCCCAGAAGACGTTGGCACCGGTGAGTCCCTCCTGCACCACCGTCCCGTCGGCGCCGGTCAGCGGCGGTGTCCGCAGGACGGTGCCGACGATCATCCGCTCGGCATTGACCGTGGAGACGAGCTCGCACCCACACAAGAGGAGGAGCAAGAGCCATGGGGAGAGGAGGCGGACCCCGCGCCCCGGTGCCGCCCACCGTATCCGCGGCAAAGCGACGCCCCTTGGCGCGTCCTTCCTTCGCTCGTCGTTCATGCCCGGTCGGTCCATGATCTCTCGTCCTCTCTCTTCTCGATCCTACCTCGGTGAACTCGTGGGACGGTGCGGTGCGCCGGCGGCGGCATCCCCCTCGCCATGCGAAGGCCCGGCGCCGCGCCTTCCCCGCTCCCGCCAGCCTCCCACAGGGACCTACGGCACGTCGATCTCCACGGTCAAGCGCCCCCGCACCTGCAGCGAGACGAGGAAGCCGGTGAACAGTTCGGCGTGCGCCTCGGGCACCAGGTGGGTGTAGGGCTCGCCCTCCTCCCGACTCTCCAGCTCGAGGACGGCGCCCCGGGTGCGGAGGCGCAGGTGCGGCCAGGCCACCTTCGGGAGGCGAACCGGGATGTGAGCGCGAATCGGGAGGAGCGGCCCGTCGAGGGCGAGCAGCCCGTCCTCGGCGTCGGCGCCCCCGGCGTGGATCGCCTCGGGGTCCACCTCGGGCGTGCGCTGCGCCAGGTAGACCGGCCCCTCCACCCGATCCACCGACTCGTCCGAGAGAAAGTCGAGCCGGCCAGGCGGCCGCCCGGCGAGGAGCCGGCACAAGAGCACCGAGGTCTCACGCTCGGGCCGGCGCAGGTGCACGACCCGCCGGCCGTCGGCCAGATGTGCCACCTCGACCGACAGATGAGGTCTCGCGTGTTCCAGGTAGGCCTCCACCCGCTCCACCACCGCGGCCTGTGCAGCAGCGAAGATCTCCTCGGCTCGAAGCCGGGCCGTCCGAAGCTCCTCCTCGAGTGCAGCCCGCTCGCGGGCGAAGGCGGCCCGCGTCTCGGCCAGCTGGGTTTGGAGCGCCTCGCGGCGGGCGAGTGCCGAGGACGCGCCCTGCCCTTCCGCCGTCTCCGTCGACCGCCCGCCGGCTGTCTGCCCCTCACCGGCGCCCACCTCGTCCCCCTCGTCCAGGAAGCGCTCCGCCGCCTCGAGGCTCCCCAGGACGTAGTGGGCCCGCTGCTCGAGGCGACGGCGAGCTTCCTTCGCCCGCGCGGCCACCGCGGCCCGCTCCACCTCCGCCTCGGCGAGGCGCTCGTAGGCCTCGGCGAGGGTGTCGACTTCGAGGCGTTTCAGCTCTCCGCTCACAGCGCACCCCTCACGGCGTTCCCCCACGGGAACGCACCTCGACGACCCTTCCATCCACGAAGCGGATGTGGCCGCGCCCTGGATAGACCCAGATCCGCGGCTTCCCGAGTCCCGCCTCGCGGACCACCGTGTCGGGGGGTCCCCAAGCGAGGAGCACCTGCTCCGGCGTCATGCCGGCGACGACCTGCCGCGCCCAAATGGCCTCCCGGATGCGCGGCGGCATCGCGGCGAGGCGGGCGTCGATGCCGAGATCCCGGAGGAAGGCATCGCGCGCGCGGTCGTCGGGGAGGGAGAGATAGTGGAGCCGCTGCCGCTCGGTGAGGAGGTGCCGATAACGGGCATACTGCGCCCGCGCGTGGTCGGAGAGCGCCTCGAAGCGTGGGTCGGGCCCCGCCGCACACGCGGCGAGCACGAGCAAGAGCCCCAGCGGGCGAAGAGGCGAGATCGCAGGCCGCATCGGGGCCCAGTATAGTGCGCGGACGATGCGTGCCGGAGTGGACACCGGAGGGACCTTCACCGATCTCCTCCTCGAGAGGCCGGACGGCCTCGCGGTGCACAAGCGCCTGTCCACCCCCGAGGACCCGTCGCGGGCGATCCTCGACGGGCTCGCCCAGCTCGCGGGCGAGGCCGCGGATGCGCCACCGCCCGACACGGTGGTCCACGGCTCGACGGTGGCCACGAACGCACTCCTCGAGCGGAAGGGCGCCCGCGCCATCCTCGTCACCAACGCCGGCTTCGAGGACGTGCTGACCATCGGACGGCAACACCGCCCGAAGCTCCACGCGCTGCGGGTGGAGCGCCCCGCGCCGGTGATCCCCGAGTCGCTGCGGATCGGCGTCGACGTCCGCCGGGGTCCGAAGGGCGAGGCCGTCGTGCCCCTCACCGAAGCGGCCGTCGAGGAGACGCTGGCAGCCGCCGCACGGCTGCGGCCCGAGTCGGCGGCAGTGGTGCTCCTCCACGCCTACGCCGATGGCACCGACGAGGCCCGCATCGGCCGGGCGCTGCGCGAGCGGCTCGGGATCCCCGTCACCGAGAGCCACCGACTCTTGCCCGAGTACCGGGAGTACGAGCGCACGAGCACGGTGGCGATCAACGCCTACGTGGCCCCAAAGATGGCCGGCTACCTCGAGCGGCTGTCGAAGAGCCTGCCCGCCGGGACCCGGCTCTTCGTGATGCAGAGCAGCGGTGGGATCCTGCCCGCGGCGCAGGCGGGCGAGGAGGCGGTGCACACCATCCTCTCGGGGCCGGCGGGGGGCGTGGTGGGCGCCGCGGCGGCGGCGCGGGCCGCCGGGCGGACGCGGGTGGTCACCTTCGACATGGGCGGCACCTCGACGGACGTCTCCCTGGTCGACGGCGAGCCGGTCTCGACCTCGTGGTCGGAGATCGGCGGACATCCCCTGCGCATCCCCACCCTCGACATCCACACGGTGGGCGCCGGCGGTGGTTCGCTGGCGTGGCGGGACGCCGGCGGCGCCCTGCGCGTGGGTCCGAAGAGCGCCGGTGCCGACCCGGGCCCGGCCTGCTACGGGCGCGGCGGGCGTGAGCCCACGGTGACCGATGCCCACGTGGTGCTCGGCCGCCTCGCCCCAGAGCACTTTCTCGGCGGCGAGATGGAACTCGACGACGACGCCGCACGGGAGGCGGTGGGAGGCCTCGCTCGAACCCTGGGGCTCACCGTGGAGCGCTGCGCCGAGGGGATCCTGCGCGTGGCCTGCAGCGTCATGGCCCGGGCGATCCGCCGCATCTCCCTGGAACGCGGCCACGATCCCCGCCGCTTCACACTCGTGACCTTCGGCGGCGCAGGTGGGCTGCACGCCTGTGAGCTCGCGGCGATGCTCGGCATGCCCGAGGTGCTCGTCCCCCCGCACCCCGGCCTTCTCTCCGCGTTCGGGATGCTGGTCGCCGCGCCCCGCCGGGAGCGGGCACGGTCGGTGCTGCTGCGCATCGCGCACGGCGACCCGGTGCCGGCCACCCCGCTGGCCTCGGTCTACCAGGAACTCACCGATGGCCTCGTCGCCGAACTCGCCGCGCTTGGCTACGACCCCCGCACCCTCCGCGCCCAGCACCTCGCCGAGCTGCGATACGCGGGGCAGAGCTACGAGCTTTCGGTCTCCCACGGCGGCGACCCCCGGGAGACGGTGGCGCGCTTCCACGAGGCCCATGCACGTGCCTTCGGCTACCGCCTCGAGCGCGACGTGGAGTGGGTGAACGCGCGCGTGCGCGTGGTGGGGGCCGAGCCGCCGCGTCCGGTCAGCCGCGCGCCCGGGGGACCACCGCGCGCACTCTCGGGCGGGGTGGTGCCCCGTGCGGACCTGCCGGCGGGGTCCACCCTGCTCGGGCCGGCCGTCGTCACCGAGTACTCTTCCACCACCTACCTCCCTCCCGGCTGGCGCCTCGAGGTGCTCGACGGTGGGGCCCTCTCCCTCAGGCGCCTATGAGGATGGACGATCCCATCGAGCTCGAGGTGTGGCGGCATCTCCTCACGGCGCTCACCGAGGAGATGGGTGCGGTGCTGATGCGCAGCGCCTTCTCCCCCAACATCAAGGAGCGGCGCGACTTCTCCTGCGCCCTCTTCGACGCGCGGGGTGAGATGGTGGCGCACGCCGCCCACATCCCGGTGCACCTCGGCTCCACGCCGCTCTCGGTCGCCGCCGTCCTCGAGACGCTCGATCTGAAGGAAGGCGACGTGGCACTGCTCAACGATCCCTACCAGGGAGGGACGCACCTGCCCGATCTGACGATGGTGCGGCCGGTGCACCAGGGGGGGCGACTGCTCGGATACGTGGTCAATCGCGCCCACCACGCCGACGTGGGCGGCAAGGCCGCCGGGTCGATGCCCATCGCCACCCACATCGACGAGGAAGGCGTGCGCATCCCGCCGACGCGCATCGTAGAGGCGGGGCGCCGCCTCGACGCGGTGCTCGAGGACTGCCTCTACCGCCACGTGCGCACACCTGAGGAGCGCCGTGGCGACATCGACGCGCAGCTCGCCGCGTGTGAGGTGGGGGCGCGGCGCCTCGTCCATCTCGCAACGCACTACGGGCCCGAGACCCTCGAGGCCGCCTGCGCCGGGCTGCACGCCCATGCCGAGCGGGCCATGCGCGCGGTGATCGCCGCACTCCCCGACGGCCTCTACGAAGCACAGGATCTGCTCGACGACGACGGCCTCGGACACCTCGACCTTCGCGTCGCCGTCTCGATCCGGGTCGAAGGCGATCACCTCTCCGTGGACTTCACCGGGACCGCACCGCAGTGCGCGGGGCCGGTGAACGCGGTGCGCGCGATCGCGGTGAGCGCCACACTGTACGTGCTGCGTTGCCTCGCGCCCGAGGAGGTTCCGGCGAGCAGCGGGCTCCTCCGGCCCGTGGACATCGTGACCCCATCTGGCACGCTGGTCGACGCCCGCCCCCCGGCGCCGGTGGCCGCCGGCAACGTGGAGACCAGCCAGCGCCTCGTGGACGTGCTCTTTGCGGCACTGGCGAAGGCCTGTCCCGACCGGATCCCCGCGGCCAGCCAGGGGACGATGAACAACGTGGCCATGGGTGGGCGGTGGCGGGGGCAGCCCTGGGCCTACTACGAGACGCTCGCCGGGGGGACCGGCGGTGGCCCCGGCTTCCACGGCACCGCGGCGATCCACTCGCACATGACCAACACCCTCAACACCCCGGTCGAAGCGCTCGAGCATGCCTACCCGCTGCGGATCGAGTGGCTGCGGGTCCGGCGCGGCAGCGGCGGGGCGGGACGGTACCACGGCGGAGACGGCATGAGCCGGGCCTGGCGCTTCCTGGAGGAGGCGGAGCTCACCCTCATCACCGAGCGGCGACGCCACCGGCCGCCGGGCCTCGCCGGGGGGCAGGCGGCGGCGCCAGGCCGAAACCGGCTGATCCATCGGGACGGCGAGGGGGAGGCGCTGCCGGGCAAGTGCACGCGGCGGGTGCGCGCTGGCGACCTGCTGGTGGTCGACACCCCCGGCGGCGGCGGCTGGGGCAAGCCCGAGTGATCCTCTTCGTCTTCGTCGATGGGGTGGGGGCCGGGCCCCGGGACGCCCGGACCAACCCGCTGGCAGCGGTGCCGGGGATCTTGAGCTGGTTTCGCCGCGAGGGCGAGGTCGAGACCGAGGGCCATGGCCCGCTGCCCCCGGGTACCTGCGGCCGGCTCATCGACGCCACCTTGGGCGTGCCAGGGCGGCCGCAGTCGGCAACCGGCCAGGCGGCGCTCCTCACCGGCGTCAACGCGCCGGCTTGGCTCGGCGGACACCGCCTGGGCTTCCCCGGCGCCCACCTGTGCGCGCTCTTGGAGGAGGACAACGTCCTCCTGTCGCTTGCGGCGCGCGGCCGCCGGGTGGCTTTCCTGAACGCCTATCCCAGCGCCTACCTGCGCGCCGCCGGCCTACCCCACGATCCCTCCGAGCATCCTGAACCGGCCCTCGAGATCCCCCGGCGCCTGGCTCGAAAGTCGGTGACCACCGTGGCGGCGGAAGCGGCGGGGTTGAAGCTCCGTACCTTCGGCGACCTGCATGCAGGGCGCGCCCTCTACCACGACTTCAGCGCCCTCTCGGCGCGCGCCCGCCGCCTGGGCGTCCCCGCCCTCTCCCCCGAAGCGGCGGCCGATCGCCTCTTGGCGGCGGCGCGTCCCTACGACCTGGTGCTCTTCGAATACTTCCTCACCGACAAGGCGGGGCACGCTCGGGACTGGGACCTCGCCTGCCGCATCGTCGCCCACCTCGATCGCTTTCTCTGCCGCCTCATCGCCCGCCTCGCTCCCGACGAGGACGCGCTCATCGTCACCAGCGATCACGGGAACCTCGAGGACCTGACGCGCCGGACGCACACGGCCAACCCCGTTCCCCTCGTCGCCTGGGGACGAGCCACAGACCACCTGCAGCGGGTGCACGATCTGACCGGCGTGCGGGGCCTGCTCGAGACGCTGTGCCTGCCTTGACACCCTCTCGACCGCTCTGGTACCCCTTTGCGACTCTCACGGACCCCCAGCGAAACCCTTGATAAACAGGGGTTTGGACCCCGGATGGAGGCTGCATGGCGAGCCCTCAGCGCGAGGCTGAAACGGCCGAGGAACAGTCAGCGGAGGCGCCGCTGAAGAACGGTGCCGACGGCCAGGAGCTGCCGGACCTCGATCTCTCCCACCAGCGCACCGAGATGGCGCGGGAGAGCTTCGGAAAGGCCTTCGTCCAGGTGCTCCTTGCCACGGCGATCCTCGGGGGGGGGCTCTACCTCTATTGGAACCACGTGCAGACGCAGGAGGAGGTCCGCGCCATCGCCAAGAAGGCGAAGGAGCGGGCGCTGCGGGACAACTACCAGGACCTGGTGGAGGCGCGAAAGCTCTTCGATCAGGCCCTCGAGCTCGATTCGAACCACGAGTACGTGGTGGCCGCCTCCGGCCTCCTCGAAGCGCGGCTCGCCCTCGACCACGGGCTCCCCGAGCACAAGTCGAAGGCCGAGGCGTTCATCTCCCAGGCCGAAGGGATGGACTCTGAGAAAGCGGAGACCTTCGGCGGCCGCGGCCTGCTCCTGGTGCTCGATGGAAAGGCGGAGCAGGCCGAGAAGCGCATGGACGAACTCATCAAGAAAGGGGGGCGCGCCGCGCCCATCTTCGACGCGCTGGGCTATGCACAGATGCAGCTCGGCAAGCTGAAGGAGGCGCGGACGGCGTTTCGTAACGCCGCGGAGAGCGAGTGGAAGAACCCGCGGTACAACGCCTCGGTCGCCAACCTCTACTTCCTGGACGAGGATTTCCGAAACGCGGACTCGTACGTGAAGAAGGCGCTCGACACCAACCCCGAGCATCTCTACACGAAGGTGCTTCGCGCGCGGGTGAACATCGCCCGCGGCGAGGGCACGCGGGAAGCGAAGGAGGCCATCGACGACGTGCTCGGCCGGCCGCCGGAGGAACTCTCACCCCGGATCAAGGCCCTGGCCCTGGTGGCCCGCGCCGAGCTGTTGAGCTTCGAGCGGAAGTTCAAGCAGGCGCTGGCGGCAGCGGAGGAGAGTCTGGGCAGCTTTGAAACACCGGACGCCCACATCGCCAAGGGGCTGGTGCTCGCGGCGATGAAGAAGCCCAGCGCCACCGAGGAGATCAAGAAGGGCTTGGAACTCTTCCCCTACCAGCCGCGCGCCTACCACCAAGGGGCGCGCGCCCTGCTCGCTGCGGGCCGTGCCGAGGATGCGCTCGCCCTGATGGACGCCTGGGGCGAGAAGCTGGAGAAGGACGACCGCTTCTACATCGCCTTCGGAAATCTGCTCCTCTCCAAGGGGGACAAGGAGAAGGCGAAGCAGAACTACGAGAAGGCCCTCGAGATCGACAAGGGCAACGCCGAGGCCTACTACCGCCTCGGCGCCCTCATGCGGGAGGCGAAGGACTACGACAAGGCCATCGACTACTTCAACAAGGCGGTGGCCGTGCGCGAACATTACCCCGAGGTCTACGAGGCGATGGGGTGGATCTACATGGATCAGGGCCACTACAACGATGCCCTCCCCCTCTTCGCCCAGGCGCTGACCTACTACAAGGCTCAGAACGCCGATCGCAAGATGATGCGCAAGCTCATCGACGACGTGGCGGACGCCCTGAAGAAGAGCAAGAAGAAGAGCTGGGTGAAGCCTTGGCGCAAGGAGGCCAAGGACCTCATTCGGTAGGCGCTGCCGCGGCGCGGCGCCCGGGTCGCCACTCGGCCCGCACCACCCGCCACGCCCCGTCGTCCTCCCGAGCGAAGGAGAGGTCGAAGCTGTAACCGTCCGCCTCGCTGGGTACGATCCCTTCCCCCCGCGCCAGCAGGGCGAAGGTGCGCACGTCCGCGCTGTCCTCCCCGTGCACCGTGACCTCGGTATCGGTGAGGAGGATGCGGTTCCAGCGGCCGCGCCGGAGCTGTGCGAAGAGCAGCCCCTTCAGATCGTCGCGGTGGTACCGGCCCTGGCCCACGAAGCGATCGCTGATGCGGTCGAGAATCGCCGCGAGGTCCTTTGCCTGGGCCCCGTCCACGATCTCCTCGAGGGCGGTGCGGACCTGCGCCTCCGGGGTCTGGGGCGCCTCGCCCAGGGCGAACCACAGGATGACGGCGGCGATGCCGCCCGCGAGCGCGACCCCGAGCACCGTGCGGGTGGACATGGGTCGAGCCTACCCCACATGCTATGCGCAGGGCAGATTTGCGCGGGCGAGGCTGCGCCGCCGCGCGAACTGCCTCGGAGCGACCATGGATCCCCTCTCGAACCCCGTCTCTCATTCTGGCGACCGCCCGCAGATTCTCGTCGTGGACGACGAGGCAGCGATCGTGGACTCCCTCTCGCGCATCTTCGCCAAGGAGGGGTGGGAGGTTCGCGGCGCCGAGAGTGGCGAGGCTGCGCTGAAGGTGCTCCGCGAGGCGCCCATCGACGTCTTGGTCACCGACCTGATGATGGGCTCGATGAGCGGCCTCGATCTCCTGCGGGCCGTGCGCACGGTCGCCCCCGAGACGGAGGTGGTCATGATGACCGCGCATGGCACCGTCGAGACCGCCGTCGAAGCCATGAAGGAGGGGGCCTACGACTTCGTCACCAAGCCACTGAAGCGCATGGCCATCGTAAAGACGGTGCGCAAGGCGCTCGAGCGCCGCTCCCTCGTCCTGGAGAACCGGGCTCTGAAGGCGCGGCTCCGCGGTCTCACCGACCTAGAAGGGGTCGTCGGCGAGGCCCCCGCATTCCGCGCCGCCATGGACCTCGTGCGGCAGGCGGCGCCGACCTCGGCGCCCATCCTCATCCAGGGCGAGAGCGGCACCGGCAAGGAGCTGGTCGCCCGTGCTCTCCACCGGCTCTCGCAGCGCGCCGAGGGTCCACTGGTCGCGGTCAACTGCGCCGCCATCCCGGAGAGCCTCATCGAAAGTGAACTCTTCGGCTACGAGAAGGGCGCCTTCACGGGGGCGACCCAGCGTCGCGAGGGGCGCCTCGAGCGCGCCCACGGCGGCACGCTCTTCCTCGACGAGATCGGTGAGCTCTCACCGGCCGTGCAGGCGAAGCTGCTGCGGGCGCTGCAGAGCGGTGAGTACGAGCGGCTGGGGGGACGGGAGACGCGCCGCGCCGACGTTCGTATCGTTGCCGCCACCAACAAGGACCTGGCGGCGGAGGTGGAAGCGGGGCGCTTCCGCGAGGACCTCTACTACCGCCTCAACGTGATCACCATCGCCTTGCCGCCGCTGCGGGAGCGGGCGGGCGACATTCCGCTTCTCGCCCAGCACTTCGTGCGGCGCTACGCGGAGGAGACGGGCAAGCGCGTCTTGGGCTTTACCCAGGGTGCGATGGAGGCCCTCGAGCGCTATCCCTTCCCCGGGAACGTCCGTCAGCTGCAGAACGTCATCCAGCGGGCGGTCATCCTCTGCCGCTCGGACCGTATCGATCTGACGGAGCTGCCGGAGGAGATCGTGGCAGCAGACGAGGTGCCTCGCCGAGCGCTGTGGATCCCCATCGGCACGCCGCTGGAAGAAATCGAGCGACGACTCATCCACGAAACGCTGAAGCACACCGGCGGTGACAAGAACCTCGCCGCGCGCCTCCTGGGCCTTTCCGCCCGAACCATCTACCGGAAGCTCTCCTCCGAGTGAGGCGGCGCGGAAGCACATGGCGCGGGAACGCCCGATTGCCAGGTGCGGGGACCCTGGCGCGTGGCGCCGCGAGGCACCGGACCCTTGGGGATGACGCAGCGCGACGAGGCGGCGCTTGGCGTTCGGGGCGGACGGCGCATAGGCTGACGGGGGTGAAGCTCGTCGGATGCCATGCCGGGCGCGCCCTCCTGCTGCTCGGACTCGCCCTCGCCAGGCCGACTTGGGCCGACGGGCGCTCGGCCGCCTCACGCGCGAAGCCAGCAGCAGGTTCGGAGGAGGGTGCTGCGCAAGCGCCGGAGGCGGGGACCGCCCGGGAAGCTCAGGCGGGAGGCGTGACGCAGCCCCCCGGCAAGCAGGCGCCCGAGGTTGCGGCAGTGGACCCCGGCGCAGTGCGCGAAGCCGACCGCGACGGGAAACCCCTGCCCCACTTCGAGCTGTGGGCCGGCCACCAGATCACCGTGGGCAAGCGGGACGCTCCCTTCGTCGGCTTCGTGAAGACTCGCACCGAGCACTTCTTCCTCGCCAAGGTCGAGCGGAGAGGGGACGAGATCCGGGTCACCCCCACCGCCTGCAAGGTCGAGATCGCGCCCGCTGCCGGTGTGGCGGTGCGCTTCCCCCCGGGCGCGCCAGCACGCATGCCGAAGGTGACCACGGTGTGGCACGTGGGTGCGGACGGCTCGGTGAGCGCCCAGCCTTGGGTCATGGAGTGGAAGGACGAGGACGTCGACAAGGATGGCGAGCCGGGCGTGACCATGCTGGTGGACGCCCCGATGTGCGACGGCCGCGTCTTCATGGGCGCATGGAACAAGACCTGGGCCGAGGCCGAGCCCTTCGAGGGCGGTCTGAAGGGCCGGGTGAAGATCCGCTCGGTGGAAACCTTCCTCGGCGCCGACGCCTTCTGCCTGCGCATCGCCGGGCGCAACGACAGCCATACCGTCACCGGTACCTTCAAGTTCCTGCCAGTCAAGGACGGTCTCACCTGCCAGGATCTCCTCGACGCCGGCTGGCCGGTGCGCGCCGACGAGCCCGACGCACGCTGATCCCGCCGGGTCGCCGCGCCGAGAGCACCTCGAACGTCCTTTCCCGACACGCGCGCCCTGGTACACTCGAGCGCGTGACGCACCGGGTCGCATGCGTGCTGATGCTCGTGGGGCTCTTGCCCTTCCCCGCGGCAGCCGAGCGCGGCGCCCTCACCGTGAGCGGCGGTGTGGGAGCGGGACTCGTCCACGGGCCGCCTCGGTACACGAGCCCCACTGAGCGGGCCGCGGGGGGCACGCCGGCGCTCTTGCTCTCCCTTCGTTACGCGCTGGACCACGAGATCGAAGTGGGCGCGAGCGCACTGGGGCTCATCGGGGCCCGCGTCCATCACGACGACGTTCGGATCGAGGGGCTGCCCGGCCGGCTCGTCTACGACTATGGACTCGTCGGACTCTTCGCCGAGCTGCGATGGGTCCCGTTCGGACTGATTCTGCGCCCCTACGTGACGCTTCAGGCAGGCGTGGTGGAGCAGCTCTGGGTGGGTGCACGCCACCTCTACGTCGCCCCCGACGGCTCCACCCGGGACTACGGCGTCGAGATCCCAGACACCTTCTCCCCCGCACCGGCGGCGGGGGCCGGCGGCGGGGTGGAGTACGTCTGGGACCACCTGGCCGTCGGTCTGCGCGGCGACGTGGCAGTCGCCGCGGGGACCGTGCCCGCGGTGGGGCTAGGCGCGACCGCCTACTTCGCCTGGTCCTTCTTCCCTTGAGCCCGCGTCTCGCCGGGATCGGGCCGACCTGAGAGCACCTCGAGCATGCGCAGGAAGAGATCGCCTTGCTCGAGGGCGTCCTCGAGGGCGTGGTGATGGTGCCGTCCCTTGGTGGGGAAGTGCGCCTTGATGTGCTCGAGCCGGGTCTTGGTCCACTCGGCGCCGGTCATGCCCATGAAGAGGGCACGCGTGTCGAGCGCATCCCAGCCGAAGGGGTTGCGTCCCACGAACTTCCAGAAGTACCAGGCGACGAACATCCAATCGAAGGGTGCGTTGTGGGCGACGAAGACGGGCCGACGGCTGCCCCCATCGGTCAGTGCGTCCACCCAGTCGGCGAAGTGCTGCATCGCCTCGGCGGCGTCCATCCCCGTCTCGTAGAGAGAGGCATGGGTCCTGCCCGGCATGGCGATGGACAGCGCCTTCTCGTCGTAGCGATCGGTGATCGGCTTGAGTTCCGCATAGAAGGTGTTCGACCGGTCTTCGAGATCGACGGCGCCCACCGAGAGCATCGAGAACTCCCCAGGCACGGGGCCGGAGGTCTCGACGTCGACGGATACGTAGCGGGGGCGGGGGGAGGCCATAGGGTGCGGTGGTAGTCGCCGCCCCTCACCGGCGTCAAGGCGGCCCGAGCCGCGGGAGACCGGCGGCGCCGTGCCTCGGCTCGCCCGCCTCCTCGGGGTGAAGCAGCCGGTTGCCACGGCCCCACCCGGCGAAGGCCGGGGCAGGTACGCTCAGGCGACAAGCGGCGCACGGGCCCGCCAGGGGCCGAAGGCGAAGAGGCCCACTAGGAGCAGCGCCGCGGCCGAGAGCCCGCCGCAGAACGCATACCAGATGCCCACCACGCCGTACCCGGCGGGGAAGGCAAGGAGGTAGGCGAGCGGGAGGCCCAGGAGCCAGTGGGAGACGAGGTTCGCGAGCAGCGGCGTACGCGTGTCCCCGCCGCCGCGCAGGCACCCCTGGGCGACGATCTGCAACCCGTCGGCGATCTGGAAGACCGCGGCGATGCGCACCAGCCGGATCGCCAGCGCCCCCACCCCTGGCTCGGGCCGAAAGAGGGCGACCAGGGCCTCGGGAGCGAGCACGAAGACGAGGGCGCTGCCGCCCATGATGGCCGCCCCCAGGCCGAGCGCCACCCAGCCTGCCCGGGCGGCGGCATCGAGGCGCCGTGCGCCCACCTCCTGGCCGACGCGAACGCTCGCCGCCATCGAGAGGCCAAGCGGCATCATGAAGGTGAACGAGGCCAAGGAGAGGGCGATCTGGTGGGCGGCCTGGGCCTGGGGACCGATCCAGCCAGCCAGCACCGCGGCGCCGGAGAAGGCCCCCACCTCGGCCGCCATCTGCAGGCCGATGGGCAGACCGAAGCGGACGATGCGCCCGCAACTTGGCCACTCGATGGGGCCGGGTCGGACCTCGAAGGGCCGGTAGCGCGGCTGGAGGATCACCCAGAGGAGCGCTGCCCACATGGCGAGGCGCACGACGGTCGTGGCCAGGCCAGCGCCGGCGACCCCCAGGCCGGGCAGGCCGAAGGCGCCGTAGATGAACAGCTGGTCGGCGAGGAGGTTGAGCAGGTTCGCACCCAAGGCGATCCACATCGCCGGGCGCGTCCGTCCGAGCCCGTTGAGGAAGCTCCGACCCGCTGCGAACGCCAGAAAGGGCACGATGGAGGGGGCCAGCCACGCGGCGTAGGCGTCGGCGTGCGCCACCACGCCGGGGCTCTGCCCGAGCAGGCGCCACAGCCAGGCCGAGCGCAGGAAGAGCGCCGTGTGGGGCAGGCCGAGGAGCGCCGCCAGGTAGGTACCCTGCCACAGGAGGCGGCCCATGCGCCGTTTTCGACCCGCCCCGAACGCCTGCGCCATCATCGGGTCGAGGGCCATCACGGTCCCGAGAAGCACCGAGGTGAAGAGGAACCAGACCGACCCGGCCACGCTCACCCCGGCCAGGGGCTCGGCGCCGAGCGGCCCGACCATCGCGGTATCGACGAGGTTCATGGCCATCATGCCCATCTGGGTGACGACCACCGGTGCGCCGATTCTGGCCGTAATTCTCACCTCCTGGCCCACCGAATGGGCGGGTGCGGGGTCAGAGATGGTATCGTCACGTAGGGTCATGTCACTTTGTCCTTGATCGGACCCCCGGAGTCCCCTAGGGTGCGCCCACCACACCGCGAGACCCCAAATCCTTCTCACGCGATCACGCTCGCTCTGCTACCCTCCCCTCGCATCTCTCACCTCTCGCACGCGCTTCGTTGGCACGCCAGCCTCCGCTGGTGTGATGCTGCTTTGGGGACTCGCGGTTGGCAGGACATCGAAAAAAGAGAGAGCACCCAGCGGGACCACGGCCACCGCGGCCTCCCGCCGAGGCGTACAGAGGGCCGGCGCCAGAGATGCGGCATCCGACGGGCGTGCAGCAGCCGCCGCACGGACCGACCGTGGCAACTTCCCTGCCCGCCCGAGGGACGAGTGGTCTCGGCCAGGCGCCTCGGCAGTCTAGGCGGGGGCCGCACCGGGCCGCGGGCCCCGGTGCCGCGGGCCGCCCCAGCGAGCGATGGCGCCAGGGACCCCTGGGTGTTCGCACGACGACGCACACCAACGAGCAAGCGGAGATCCGGCGGGTAGGCATGCGGCTGAAGCGACTCGACATCGTGGGCTTCAAGTCCTTCATGGACAAGACGGTGGTCCTCTTCGACGACGGCATCACCGGCATCGTCGGCCCCAACGGCTGCGGGAAGTCGAACATCGTCGATGCGATCCGGTGGGTGCTCGGCGAGCAGAGCGCGAAGCACCTGCGTGGCGGATCGATGCAGGACGTGATCTTCAACGGCTCCGCCTCGCGCCCACCGGCGGGGATGGCGGAGGTGACCCTCACCTTCGTCAACGACCACCCCGACGAGGTCCCCGCGCGCTACCGGAGCTTTCGTGAGATCGCGGTCACCCGGAAGCTCTTCCGTACCGGCGAGAGCGAGTACCTCATCAATCGGACGCCCTGCCGCCTGATGGACATCACCGAGCTCTTCCTCGGGACGGGGGTCGGCACGAAGGCCTATTCGATCATCGAGCAGGGTCGCATCGGCGTCATCGTCTCGGCCAAGCCCGAGGACCGGCGCACGCTCATCGAGGAGGCAGCGGGGATCACCCGCTTCAAGGCGAAGAAGCGTAAGGCCGAACGCAAGATGGAGCACACCCGCACGAACCTCTTGCGGGTGGGCGATCTCGTCACCGAGCTGAAGAAGCGGCTCGACAGCCTCGAGCGGCAGGCGCGCAAGGCCGAGCGCTACAAGGCGCTGAAGCAGGAGCTGAAAGAGATCGAGGTGCACATCGCCGCGCACCGCTTCCTAGAGATCGCAGCCACGCGCCGAGCCCTCGACCGCCGGCTCGCGGCACTTCGGGCGCAGGAGGCGGATCTCGAGGGGCGCACCGAGGCGCTGCAGCAAAGCATCGCCCAGCGTCGCGACCGGCTCTCTGCGGAGGAAGCCCGCCTCGCCGGCCTGCAGGAGCGCGCCGCGGCCCTCGAAGGTGAGGCGAAGGTCTGCGAGGAGCGCGCACGGGGGATGATGCGTGAGCGCGAGAGCCTCGACGCGCGGGCCAAGGAGGCGCAAGAAGAGATGGCCGCGCTCGAGGCGCGGCGGCGGAGCCTCGCCGAGGAGCGCGCGCGCCTCGAGGCCGCGCAGGTCGAGATCGCGGAGCTCATCGAAGCGGATCGGGTGGCCCTTCGCGAGCAGACCGAGGCGCAGGAGGCGGCCCTGCAGGAGATCCAGCGACTCGACGAAGAGATGGAGGCGGAGCGCGCCGGGGCGATGAATGCGGTCCGCGTGCTCACCGAGGGCAGGAGCCACCTCGCCGCCCTCGAACGCCGGCTGGCCGAGGCCCGGTCGCGGCGCGAGGCGCTCGCCACGGAGGCCGAGGCCCTCACCACCCGCCTCGACCAGCTCGCCTCCGAACGGCGACGCCTCGAGACGAAGCTCACCGAGACGCGCCAGCTTCACCTGCGCCTCGAGGAGGAGCGCCGGGTCCAGGAGGAAACGCTCGCGCGCACCACGGCCGAGCTCGAGGAAACGAGCGCCGGTCTCGAGACGGCGAGGGCGAGGCTCGCCGAGCGCCGAAGCCGCCTCGCCTCGCCCGAGGAGATCCAGCGCCGCTACGAGGGCTACGAGGCAGGCGTGCGGGCGGTGATGCTCGGACGCGAAGCGCTGCGGGCGGCCCACGGCGGGCCGGCTGCGGCGCCACAGACCGGGGCCGAGGGCGGAACAGGGGACACGGCCGAGGCGGCGGGGCAGGAGCCGAGCCCCACCGAGCCGGCGCACGCCCTACCCCGAGACCTCGACCCCGATGCCATCCTTGGGCTGGTGGCGGAGGTCCTGCGGGCCGCGCCCGAGGCGGAGCGAGCCCTGGAAGCGGCGCTCGGCCTCCGCCTGCAGGCGGTGTTGGTGCAGGATGCGTCGACGGCGCTGCGCCTGGCCGAGTCCCTCGAGGCGAGCGAGGCCGGGCGCTGCACCTTCCTTCCCCTCGAGGGACTCCGTGGCGAAGCGGCGCGCGCCCTCGAGGCCGTCCCGGACGACGCCGACGTGCTCGGTCCAGCCCTCGCCTTCGTGGAGGTCGAGGCGCCCCGCTACGAGGCGGTGGCCCGCCACCTCCTCGGAAACGTGGTGCTGGTACGGGACCGGGCCGCCGCGTCTCGCCTCCACGCGGCGACCTCGGGCCTCACCTTCGTCGCGCTCGACGGCACCGTCGTAGAGGCCTCGGGCGCCCTGACCGGCGGGCGGCTGAAGGATGCGGGCACCGGCCTCCTCGAGCGGCGCCGGGAGATTCAAGAGCTCTCTGCCGAAGTGCTGGTCCTCGCACGTAAGGCCGAGACGCTCGAGGCAACGCGGGAGCGGCTGGCCGCTCGGGTGCGCAAGCTGCAGGCGGGGCTGAAGACCCTCTCGCGCGACGCACACTCCGAGCAGATCAACCTGGTGAGCCAAGAGAAGGAGGCCCACCGCCTCGAGGACGAGATCCGGCGCCTCGAGGACGAGCGCGCCCAGTGCCAGCTCGAGATGGAGCAGCTCGAGCGCCTCCATCGTGAGCTGGAGGCGGAGATCGCGCGGACGCAGGCGGCGATGGAGGCGGCGGAACGCGAGCAGGCGACGCGGCAGGCACGCCTCGAGGCCTTGGCGGAGACCCTGGCGGAAGCAAAGGCATCGGCCGAGGCGGTGCAGGATGCGGTGACCCACCTGCGCGTGAAGGCGGCGGGCGACCTGGAGCGCCGCGAGGCTTTGGCTCGGGAACTGGACAAGCTGGGCCAGACCGAAGGGGAAATCGAGACCCGCCTGCGCTACCTCGCCGGCGTCGTAGAGGGCAGCGGTACGAGCTTCGAGCGCCTCGACGCACAGGTCGAAGAGGATCTGCAGGCAGCGGAGCGGCTGAAGGCGGAGGCGGCACGCCTGCGCACCGATCTCGCCCGAGGGCGGGAGACCTTGAATGCCGCGCTGGCCGCGGTGAAGGAGGACGAGGCGGCGTTGGCTGCGCTGCGGGAGGCGCACGAGGCTTGCCGCTCGGAGGCCCACGGACTCGCCATGGAAGACCGCGAGCTCGCCCTCGAAGCACGCCACCTCGCCGAGGCGGTGGAGGAGCGGTATGCAGCACGCCTCGAGGACGAGGTGTACCGCTGGCACCTCGCCGCCCCCCCCACCGAGGCCGATCTGGATCGGCTCGCGGCCCTCCGCGCGAAGGTGGAGCGCATGGGCGAGGTGAACCTCACCGCGATCAGCGAGTTCGAAGCGCTCTCCGAACGCTACCGCTTCCTCTCCGAGCAGAAAGCGGATCTGGAGGCTTCTCTCGACCGACTCGAGAGAGCGATCGTGAAGATCAACCGGACCAGCCAGAAGCGCTTCGTCGAGGCCTTCGAAGCGGTCAACGAACGCTTCCAGAAGATCTTCCCCCGCCTCTTCAACGGAGGGAAGGCGGGGCTCGCGCTCACCGACCCCTCGAACCCGCTCGAAAGCGGAGTCGAGATCTTCGCCCAACCCCCGGGCAAGAAGCTGCAGAGCGTGAACCTCCTCTCGGGCGGCGAAAAGGCACTGACGGCGGTGAGCCTGCTCTTCGCCATCTTCCTCGTCAAGCCGACGCCCTTCTGTTTGCTGGACGAGGTCGACGCGCCCCTCGATGACAACAACGTGGTCCGCTACAACCAGATCGTGCAGGAGATGAGCCTGACCAGTCAGTTCATCCTCATCACGCACAACAAGCTCACCATGGAGATCGCCGACACCATGTACGGGGTCACCATGGAGGAGCCCGGATGCTCGAAACTGGTCAGCGTCCGCCTCTCGGGCGAAGAAGCGGACGCGGAGCGCGCCCCCTCCGAGGAAGCTGCGGTCGCGTAGGGCCGCCTCGCGCCTTCGCCACCCCGTGGGTGCCGTCTCTTTTCCGCGCGGCGTCGGTGCCCTGCGGGGCCGAGCCCCTCAAGGCTTGTCGCGCCTCGACTCCGAGTCGGGGGCCAGGATCCCGACCTCGAGCGCGTAGCGGACCAGGTCGGCGCGCGTGCGCAGGCCGAGCTTCTCGGAGAGGCGGAGGCGGTAGGTATCGACCGACTTCTTGCCCACGCCAAGCCGCTCGGCGATCTCACGGTTCGTGTAGCCGTGCGCCACGAGGTCGAGAACCTCACGTTCCCGGCGACTCAAACGCGAAGCGGGCACCTTGTGCCCGCTTCTGTCGCGAGTTTGGTTGACCTCGCGCATCAGTTCGTGTGCTCGCTGCGCCTCCACGCTCAGATTCAAATAGGTCTCGCCGGCGCCGACCCTCCGGATCGCCTCCACCAGCTCGGCACCGGCGGCGCTCTTGACCAGGTACCCTCCGCCGCCCGCGGCGATCGCGGCTCTTAGGTAGCTGGGGTCGTCATGCATGGTGAGGACGAGCACCTTCACCGCCGGGGCCTGGGCGCGGATCTCCTGAATGGCGTCGACCCCGCCCCGGCGCGGCATGGTCAGGTCCATGACCACGACATCGGGCTTCAGGCGCAGCGCGGCCTCGACGGCCTCTGCTCCGTCGGCCGCCTCACCGACCACTTCCATGTCGGCCTCGGCATCCACCAGAACGGAGAGCCCCTCCCGCAAGACCGCGTGGTCGTCGGCAATGAGAACCCGGATCACGGCTCGTCTCCCATCCTATCCGGCGAGTCGGTGGGAGCAAGCGGCACAGCCAGACGCAAGGTGGTGCCCTCTCCCGGTGCGCTCTCCAGGGTCAGCTCGCCGCCCACCAGCCCCAGTCGCTCGCGGATGCCCTGCAGGCCGGCGCCCCGCCCCCGGCTGGCTGCCTTGCCGACCGCGGCCTCGTCGAAACCCACGCCGTCGTCCTCGATGAGCACGGTGAGCGAAGTCTCCCGCCGCTCCACCACCACGCTCACGGTCGACGCCTGGGCGTGCTTCACCACGTTGGTCAACGCCTCCTGCACGCATCGATAGAGCGCCGTCTCGACACGGGGCGGAAGCCGCTGCCCTTCCGGGAGCCCGGAGACGTGGAGGTCGACCTCGACCTCGTGGATCTGTGTCACGTCCCAGGCCAGCTGTTCGAGCGCGGCCCGGAGGCCGAAGGCTTCGAGCGCAACGGGGTGGAGCCCACGGGCGATACGCCCCATCTCCTCGGCGGTGCGCTCGGCGAGGGAAGCCAGGCGCCGCGCGCGGCACGTCGCCTCGTCCAACGACGAGGCCGCCTCGATGGATTTGAGCCCCACCACGAGGGAAACCAACGTCTGACCCGCTTCGTCGTGCAACTCCCGCGCGAGCCGCCGTCGCTCCTCCTCGGATGCGGTGATCACCTGCTCTACGAAGCGGCTGCGCAGGGCCTCGGCCATCCGGCGGTGGGTCTCGTCGTGGGCGGCAACGATGGTCGCACTGCCGTCTTCGAGGGCGAGCCGACGCAGGCGCAGGTGCAACGGCACCGGATCACCCTCTGGGCGGGGTAGCTCGAGGTCGAAGCTGGACGGGCCTGGCAGGTGGGCCTCGATACCGGGGAGCAGATCGGCGGCGCGTCGCCCCAGAAGCGCCTCGCTTTCTGCTCCCAGCAACGCACTGGCCTCTTGGTTGGCCTGGCGAACGATCCCCCCCTGGTCGACCAAGAGGACCGCCTCCGGCGCAGCATCCAAGAGTTCCCGGAGGCGCTGTTCGGCGCGCCTCAGGTCGCGGGCCATGCGCTCGAGTTCGATCCGCGCCTTCGTCTGCGCCAGGGTCTCCCGCGCCCACAGCGTCGCCAGCGCGGAGACGATGGGAATGTAGAGCAGCCGCGAGGCCCACTCGATGCGAGAGACCGCGGCCGGCCCCAGGCTTCCGACCGCGAGATACGCCGCCGCAGAGACGATCGCCAGCAGGGTGGACTCCACCGCCCCGAAGCGAAACGCGTTCGCCACGGCAATGCCGTAGAGCACGGGATAGAAGGGGGAGGCACCAGCGCCGGTGGCGTAGATCCAGGCGAGGGCGAGGCCAAGGTCGCCGAAGGCGGTCAGGTGGCTCTCACGGAGGACGCGGTAGCGCGGACGGCCAAGCAGGACGACCACTGCAAGGCCATAGAGGGCCGAGAGCGCGATGAGTGTCCAGGCGAGCCCGGGATGCACCCCCGGCCCGTCCATGAGCAGGTAGAGCCCGGTGTTCATCGCCACCACGGCGCAGCGCAGCCAGGCGATGGCGCGCTCGGCGGCAAGGGCCTTCTGTTCGGCGGCGAGCCGGCTCGCCGGTGGCTCGAAGAGGGGCTCCACTTGCTTATCCTACGCACAGAGGTGGCCTGGCCCGAAGGCGTGGCGGCGCCGCCGGCGCGCGGTCCGTTGCAGGGAGATCGCCCGCCGCCTCCTCCTCGGAGGTCGCGGGCACCTTCCGCGAAGGGTCGCGGAACGCGGCCCAGGTCCGCTGCCCGCGGACCTCCGGCAGCCGGATCCAACCCCGGCGCCCTCGGCTTCGCGGGGGTTCAGATGCGGCCGTCGAGGCCGAGGCAGGCCCAGGTGCACGGGCACCACCCGGGTGAATCGACACCACCGGGCGGCTGTCCTACATTCCGCCCGCCATGCCCGAGGAAGCGAAGCAGGGTTCGAGTCCGAGCGCCCAGGCGGGCGCAGCGACCTCCGCCACTCCCAGGGCCGCCGCCGCGGCGGTAACGGCCCCGGGTGGCGGCCCAGAGGCACAGGGGGCGCCCGGAGGTCCCAAGTCCCCGGCACAGCAGGACGGAGCGCCGGCAGGGGGCGCCGGCACGGGGGCGGCGA
>CAYYHA010000006.1:0-51136 GCA_964471535.1 uncultured Myxococcia bacterium | reverse complement strand
CGCCGCCGGCTCCGTCGCGCCGGCCAGGGCGTTTCGCACCCGCTCGAGGACGTCCACGAGGCGAAACGGTTTCTCGATGAAATCCGTCGCTCCGTAGACCTCCTTGACGTCCTGGGCATAGCGCCACCCCCGGTACACCGCGGAGATCATCACGACCGGCACGTGCCCGAAGCGCTTGGAGCGCCGAACCTTCCGGCAGATCTCGAAGCCGTGCACCTCGGGAAGCATCGCGTCGAGGACGAGGAGCTCCGGCTCGAACGATTTCACCTTGTGCAGGGCCTCGAGACCGCGCGAGGCCGTCTCCACGCGGTAACCCGCCTTCACGAGGGCCGTCGACAGGAGGCTTCGGATCTCCTCCTCGTCGTCCACGACCAGAATGCGATGGGAGCCCGAGCCTTCTTCGACGACCTCCGCCGTGCCCGCCACCTCCTGTGCCGCCGACTCAACCTCCACCGCGAAGGGCTCGTCCTCCTCGACCTCGATGGGAATCGCGATGAGATCGTCCTCCTGCTCGGCGGTAGAAAAGAGGATCACCTCGTCGTCACCGTCGGCGTCACTGGTCGCAGCGACATGGGGCGTACCCGCCGCATCCTCCGGCACTGCATCTCCCGCGAGCGTCGTCTGGCCGGCCTCCAAGGCATCGTACGCCCGCTCGATGGACGCGCGCAGGACGCTCTCCAGGGCCACGTGCGGCACCACCTTCAGGCCGGTCACGAAAGCCAGCTCATCGATGAGCTGCGTGTCGTCCGGGTTTGCCATCGCGATGTAGAGATGGGTGCCGTCCGTCGAGAGCGGCAGGAAGCAGGCCTCTTCGGCGATCTTCCTTGGAACGAGGCGCGCCGCCTCGAGGTCGAGCACCGTCTCCGAGAGTGCCACGCCCGGCACCCCCTTCTGGGCGGAAAGACCGCGCACCAGCCCGCGCTCGTCGGCAGCCCCCAGGGAGAGAAGTCGACTGGCGAAGCGCGTGGGTCGCGCCGGCGACAGGCTCGCCGCCTGGCGCCGCGTCGCCTCGTCCACGACCCCCAGATCCGCGAGGATCTGGCCGATGACTGTTCCTTGATTCACCGTACCGTTCCTTCCTGCGACGTGCTCCGACCCAGCCAGCACGCAGGCCCACGGCCACCCGCACCGTCCTCGACGACGGGTACGATACCCTTCAAACTCAAGCAGATTCAATACGTTGCACTGCCCATCGGCACGCCGGTGGAATGCTTGACTGCGGGCGCGCTTTGACCTACCAACGCGGCCAACTCGACGGTTTTCCGCATCTTTTCACAGCTAGGACACGGTCATGGCGAGGATCGAAGGCCCGCGTAAGGACCTTGGGGTTCGATACGAGTGCTTCGAATGTGGCACGAAGTTCTATGACTTGCACCGGCCGGTGCCGACCTGCCCCAAGTGCGGCGCCGATCAGCGGGAGGACCCCGCGCTGGGTGGCCCATCGAAGGCAAAGAGGCACAAGGCCGCGGTGAAACGCGGCGGGTCTCACCCTGCGGAGGCCGTGGAGGAGGAGCCCGGAGAGGAGCTCGACGACGACCTGGACGAGGATCTCGATGACGAGCTGGACGAGGACCTCGATGCGCTCGACGATGAGCTCGACGACGACCTCGACGACGAGCTCGACGACGACTTGGACGAGGACTTGGACGACGACCTAGACGATGAGCTAGACGACGACTTGGACGACGAGGGGTTCGTGTGATGGCGGCGAAGAAGAAGACCGCGCAGCGCCGCTATCGGCCTACGGGCGAGCCGGAACGTCGCCGCCGGCGGCGGGCGAAGGTCCTGGTGCCCATCGACTTCTCGGAGTGCTCGGTGAAGGCGCTCGAGTTCGCGATGGACTATGCACAGAAGGTGCCTTCGGAGCTGTACCTCTTCCACGTCTTCGAGCCGGTCAACCGCCTTTCCTTCGTAGGCAAGAAGCTGGCCGATAAGCTGGACGCCGAGCTCGAGCGCATGGAGGGGATGGCGACTGCCGAGCTGGAGAAATTGGTCAAGGACGCGGAGACCAAGCGGCGCTTGAAGAACTTCCACTGCCGGGTGGCCAGCGGCAAGCCCTGGGAAGAGATCCTCCGCATGGCCAGCAACATCGACGCAGACATCATCATCATGGGGCAGCATGGCCGCGATGGGCTCGAACGACAGCTGGTCGGCTCGCAGACGGAGAAGGTCGTTCGCCGCGCCCCTTGCACCGTCGTCGCGGTGAAACAGAAGGATCCCTACTTCGTGATGCCCTAGGAGGCTCGCCCAGGAGCCTGCACGACGTCGTGAAGGGGAGGCGGTCGCTGCTTCCTCTGGCGGCCGTGGCATGGCGAGGATCCGGCCACCGACGTGGGCAGATCCCGAGTGGCCAGACCGGAGCGGAGGGTCCTGCGGGCTCCTACCAAACTTCGGCGGCCATCTGGACCGCTGCTGTCTGCCCGGTGCCAGACCTCTTTACAGGTCGTGGCCGACGGGGGCGCCGCCGGGCGCGCTATCGAGCCGCGTCGAGCACTCAGCCCGAGTTCGCCCAGGCGGGGATCTCCGGCAGCTTGGCGATCTTCGACTCCGAGAGCCACTCGGGAACCTGGTCCCGTCGATACACGAAGATGGCATCGTAGGGACAGGCCTTCTCACACTCCCGACAGCCGGTGCAGTTCTTCTCCACAACCGTCATCACGCCTGCGAACTTGTCGGGATCGGGAACCTCCACCAGCTCCAACGCATCGAAGGGACAGCGAGGCGTGCACTTGTCACAGCCGGTGCACGCCTCCTCGTCCACGAAGGCCATGGGCCTCTGATCCTTCTTGAGCATGAAGGTCTGATTCCCATGGCCATCGTAGATGCAGTCCTCGGGGCACACGACGCCGCATGCACCGCAGTCGATGCACAGATCGGGATCGATCGTATGGAGCTCCTTCCGCTCCCCGCTGATCGCACCCGTGGGGCAGCGCTTGGTGCACGCCGTGCAACCGATGCAGGTCTCTGTGATGAAGTAGGCCATTCGCGTCCCCGCGATAGAGGCGAAGTCACGCCCCGACGGTGGCGTTCCAGCTGAAGGAGTTGCCTTCCGAGTCGGCGCACGAGCCCGACTCCGTGGCGGCATCCCAGGAGCACTCGAACCAGCCGTTCGCGCCACGGAGGCTGAAGCTCCCGCTCTCGTCCGCACGAACGGTTGCGGTGAAGACGACCGTTTCGGCGCCGTTCACATACGCGAGCCACTCGAAGCGTTCGGTGTCCGTACTCGGGTCGACCAGGTAGCGGGTCGCCCATTCGATGCTCTCGCCACCGCTGCTGATCTTCGCGGTTGCGAGCCACTGCTGCTCGAAGCCATCTTCGGCCGGCACGGTGTCGACCTTGAAGCCCATCCAGCCATCGACGCAGTCCCCGTCCACCTCGCACCAGTTCTCGAAGCGGATGTACCAGGCGACGAGTTCGTCGTTGTCGTAGGCGTACTCGAGGACAATGGTGCCGCTGACGTCGCTGCCCGAGCAGCTCACCGTGATTTTCTTGATCCGCTGCCGTCCATCGAAGCTGAAGTTGAAGTTGCAGTCTGCCTCGGTCAGGTACTGCCGGTCGGTCGCAAAGCGGAGACCGCGAAGCGCGGTCAACGCCGCGCTGGCCTTCTCCTGTGAGAAGGCGGCGGCGGCATCGGTGCTGTCAGACCCTTCCACGGTCTTCAGCTCGGCCTGGAAGATCTGCGGCATCGTCGATTCGCTGACCGTGGCAGTCGGATGCTGGAACTGCGCCTCCACCTCCTCGAAGGCGCGTAGGTCGGGACCGCAGGCGACTAGGAGCACCGACGCTGCGGCAGTCATCCCAAGCTTCATGACGAGACGGTTCATGGACAGATCCTCCCTCCCCCGCTGGGGGTCCTGTGAAGGCGCGCGCCGTGCTTCTTCGAAGCGGTCCTGGGCACACCTATGTTCTTAGCGCAGAGGCTGGGGCTAGCAAAGCGGCCCCCACGACGCGGCTATCATCGTCGCATTGCGGTGCGCCGCACTGTGCGCTCGGTCACTTCCGCTTTCGGCGCGCCAAGCTGGTGTACATACGCGGCGACCGCTTCCTTCTGCTTTTCGGCATCCCCGCCGAGCACGTCGGGGAAGGGACTGAACCCGCCCGGCCAGAAGGAGGGCATCCGAGTGTCCTTCTGCCACGCGTTGGGGTCGGAGAGCCACTTTGGAATCCACTCGCGCCGGAGCTTGTAGTAGCTGGTCCGGAGGTTGGGCGCCAGTGACGCAAGATTTGCGTTCTCTGGAACGACGTTGCTGGTCATGTGGCACTGGCTGCAGTGCAGGTTCTCGAAGAGCTGCTTGCCCACGGCGACCAGCTCGGGGTCGGGTGGGGGCTCGGGTCGCATGTAGGGATATTCGGAGTTGTCGAGCGCGTTGAAGTAGCGAACCAGCGTCGTCACCTCACCCTCGTGCCATGGGAAGGTGGGCATCCGGATTTCCAGCCACGGCCGGATCTTCATGGAGGAGGGATCGAGGAGGAAGTGATAGAGCCAGTCGGGCTTCGTCTTGGCACCGATGGCAAAGAGTTCGGGCGGCGCCATCGAGACGTGTTCGTACCGCTTCCCGATGAGTCCACCCTTCCCCCGGATCTTGTGGCAGCCGCGGCAGTTGTAGCGCGTGATGAGCTTCTCGCCCTCGGCGATGGCCACGTTGCGTTCCTTGCTCATCGCATTGTAGGCCGTGGGACGCTGCTCCTTGCGGCGCGACTTCAGGAAGACCATCAGTGCATGCACCTCTTCGTTCGTGAAATCGAAGTCGGGCATGCGCGTCTCCACGCGCTTCGTTCGGTAGGCGCGTGGATTCTTGAGCTTCAGCTCGATCCAGTTCTCCCAGGTCTGTGCCCTCGGATTGGTGATCGCATTGCCGAAATCGAGCAGCGATGTCTGCTTCCTGCCGAACTCCGAGAGATCGGCTCCGATGCGCTGCGCGTTCTCGAAGCCGGGGATGTCATGGCAGCCAAAGCAGCCGTAATAGCCAATGAGCTTCTTGCCCTTCTCTGCCGCGGCCTTTAGCGCCTGCGGATCGTTGTACAGCGGCGGCGTTTCGTACTCGACGCCGGTACTCAAGGTGCTCAGGTAAGCCGCGACATCCGCCGCTTCCTGCTTGCTCAGCCGAAGCGAGGGCATCTTGGTGTCGTGCCAGAGCCGGCTCGGATTGCGGATCCAGTTGTAGATCCACTGGTAGTTCGTCTTCTCGCCGATTCGCGCGAGCTTCGGCCCGACCGCGCGGTTCTCGCTCCCCGGGTGCGGGACGATCTCGTCCTTCATCTCCACCGCATGGCAGCCGTAGCACCCGACCTTCTGTACGAGCGCACGGCCCCGCTCGACGTTGCCTGGAGGCGGCGCCGGCTCGAGATAGCCCTCGGACCCCTCTGAGTTGAGCCACAGGTAGGCGACGATCGCGCGGACCTCTTCGTCACGCTTCTTCGCCCACTCCTTCCGCTCCCACTTCGGCCGCTCTTCGTCGACCGCCTCGGGCCAAAAGTTGGGCATGGAAGTGTGCTCCCGCCACGCCTTCGGGTATTTGATCCAGGTTTCGAGCCAGCCTGGCGTGGTCTTGGCGCGGATGTGCGTCAGCGTGGGTCCGGCCTTCCGGTCGTTGGGGTAGCCGTCCATGGGATGGCATCCGATGCAGGCCACCTTCTGCATGAGATTCTGACCTTGATTCAGCACCTCGGCGAAGCGGAGGTTGGTGTCCCCGAAGTGACAGTCGGGGCAGGTGGCTTGCACGAAGTCGCCCTTGAGCATGGGCCGGATCCAGTAGTGATCGTTGCGACCGTGGTCGAAGGGCTTTCCGCCGAGCAGGCTGCCGACGCCCTTGGTCTGAGGACCTTGCCCTTCATGGCACGGCGTACAGCCGAATCGCTCACTGGGATGGCTCTGGAGAAGAAGCTCCCAGCGATGGGGATGCGTCCGGAATACCCGAGGTACGCCGTCGTCTGGCGTCTCGCCCTTGTCCACCAGTTCGATCCACTTCTCGACGGTATTGACGTCGACGCCGTAGCGGCGCGTCACCTCGGCGAGGTCCTTGCCGTCCTCCTCGAGCTGCTTTGCATAGGCAACGACTTCCTTCGGGTCGGAGAAGCCCATCTTGTCGATGCCCATGTGACAGTTGTGGCAGCGATCGACGACGTCGAGATCGGGCAGCCAGATCTGCGTGAGTTCCGGCGTCTGTTTGCGAACCTTCTCGAGTTCCCGCTCTGCCTCGGCAACGGGCTTCTTCAGCGCCTCGATTTGCTCTTCGATCTTGGCAACGGCGCCCCGGTACTCATCGAGGCGAGCAGTCACCGCATCGAGGTCCGCCTTGATCTTCTGTTCCTGCGCCTTGAGCTTGGCGATCTCCTCCTCGAGGCGCTGCATCTCCTTCTCTTCGAGAAAGGCCTTGCGCTCCTCGTCGTGATGCAAGGCCTCTTGGTAGCGTGAGTAGGCCGCATCGAGCCTGCTCTTCGCGAAGGCGATCTCCTGGAGGATCTCGTCGTGTTTGATGTTGAGCTTGCGCTCCTGGCGCAGATCGTCCTCGTACTGGGCGCGAACCGCAGGATCGGCGATGCGCGCGCGCGCAGCGGCCAGCTCTTCCTCGAGGGTCTTCAGCTTGTTCTGGGTCTCCTCCGACTCAAAGGCCTTTTTCGCGGCCTCGAGCTTTTGCTCCGCGCGCTGTGCCTGCAACTCGAAGAAGGCGGTCTGGTAGTCCTTCCACGGCCGGCGGGCATAGGTCTCCTCGTAGACCGCCCAGATGGCGCTCAAGGCGAGGATGGACGCGGTAACGAAGAAGAGCGTCGTCCGGCTTTCCAGCTCGAGCGGCTTGGCCATGGCGTAGGTGCCTCTAGATGTTGAAGAACGGGGTGACCCAGATGTACTTCACCGACAGCGTCAGCCGGAGCACCATCTTGATGACCACGCCGAACATGATGGCGAGGTGCGCGGAGACGACCAGCCAGCGGATGAAGCCGAGTTCCTTGAAGAAGGGTTTGTTCTTGAAGAGGAGCCAGGGCCCCAGCGTGGCGGCACCGAGGTAACCCAGCACTGTGATCCCACCGACGATCAGCGAACCCTCGTAGCTCCGCACGCCCAGCAGATACGGGAGGTTGACATTGGTCATCTCCACCACGCGGTGGGGATCCCAGTACTCCCAGGGCATGTAGATGTTCCAGCCCGGCCCGCGGAAGAACACGCCAAGGACGATGGGGATGATCCACAGCCCGATGAACCCAAAGAGGAAGATCGAGATGGCGAAGGGCCGCTCCTTGAAGGTGTAGTACCCGTTCCCCTTGGGATTGATGTCCACGTAGGGGATCACCATGAGGCCGGTGATGATGAGTGAGGGGAGCACCACCCCGGCAATCCACGGGTCGAAGTAGACCAAGAGCTCCTGAAGACCCAGGAAGTACCACGGTGCCTTCGACGGGTTGGGCGTCAGCGCGGGGTTCGCGGGCTCCTCGAGCGGTGCATCGACGATGATGGACCAGAGCATCAGGAAGGCCATCAGGATGATGCCGCTGATGAACTCGGCCCGCACCAGGTACGGCCAGGTGTGGACCTTGTCCGGCAGCGCGGACGCGGCAGCGCGGCGCTTTGCTGCGCTGGCCTTTACCTCCTCGGGGTCGAGGGGAACTCCAGTGAGGGTGGTCTCAGCCATGATGCGATGTCTCCTGCCTTGTTCCTACCCGTCGCCCTACATGGGCCCCGAGATTCCGCCATCCTTCCGTACTCGCCAAAAGTGCAGAATCATCAGGATGCTTGCTGCGATGGGGATGAAGATGCAGTGGAGCACGTAGAAGCGCAGCAAGGTGGGGGCTCCGACCACGGTCCCTGCGGTGAGGAACGCTCGGGCATCGTACCGGGGAGTCATGCCCAACTCGGGGCCAAAGGGTCCTTGGTGGCCAAGCAGGGGCGTCGCCCGCGCCATGTTCGTGCCAACGGTCACCGCCCAGATGGCGAGCTGATCCCACGGAAGGAGGTAGCCGGTAAAGGAAAGAAGTAGGGTCAGGGTGAGCAGCAAGACGCCCACCACCCAGTTGAACTCGCGCGGCGGCTTGTACGAACCCGTCATGAAGACGCGGAACATGTGGAGCCACACGAAGATCACCATGCCGTGGGCCGCCCAGCGATGCATGTTCCGCATGAGCATCCCAAAGGGCACATCGAAGTCGAGGTACTTGATGTCCCAGTAGGCATATTCACCCGTGGGCCGGTAGTAGAACATCAGCACCACGCCGGTCACGACCGTGACCAGATAGAGGAGGAAGGTCAACCCGCCAGCACACCACGTATGACGGAAGCGGACGCCGTGGCGGCGAATCTTGGAGGGATGGAGGTGCAGCCAGACGTTGGCGCTGATCTGCAGGACCCGGTTGCGCGGCGTGTCTGCATAGCCATGCCGAAAGATCGACCGCCAGACCTGCGAGTTGACGAGCTTGTCCTTGAAGGAGGGCTTGCTGGCCACCGTGAGACCTCCGAGGTCCTATCGTGAGAAGGGAGAGGGAGACGCGTCGCGCGAGCTAGGCAGTCGCCTTGTACTCGAGGAAGGCGCCCGGCTTGTGCCACTGCCCGAGCTCGTAACGGTACTTCACCGACTTGTCGATCAAGATCTGTCCATCGTCTGCAAGGGTGATCTTCACCCGCTCCAGCGGGCGAGGCGCCGGGCCCTCGAAGTTGATCCCTTCCTTCGTAAAGCCGGAGCCATGGCAGGGGCACTTGAACTTGTTCTCACCCGAGAGCCATCGGGGTGTGCAACCGAGGTGCGTGCAGATGGCAAGCAGCGCGTAGAAGCCCTCCTCCGTCCGCACGATCCACACCCGCTTCGAGGCCTTGTACTTCTCCGACACCTCACCGACCACGTAGTCGGTGGGGTAGCCTGCCTTGAAGGTCGCGGGGGGCTCGAAGAGCACCCGCGGGAACATGTACCGCACCCACCCTAGGGTCGCGATCCCGAGAAAGCTCAACACCGCACCCCAGCCGGCGAACGCGAGAAAGTTGCGCCGAGCCCAGATGTTCTCACTGGTCTCGGCAGGGCTGCTCAAGGGCGGCTTGGCCACGTCTGCCATCCAGAACTCCTCGATGCTTGAGAAAGGTGCAGCGAGATGAAGGGCGTCCTTGGGTTCGCATGCACGCCGAGCCCCTCGGGATCACTCGGCGCCGGGAAGGGAGCGCCTATCTATCGATCTCACCCCCGAGAGTCAACGGAACGGGCGAACGCGCCAGCCCCCTGGGCCAGGTGGACGCTCTTGGGCGGCTCAGGCCCGCGGTTCCAGCACGACGACGTCCGCCTCCGCCTCGCCTGCCGCCGAGCAAGCCACACCTCGGGCTTCAGCCCGCGCCCTTGCGACGCGGCGGGCCCGGCGCACGAAGAACGCGATCAGAAAAGCGACCCACAGCAAGGTCGCGAGGATGACGAGCCCCAGGACGGTGACGCCCGCCTCGGCCCCTTTGGCCATGGGGCTTCCTGGTTCACCGAAGCAGACTGCGCAGGCCATCAGCGAGGGGATCACAGGTAGCTCTCCTTTGCCAGCTTCTTGAGCATCCAGCGTCCGTACACCGCGAGGGCGATCGCGGCGGCGACGCTCCCCGCCGAGAGGGCGAGTTCCAAGCCGCCCCCATGGGCCTTCCACGCCACCGCCGCCCAGACCCCCATCCCAATACAGAAGACGAGGGCAACGGAGACGAAGAAGACGTGAAAGGCTTTCAGACTCATGGCTCTGCCGGCAGCTCAGCTGAGACGATCCAGAGTTACAGTGGTCACGTTCGAAACGACCGGCAAGAGCAGGCACGCCAGAAAGAGTACGCCGGTCACGATGAGAATCCAACTCACGGCGATGACCTTCCGGTCGTCGATGAGGTGCATGAAATAGCCAGCGACCAGCGAGGCCTTCATCGTGGCGATCGAAAGGCCTACGGTCACGGCGATCGCCATGTGCTCGGCGATGAAGGGGATCCGAGCCACGGCGACGGTCACCGTTGTCAGGACGAGCAGCGCCCCAAAGACCATCCAATAGACCTTCAGGTGCTTACGAAACTCCTCGACGGACTCGGCCATGCGCGACTCCTACAGCAGATAGAGCGAGGGGAAGAGGAAGATCCAAACGAGATCGACGAAGTGCCAGTACAGCCCGAAGGTCTCGAGGCGGTTGGTGTACCAAGCGGGATTGCGGTCGAAGAGCTTCGCCCCAGGTCCGGCGAGATAGGCCGCCACCAGCATGCCGCCTAGCACATGGAGCCCGTGTAGCCCGGTCACCGTGAAGTAGATACCGAAGACGTTCGAGTGCGATGGCACCTCTCCCGCACCGATATGGTGCCCATACTCGAAGAACTTGATCACCATGAAGACCGAGGCACAGGCAATGGTGACGAGGAGCCACATCCGCGCCTTCCCCTTCTCTCCCATCTTCGAGTGCGCCCAGGCCATCACCACGGCGACCGAAGAGAAGATGAGCACGGCGGTGTTCACCGCGGCGAAGAGCACCGAGGCGTGCAGCGGCGTCACGTCCCATTCCGCAGCGCCCACGCGCAGGAGTACGTACGCGGAGAAGAGGCCTCCGAAGAGCATCACCTCAGAAGCCAGGAAGGTCCACATCCCCAGCTTCCCGTTGTAGACCCCAGTGACCGGATGGGGCTCGACGGTATAGGGGATCTCGGGCTCCAGAGTCTCGGCTGTCGCGCTCACGTCACGCCTCCGCACTCGCTGTCTGGACGAGGTAGTCGATCTCGTTGCCGTCGGCGTCCTTCGCCTTCCGGGCATACTCGTAGGGACCGTGGTTCACGACCGGCGGCGTCAGGAAGTTGCCATGGGGAGGCGGCGTCGGCGTCTGCCACTCCAGCGTGGTGGCCTGCCAGGGGTTGTCGGACGCCTTCTTGCCGCGCCGGATCGACAGAACGAAATTGATGATGAAGGGAATCTGGGCCGCCAGGAGCACGAAGGCAGAGATGGACTGCCACTCGGTGAGCCACTGGATTCCCTTCCCGTGCAGGTAGAAGGTCTGATCGTAGAGGCGACGGTTCACCCCTCGCAGCCCTTGGATGAACATGGGGAAGAAGACCCCATTCATCGCGAGGAGCGTCCCCCAGAAGTGGAGCTTGCCGAGGAACTCGTTCATCTTGCGACCGGTCGCCTTGGGGAACCAGTAGTAGATCCCCCCGAACAGTGCGAGCAGCGTACCGGGAGCCACCACATAGTGGAAGTGGCCTATCACGTAGTAGGTGTCGTGGAGGTAGATGTCCGAAACCGTCAGCCCCAGCGGAAGACCGGTGAGGCCGCCGATGCCGAACATCGGTAGGAACGCCAGCGCGAAGAGCATCGGCGTGTTGAAGCGAATGGACGCGCCCCAGAGATTGAGGAGTAGGGTGGTCACGATCACCACCGAGGGAATCGAGATGATCATGGTGGTGACCTGGAAGAAGTTGCTCATCGCCGTCCCCATGCCCGTCATGAACATGTGGTGCGCCCACACCACGAAGGACATGAAGCCGAGGAAGATCGCGGAATACACGAGCGTCTTGTAGCCACCGATGGGCTTTCGGGTGTTGTTCGCCAGAATCTCGGTGACGACCCCGATCGCCGGGAGGATGAGCACGTAGACCTCGGGGTGCGCAAGGAACCAGAACAGGTGCTGCCACAGGATGGGGGAGCCGCCGCCCGCCACCGGATAGGGCGCGTTGCTCACCACCAATCCGGTCGGAAGGAAGAAGCTCGTCCCCGCCACCCGGTCCATCAGCTGCAGGATGCCGGCGGCCTCGAGCGGTGGGAAGGCGAGGAGGAGCAGGAAGGCGGTGACGAACTGACACCACACGAAATAGGGCAGCCGGAAGAAGGTCAGCCCCTTGGCGCGGAGCTGGATGATGGTGGTGATGATGTTCACCGAGCCCAGAAGCGAACTCGTGATGAGGAGCACCATCCCGATGAGCCACACCGTCTGCCCTACGCTGGCCAGGTCTGCAAGCGGCGGGTAGGAGGTCCATCCGCTCTGTGCGGCGCCACCGGGCATGAAGAAGCCCGACAGCATGACCAGCCCGCCCGGAAGGAAGGTCCAGTAACTGGCCATGTTCAGGCGCGGGAAGGCCATGTCGGGTGCACCGATCATCAGCGGCATCACGTAGTTGGCCAGGCCACCGGCGCCGAGGGGCACCACGCCCAGGAAGATCATGATGGTGCCATGCATGGCCCCGAGCTGGTTGTAGAACTCGGGGAGCATGACCCCGCCCGGCATGAAGGTCTGGTCGAAGAGGCCAGCCAAGAAGGGCAACGGCTGATACGGATAGGCGAGCTGCCACCGCATCAGCACCATCAAGAGGAAGCCGACGAAGAGGAAGAGAAGGGCGGTGACGGCGTACTGGATGCCGATGACTTTGTGGTCGACCGAGAAGACGTACTTACGCCAGAAACCAAGCTCGTGGTGGCCGTGGCCGTGGCCGTGGCTCTCGATCGCCTCGGGCGCTGTCTGCAGTGGGGTCGTCATGGTCGTTACTCCGAGTCGCCTTGGGTCTGGTCGGCAGCGTCACCGCGCGTGGGAGACGGCTCCGCCTCTTCCGCTTTCGCAGGCTCTACCCCCGCTTCTTCGGTCGCATCGCCGGTCGCCGTCCCCTCCGCCGGCACCGCGCCCTCCGCCTTGGGCGGCTTGGCCTCGGCGCCATCCGGCGCAGGTTCGAGGTCGATGCCCAACGCCTTGGTCTGCTCGTCGAGCCATTCCTCGTACTCGGGCTCCTCGAGGACGTAGATCCGCCCCCCCATGCGATAGTGACCAAGCCCGCAGAGCTGCGAACAGGCAATTTCGAAGGGGATCTTCTCTCCCGTCTCTGGGTCGACGTCGTTGACCGCAGCGGGGATGAACCAGATCGGCACCTCCATGCCCGGCACGGCGTCCTGCTTCACGCGCATCTGAGGTACCCCGAAGCTGTGGATGACATCCAGGGCGGTCACCCGGGCGATCACCGGCTTGCCCTTCACGAGATAGAGTTCGTTCACGGTATGGATATCGTCCTTCCCGGCGGGATCGGAGCGGTCGATCCCCAAGGGGTTGTCGGGGGTGACGAACTGAGGCCCCACCGGACCGAAAATTCCGTCCTTGCCCGGGTAGTGGAAGTTCCATGCGAACTGCTGCGCCACCACGCGCACGGTCTGCGCTTCTTGGGGCGACGGGAAGTCCTCCTTGGCCTCGTTCCAGGCGGGGATGCTGAAGCCCACGAGGAGGATGGCCTCGATGATGACGACGCCGACCTCGAGGTATTTGTTGACCTTCCCCTTCGCCGGCACGGGGCTTGCGCTGTGTCCCTCTCGGGCGCGGAAGCGGAAGAGGGTGTACACGTAGTAGATGCCCCAGCCCACGAAGAGGGCCGCCATGAACACGTGGATGAAGTTGATCAGCGCATCCACCTGCCCGCCGTAGCCATGCGCGGACACGTTCTCTAGGAGCCAGAAGCCGCCGCCGTTCGATGCATGCTGTGCCATCTGTGGATACCCGCTCTGGTGTCTCGACTCTGTCCTCGCTCGCCTGTCTCGACTCTGTCCTATCTCGACTCGCCTGCCTCGGCCCGTCGCCTCGGCCCGTTTCGTGTACGGACGCCTCGTCTGGGCCTGCCTCGTAGAGCCTGTGTCGTACGGAATTTCCGGGAGCCGTCGTTCAGCCCGGGTCCACACGGGCCCAACGGGCCTTGGGTCTCGGATCCCGGTGCTGGCCGGGGCCTTGGGGTGGAACCGGTCCTATGGGTGAATCAACCGTGCTGGAGAGCCATCCCGCCGGGGGGCGTATCGCGTCGCGAGCGCAGGTACCACGAGCCCAGTGCCAGGGTCAACGGAGCGAGGCAAGCGCCTGCGGCGCCCCGGTTCGGGCGGCTGGAATCTTGTGCCCGTGGGGACGGGAGCGCAAGTGGCCAGTGCCACTTGGGGGGGCACGGCACCGCGAATGCGCGGTGGAGAGCGCCCTTCCCTCCGGCGCTGGGGCCAAGTAGCCTGGAGCTCGTGGCGCCTGGCTCTGGGGTCGGCCGCGCCGGGAGGAGCAGGATGCACCGAGAACGTGTTGCATGCCTCGCGCTCGCCGCCCTCGCTGCGGCCGCTGGCGGCTGCACCTGCGGGGGCACCGTCACCGAACCGTGCCAGCCGACCACCTGCGAGGCGCAGGGTGCCTACTGCGGCACGATCCCCGATGGCTGCGGCGGCACGCTCCACTGTGGCTTCTGCGCGCCGGGACGGATCTGCGGCGCCGAGACACCGAACGTCTGCGGGCCGGGTGCGGCCTCGTCTCCGACGGTTGCGGCGGACAGATCCACTGCGGCTTCTGCCGCGACGGTACGGCCTGTGGCGGCGGGGGGATCGCCAACCAATGCGGGCTAGGTGCCTGCGTGCCCGACACCTGCGACCCCGCAGAGGCGTGCGGCGAGAAGCCGGACGGCTGCGGCGGCGTGGCCCGCTGCGAGGCGGACGGCGTCGACCCGTGCCCCGCCGGCGAGCGCTGTGGTGGCGGGGGGCCCAACCTCTGCGGCCCGGACCCCGACCCGTGCATGCCCCTCACCGCCTGCCCTGCCGATGCCTGTGGCCCCATCTCCGACGGATGCGCCGGCGTCCTCGACTGCGGCGCCTGCGAAGGCGGCCTTCTGTGCAACGCCCGGCTCGGGCGCTGCGTCGACGCCGCGCCGAGCCCGGCGGGCGGCGGACTCGGCGCTCCCTGTACCACCGATGACGCCTGCCAGAGCGCTCTGTGCCTGACGAAACCCAGAGCGGGTGGCCGGGGGGTGTGTGCTCCGCCCCCTGCCGAACGGATGCGGAGTGCGGTACCGGGGGCCGCTGCGCGATCCTCGGGGACGGAACTGGACTGTGTCGGGCCGACTGCACCGCCTCCCCCTGCCGCAGTGGCTACGGCTGCGGGCAAGTCGGCTCCGCGACCGAGGTCTGCGCGCCGGTGGGGCGAGACGACGGCACCGGAGGAGGGATCGGGGAGGCGTGTCAGACCGTTGCCGACTGCGCCGGCTCGAGTGCCGCCCTCTGCCTGCGCGAGGCGGACGGCATGCCAGGCGGGGCCTGCTCCCAACGCTGCGGCACCGCCGGCGATCCGCCGTGCCCGGCGGGCTCGCACTGCGGCGCGGGCGGGGTCTGCCTCCGCGACTGCGGGGGCAGCTCGGGCCCCGGATGCCGCAGTGGCTACGCCTGCCGGGACCTCGATGCCGACGGGGTGCCCGAGTGCGCACCGGCCTCTGAGAACGGCGGGCCGTGCACGAGCGACGGAGACTGCGCCGGCGGCGTGTGCCGCACCGCCGGAGAGACCGGCAGTGCCGGTGGCTACTGCACACAGCCGTGTCAGAGCGATGCCGATTGCACCGCCGGAGGCGGTTGCAACACCGCTCGGGGGCAATGTGAAGCGCTGTGCGAATCGGACCAGGACTGTCGCGGCGCAGGCTACGGCTGCCTGCCCACAGGGAGCGGTCTTCGTACCTGCCAGAGTTCGGGCTCCGGCACGGGAGCGGTGGGTGAGCCCTGTCAGAGCACTGCCGACTGTGCCGGCGGGCCTGCTGCGCGGTGCGCGGCGGGTGCCTGTACGACCGAGTGCCGAGCGGACGCGGACTGCCCGGCGGGAACGGTGTGTGGCGGGGTGGCCGGCGATGCAATCTGCAAGCCCACCTGCGCCGCCGCGAGCGACTGTCCCCCCTTCTACACCTGCAGCGCCGGCGTCTGCGAGCCGGGGAGCGTCGCCGGCGAGAACATCGGTGGAGCCTGCCGCAGCGCCGAGGCGTGCGGGGCCCTGGGATACTGCCGCGGGGAGGCAGAGAGCGGTTGGGCCGGCGGCTACTGCACCTCTCCCTGCACACAGGACGCCGACTGCGGGGCGGGGGCGCACTGCGGCTCGACGGTCACCTACCAAAACCCCGACGGCACGACGACCCAACTTGGGTGGTGCCTGAAGTCCTGCGCTGGAGGCGGCTGCCGGCCTGGCTACGCGTGCTGGGATTGGGATGGCCAGGGCCGCACCGAGTGTGCGCCCCGCGCCGACGGCCCCGGGGCCGTGGGCTCGGCCTGCACCTCCATCGACCAGTGCAGCGGCGGCGCATCGGGTACCTGCCTGGTGGACGGGCAGAGCTTCCCAGGCGGGTACTGCAGCGCCGGGTGCGACGCGGGGTGCCCGCCAGACAGCCACTGCATCGACGTGTACGGCGAGGCCGTCTGCGTGCAGTCCTGCACTACGCCCTGCCGCGAGGCCGAGGGCTACGTGTGTACGGACCGGGACCTCGATGGCCAGACGGAGTGCTGGCCCTCGGCGACGGGTGCCGGCCAACCCGGTGATCCGTGCCAGCGTCTCGCCGACTGCAGCGGGGATACCTTCGGGTACTGCCGCCGGCAGCTCGACAACCCCTACGATTCGGGACTGTGCATGATCGAGTGCACCGACGACCCCACCCGCTGTCCCCCGGGCACCGCCTGCCTGCCCATCGAGGAGCCCCCCATCTTCGGCACCCGCGAGGCGTGGTGGTGCCTGAAGCTGTGCCAATCCGACGACGAGTGCCCGGGCGACTACGTGTGCATCGGGTCGCGGGTCTGGCCCCGTGAGATCACCGCCTGCTGGCAGTAACACCCCCGGCCGGCCGCAGCAGCCCGTCGGCGGGGACGCGGTGCACCAGACCCAAGCTGCGCCACGGACAGGTGCCGCCCGGCCAGCCGCGTCCGGCCCGTGCCCGCAGCCGAGGGGCCCCGCCGTGCCCCCTAGAAGCACTGCCACACGCCGGGCCGGCAGCGGAAGCCGCGGGCGGCGTCGCAGTCCCCATCGTCCACACAGGCCCGCGTGCAGTACTTCGAGCCCAGGTCGGGATGGGGCGCGCACAAAGGCGCATCGTTTCCGCACACACCCGGATCCGCATCGCAGGCGGCGCCCAGGGTGGGGCCGGCGCCGCAGACGCGCGCCACGTCGAAGGTCTGCCGCCCGTCGAGCACCGAAGCCACGGGCGCGGCGACACATCGGCCCTCGGAGATGCCAGCGCAGGCTCCGTCGGCACCACAGGCGCGGGTGCACAGCCCGGCGCCCGTGCCATCGAGGAGGCAGAGCCCGGTCCGGCAGGTGAGCAGCGCAGGATCGCAGCCTTCACCCACGGCCTTCTCCGCAGCTTCCCCCTTCGAAGCGCACGCAGAGAAGTACCCGAGCGCCTGCACGCCCCCCTCAGGCTCGCCTGGCTGGCGCCATCCTGGATCTCCGGGCCAGGCGAAGAGGGTGCACTCGAGATCCGTCTCCGGGTCGGCACAGTCCACGGGCCCCTCGCAGCCCCGAAACCCGCCGGGCGCACAGACCACCCCGGGCCCGGCGCCGGAGAACGGCACTGGGATGCACGCCGTCTCACCGCAGGCGGCGCAGTCTTGAGCGACCGCAGGGATCCCGAGGCAGAGGCCCGTCGCTCCACTCAGCGGAACGGCACACACACAGTGCACCGCCGCGGGCGCGGCGGGATCCGTGGAGCAGCCGGGGATGGCGCCGGCGCAATCCGAATCGACGCTGCAGCTTCGGCCCACGCCGCTGCCGATGGGTGCACACGCCTCACCCGCGTGGCAGCCCTGCCCCGTCTCGCAGACGCTGGCGGCACACAGGTCCGCGCACTTGCCCACCCGCAGGTCGCACTTCTGTCCGGCAGGGCACTCGGCTGGGCAGGTCTTCACGCCGTCACCGGCCCGCTGGCAGATCCCATCGATGCAGGCATAGCCAGGAAGACACGCTGGCCCACCATCCACGGCGCAGGGGTGCCCCTCGATGGGGTCGAGGTCGAGCAAGAAGGAGCATCCGGCTCCGACGAGCCCTGCCCCAACGAGTCCAAGGGCAACAAGGCGACCCGCGGCGAGGGCGGCCGCACCGCCGTGCCTCCCCACTGTGCGGCCCCCCACGGTCCGTTGGACCCTGACCCGGTCTTCCACCCGCCACGACGCCCCGCGCATGGAAGCGCATCATACCGGACGCGGTGGGCGGCACAACCAGCCGTCTCCGCGAGCCGCGGCACGCCGTGCAACCTGGGTCCGTCGGGCGCTACGCCCCTCCGGAGTCAGCGAGGCGGCGAGCTGCCGCCACCAGGGCATCGAGCCCCTCTGGCGTCGCCTCGTAGTACCCGCGGATCCGTGCCTTGGGATCCACCAGGACGAGGCGCTTCCCGTGGAGGATGTCGAAGCCCTGGGGAACCTCTGCTCCTTGGGGCACGGGGCCCATCGCCGTCTTGAACCCCTGGATGACCGCCGCTTCCACCGCCGCCTTCTCGCCGGTGGCGAAGATCCACCGCCCGTCGTCGCCGGCCCACTTCCGTGCGTAGTCGGCGAGACGCTCCGGTGTATCGGTCGTCGGGTCCACAGTGATCGAGAGGAGCCGCACCCGGCGGCCCTCGGGCGTTGCGTCGAGACGCGCCTTCGCCTCCCGCATCCGCTGCGTGAGCATGGGGCAGGACCCAGCGCAGCGGGTGTAGATGAAATCGACGATCCAAACCTCTCCGAGCATCGCCTGCCGGTCGAAGGGTCGCCCCGCTTGATCGACGAGATGGAACTCCGGCAGCTCGAAGAGCACCGGCGGCTCCGGCGAGGATCGCACCCAGGCGACCGCCGGCACCGCCAGGATCGCGGCGGCGAAGAGGATCCACAGCGCGGCTTTCTGGCCCTTGGAACGGCGCGTCTCCATCGGCGAAGCTCCCGATTCAGGCGCGGACGATGGCATCGGCGACGAGCACGGCGATGAGCCCGAGGAGGTAGACGAGCGATCCATGGAAGACCAGCCGAGCCCAGCGCCTGCCTCCGCCCCGCAGCACTCCCACGATGCACAGAAGCAGGAACGCGATGCCGAGCACCGCCGCACCCAGGGCGTACACCACGCCCGCCGCCCCCATCGGCACGAGGAGCAGAGAGACGGGGAGGAGCGCCGTCGCATAGCGCGCCATCTGCACCCGCGTCGCAACCTCGCCATGCACGACCGACGCGATCTGGAGTCCGGCTGCTGCGTACTCCTCCCGCCGGAACAGGCCGATCGCATAGAAGTGTGGCATCTGCCACAGGAAGAGAATCGCGAAGAGCACGAAGGCCGGCGGCCGGAGGGTCTCGGAGACGGCGGCATAGCCCACGAGCGTGGGCAGTGCGCCGGGAAAGGCCCCCACGACCGTGGACAAGGGTGAGAGGCGCTTGAGCGGGGTGTAGACCAGGACGTAGAGCACCAGCGCCGCTCCGGCGAGGAGCGCTGCCAAGGGGCCGGCCCCCAGCGTCAGAAGCGGAATGCTCACGGCCGAGAGGGCGAGCCCGAAGTAGAGCGCGCCCTCGGGATCCATCCTTCCGGCGGGGAGCGGCCGATCCGCGGTGCGGTCCATGTGCCGGTCCACCTCGCGCTCGAGGTAGCAGTTGAGGGCGTTGGCCCCGGAGACGACGAGGACCATCCCCAGCACGGTGAGAAGCGCTGTGGAGAGCTGCATCGTCTCGGGGGCGAGCCACATGCCGCCGATGGTGGAGATCACCACCATCCGGGTGATCCCCGGCTTGGTCAGGGAGATCCAGTCGGCCAGGCTTGGCCGCAGCGGTGTGGCGACGCGCTCCATCGAAGCGGGCGCACTATAGAGCCGCCGGGTGGCTTTTGCATCCACAAAACCACCTCACCGCGCCGAGGTGGCCGCCTCCGGCGCCGCCGAAACGACGAAGGCGGCGCGCCTCCACGGAGAGGCGCACCGCCTGCAGTGGAGCTCGCGCGGCCGTGCAGCCGAGCGAGCCGGGCGAGTGGGCCTACTTCGCGGCGTAGGCCACGGTGACCTCCGCGTCCTTGTCCGCGGGAACCGTCACCTTCTGGGTCTTGGTGCCGTACTTCTCGTGCCAGAAGGTCAGCTCGTACTCACCTGGGGCGAGGCCCTCGATGGTGAACTTCCCATCCTCGCCCGTGACGGCGCAGTAGCCGTTGTTGGCCACGAAGATGAAGCCCTCCATCCACGGGTGCACGTCACAGGTGAAGTGCCACAGCTCGCCCGCCTTCTTGGTGGACTTGGTGATCGCCGGCCCGTGGGGCACCTGGGCCTGGTTGAAGAGGGTCTTGGCCTTGCCCTCGCCGAGGTAGGCGTGCACGTTGTGCATGGTCTCGTCGCCGTTGACGATCTTGATCGTCTGGCCCGCGGACGCGCACTGCACGCGGGGGCGATACAGGCACCCGTTCTGGTGGATCTCGACCTCGCCCGTGCCTGGCTTGGCGGGCAGCTCCGAGGAGATGTAGACGACCACGTTCTGGAGCTTCCCGTCCTTCACCAGCACCGACTCCGACTTGGCACCCTTGCTCTTCTTTGCGCAGACCGGGTCGGCGTTCATCTTCAGCTCGGTGCGCGGCGGGGGCTCACCCTCGAAGGTCACAACGCCCGTGATCTTCCGATTGCCCTCCGCCGCGGCCGCCGGCTTGGCCTCCTCCTTCTTGGGAGCCTCCGTCTTCGCCTCCTCCTTCTTGGGAGCCTCCTTCTTGGCGGCTGCGGGCGCAGCCGCGGGGGCCTCACCTGTGCCACCCTTCGATTCACAGCCAGTGACCGCCACCAGTGCGAGCACCGCAAGAACGCCAGCGATTCGCTTCATCATCGTGCTACTCCTCGTCGCCCCTCGGCGACACCCTTGAGTGAATACAGGTGTGACAGCTTGGGTTGGTGTGGACGCACCCGCGACGCTGGATTGCCGCCGGGGTGCGACGATCTGGCGCAGTGCGTAACAACTGACCTGTCCACGGTCAAGATGGCGGACACGAGCGCCGTTAACCCCGTTGCGCCCGGGAACGAGTGCCTTCGCGCGGCGTGGCCGCGGTCGTTGACACCGCCCCAACGCCTTCGTTAGATGCACCTCCTCACGGGTGCATCTTCCCCACTCCGTTCGCGAGCCCTTTGGAGTCCTCATGATCACCAGCCTCATGACCCTTCTTGCTTCCGGCAGCACCGCGCCGCCCAGCGGATTCGACAACTTCTGGGCGATCATCTCCAAGCCGGACAACATCCCCATCGTCTTCATGCTCTTCATCTTCGGCTTCTTCACCTGGTGGAGCCTCAAGATGGGCCTCGACAACGACAAGCTCATCGAAGAAGGGCGGAAGGACGAGGTCCTGCGGAAGATGCAGGAGTAGTAAGCGCCCCGCCTGTGGCGGGTGGGGGGCACGCCCCGGCACCGGCGACGGTCCTTGGGGACGGTCGTTCGCCGCGGCCGAGCCTCTCCGCCACAGGCCGCGGCAGTGCAGGGCTGCCCCAGCGCCCTTCAGACCTGCTTTTGCGCCGCAACCTGCGGCAGCTTCTTCTTGACCTGCTCGAGGAGGGCCCTACCGTCGAGGAGGTCGATGGGGAGCGATGCGGCGAGGGTCCGCGCCTCCGCGGTGAAGCGCCCTGGCGTGACCACCACGCCCTTTCCCGCATCCTCGCCCCGTACCATCTCCATCGCCTCGCGCACGACCTCGGCCCCCAACGCACCTGCGGGGGCGAGCGGCTGCCCCCACACCAGCATCTTCACACCGCGAATGGGGGTGGGGTCCTCGGCGATGAGGAGCACCGCTTCGCCTGCGCCCGACTCGAGGGGCGTGATCTCGAAGCCGAGCTCCTCGAAGAGGCGCGCCAGAAGCCGGGTGAACTCCTCACGGGAGAGCCCCGCAAGCCACGCATCCCCCCCGGCGAGATCGGTGCCCTCGGGCGCAGGGCGGCCTGCGATCCCGGCTGCCGCGGGGTTGGGACCGGCTGCCACCAGGAGAAGGATAAGGACCACCCCCACACAGGTAGCGACGAGCATCAATGCGAGCACGCCCACAGCCGCTGTCCTAAAGCCGCCGCATCAGGCCCCGCGCCCGCTCCGCATAGGGCCCCGACGGATCCCGCTTCAGATAGATCTGTAGAAACTCCTTCGCCGTGGCGCGCCCGCGCCGGTCCCCGGCAAGCTGCTGCCCGAGGAAGAAGTACGTGTCGGGCAGAGAGGGGTCCAGACGAAGCGCTCGCTCGAGGAGCTTCCGCGCCGCTGCGTCGTCCCGCTCGGCGATGGCGATGCGGGCCAGCTCGAGGTTCGCCCGCGCCTTGCCGGTGGGATCGACGAAGGCCTCGGCCGCCTGAGTGAGTGTCTTCTTTGCCGCCTCGAAGTTGCGTCGCTTGCGCTCGAGGGTTCCGATGGCCAGGAGCGCCGGCCCGTAGCGGTCTCCCTTCAGCGCCTTCACCTTCTCGTAGGCGGCCAATGCTGCATCCCAGCGCCGTGCCTTTGCATTGGCCTCTCCGAGGAGCATGAGCAGATCCACGTTGTCGGGGAGCTGGGCGCGCGCCTTCTCGAGAGCCTCGATCGCCTCACGCTCGCCCCCGGGCTTGGCGAGGAGGATGCGGGCGAGCTGCACGTAGAAGGTGGCCCGCTTCGGCTCGATGCGAATCGCCTCTCGGATGGCGTCCACCGCGGCATCGTAGTGCCCGGCGCGAAACTCACGGCGTGCGATCATCGACGCAAAGTCGGCGTTGTTGGGCAGGAGCATCTTGGCTTTCTCTTCGGCCGCCCGAGCCTCCTGTGTCTTGCCCTGGGCGTAGAGGAGCTGTGCCCGAGCGAAGTGGTACATCGCCTGCTGGCGCGGGGACTTCTGATCGCCGGGCATCTCCTCCACCTTCTTCAGGAACTGCTCCGCCCGCGCGTTGTCCACCGCGTCGTTCTCGATGATCAGGAGCGCCGCCCCGAGGAGCGAGTCCACGTGGTGGGGATCGAAGTTGAGTGCGTTCTCGTAGTAGCGCGCCGCCTCGGCGTCCCGCCCGCGGCGCCGTGCCAGCTCGGCGAGAGCAGCGAGGATGCGCGGCTCGCCCGGCGAGAGTTCCTGGGCCCGGATGAGCGATTTGCGGGCGTCGTCCAGGCGTCCGGCCCACATCTGGATGATGCCGAGGGTGCCCGAGAGCAGGCCGCTGGTGGTCCCCGGACGCTCGAGGATCGCGGTCAGATCGTCGATGGCCTTGTCCTCGTTCCCCTTGAAGAAGTCGTAGTAGGCCTGCGCCGCAATGAGGTGGCTGTGCTCCTTCCCGTGCGCCTTGGCGGCGGCGAGGTGGCGCTCGGCGCTCTGCAGCATCACGTCGCCCTCGCCATGCTCCCCCCAGCGGAGCACATCGATGTAGGCGAGGTAGGCATGTGCCGCGAACTGATCGGGATCGAGCTCGAGAATCTTCTCGCAGGTCTCGCTCGCCTGCTTGTACGCGGCGTAGCTGTCGTGGGAGAGCTCCTTCTGCGCCTCCTTCAAAAGCCGGGCGATCTCCCGCTTGGTCGCCGCCTCGTTCGTGTACCAAACGCCGAAGCCGCCCAGTCCCAAGAGGCCGACGAGCACGAGGAGGAGCGTCGAACGCATCCCACCGCGCTTGGTACCCTGCACCCGGATCGGCCCGGTCCCCGTCTCGAAGTCGTCGTCCTCGGCCAAGGGGGGCGGGCCGGCCGGAGGCGGGGGCCCGCCTGGGGGCGTCGCCGGCTGGGCGACTGTCCCAGGCGCGGCCGCGGCGGCGCCCGCTGGCTCAGGTGCTGGCACGGGGGGACGCACGCCATAACCGGGCGGGGGCCCTTCGGGGAGGACCACTTCGGCCGATGGCGGAGCCACAGCGGCCGCCGCGGGCGCCGCTCCCACGCCGGGAGCTTGCGGCGCACCGGGCACCGGCTGCGTCCCTGGCACGGTCAAAGAGGTGGCGTCGACGATGGCCGAGCCCTGCGACGCCCCTGTGGGGCCGGCGACCGCCGTCTCGGTGGGGCTCGGCGTGGCGCCGCCCGCCCCCGGGGCCCCGCCGGCGCTGTCCTCCACCGGCGCGGGAGGCGCGGCGGTCTCAGCGGTTGCTTCGGGCGCTGCAGCCGGAGGCCCGGCCCCCTGTGGAGGCCCCCCACCTTCGGCCGGCGCCGCGGTCGGCTCGGGCGCGGGCGACGGCGGTTCGTAATCGATCCCCCACTTGCGCAGCGCCTCGCGCACCCCCTCGTCATCGGGCATCGCGTCGGCGGCCCGCTTCAGGTGCTCTGCCCCCGCGTCCATCTCGCCCTGCTCCAGGAGGATCTCGGCCTTCAGTGCGTGGGCAGGGCCACAGGCGGCATCGATCTCGAGCGCCCGGGCCAGCTCGTCCAGCGCCTTCTTGTGCTTGCTCTGCCGGGCGTAGACCTTGGCGAGGAGGCAGTGCGCGGCCGGATCCTCGGGGTGGCCCTTCACCCCCTTCTTGCAGACCACCATCGCCTCCATGAAGCGGCCAAGGGCCAGGTAGGCCTCGGCCAGCGGCTGGTAGGCGTCGGATTTTGGATCGGCGGCGAACGCCTGTTCGAGGGCAGCGAGATCGCTCTGGGTGGGCTTGGCGCCTTCGGATGCCATGCTGATGGGTGCGCTCCGAGCCGCGAGCGCGGCAGAGAGGGAGACGGGTCCTCTGGGGTATAACGGCGATCCGCAAAGGGTGTCAAAGACTGGGCATTTCCGTCCCTGGCCGGCGTACGGTCCGTCCGCCGCGGCGCGGCCCCGGCGGAACGCGAAGGGCACGCGGCGGGTACGGGCGGGCGCGGCACCTCCGGCCTTGACCGAGGCCGGCCGGCGTCCTTAATATCCGCGCTCCTCCATCTGGGGGCGTAGCTCAGTTGGGAGAGCGTCGCGTTCGCAATGCGAAGGTCGTCGGTTCGATCCCGATCGCCTCCACCACTTCCCCGCGGCCGAGCCCATTCCGGGCCCGGCCGTTTCCTTTGGCCGCCGTGACTTCTCCGTGCAGTGGCGGGCCGCAGGTCTCCCCGGCAGCATGGGCTGGGGCAAGGGCGCCCGGCAGGCGCTGCCCCGCAAGCCTCTGCGTGGCGGCCCGCGCCCCAGCGCAGCCCGCCGTCAGCGCAGCCCCAGCGCCTCGTAGATCCGCAGAATCGGTTCCGCCCGGTTGAGGGTGTAGAAGTGGATGCCGGGCGCCCCGTGGGCGAAGAGATCCTCGATCTGCCGCGCCGCGATCTCCACCCCGAGGGCCCGCTGGCTCTCGGCATCCCCCTCGAAGGCGTCCATGCGGCGCCGGATCCATCGGGGGACGTCCGCGCCGCAGAACTCCGAGAAGCGCCGCACCTGGGCCCAGTCCCAGATGGGCATCAGGCCCACATAGATGGGAATGTCCACCCCGAGGGCCGCGGCCTCGTCGCGGAAGCGATAGTACGCGGCGTTGTTGAAGAAGTACTGCGTGATCGCCGCGTCGGCGCCCGCCCGCACCTTCTCTGCGAAGTGTCGCAGGTCCGAGTGGGGGGTGGGCGACTCGGGATGGCACTCGGGATAGCAGGCCACGGCGATCCGCAGCGAGGGGAAGTGGCGCCGGATGTATGTGACGAGTTCCGCGGCGTAGCGAAAGCCCTCGCCCCTCGGCGGCAGCGGAGAGCCGTCCCGGGGCCGGTCTCCCCGCAGTGCCACCACCTTGGGGATGCCGGCATCGACGTAGCGCTTTAGGTAGCGGTGGATCTCGTCGCGGGTCGAGGTGATGCAGGAGATGTGCGGCACGGCGCACAGCCGGGTGCGCGCGCGGATGAGTTCCACCGTTTCGAAGGTCTTTTCCCGGGTCGATCCCCCCGCGCCGAAGGTCACCGATACGTAGGACGGCTCGAGGCGTGCGAGCGCATCGAGGGTGCGCAGGAAGCGCCGCCGGCCCGCGTCGGTCTTCGGCGGATAGAACTCGAAGGAGAGGGATCGCTCGGCCATTTCGCCGGACTTAAGCACGGATGGAGTACACTCGGAACATGTCGAGTCGGACGAGCCAGATCGTGCTTCGCCTCGCCAAGAGCCTCGGCGCCGCCGTGCTGATGGGCGCGGGGGTGAAGGCGGGTGGGGACCTGTACACCCAGCTGCGGCGTCGGATTCGCCGCGACGATCCCACGCCGCCCACCGATCCCCCAGACCCGTGGGCCGAGGACGAGGACGCGGGCGAGGACGACCGGGTCCGCGAGGCAACGCTGCGCGCCCGCAAGGAGGCCATCGAGGCGGAGCTCGAGCGCCTCCGGAAGAAGCGCGAGGCCAAGCGTAGGAAGCAGAAGGGGAAGAAGCGCTAGAAACGCGGGGAGCGCCCCCGCACACTGCCCGGCGCCGGCCGGGCGAGTCGCTGCACCCGCAGCGGGTGGCGTGCCCTGGGGCGCTCGGTCAGCCCGGCCCCCGGCCGCGGCCCCTCAGTGGGGCGAGCCGCCCCCTGCGGGCGCCTGTCCTCCGTGGGCCGGGGCGCGGGCGCCGGCGGGCCCCATGGCCCGGCCGGGCTTGCTTTCCTCCACCCGCGTATCGAGGACCACCTGTACGCCGGTGGCCCCCTTGTCGACCAGGCCTTTCGCTTCCCCGTACAGGTCACCCGGCGTCCGGGAGATCGCGTCACCATCTTGGTCGAGGCGCACCTGCACGACCAGCTTCTCGGGCACCGGCATACCCTGCATCATCACGTCCGCGGTGGTCAGCTCGAAGGGGTACGGGAACTTGGGCATGTTCACCTTCTTCACCAGGATGGGCGGCCCGCGCATCTCCCCCTGCGCCGGCATGCGGGCCATGATGAAGAGCACGCCCACCGGGGCCGAGTCCTTCTGGGCCTCGCCCAGCGTGATGGTGCCCTGGACGATTGGCTGGGCCGCTGCGGCACCCGCTTGCGTCCCGCCGAGACCCGCCTTCGCCCCGCCTGCCGGCGCAGCGCCGGTCGCGGGATGCCCTTCGGGCATCCCGGCGGCCTTGGCCGCCCCGGCCTGCCCGCCCTCCTCGAAGAAGCTCCTCGTCTCGGCGGGCTTCTCCTCGGAGCAGGCGGCAGCGAGGAACAGAGCGAGGGGCAGGACTCGGAGCACTCGATCTCTCACGGGGATCTCCTTTGCGAGGCGAAGTTCATCTCCTGTCGAGAGACTAGGACGGGGCCGGGACGGAGGGGAAGTCGGTGCGTTCTCCCCACCCGCCGAGGTGGCGCGGCCCCACCCCGCGGCCCCCGGCGGCGCTGGCTGCAGGTGCCTCAGGCGATGAGCGGCCGCCCGCCTCCGGGGAGCGCCTCGGCGAGCCTGCGCAAGCCGATCTCGGTCTTGGCGTCCTCGATCTCCCCGGCCACGCAGCAGCGGATCGCCTCGTCGAGTGCCATCCAGCGCAGAGCACCCGACTCCTCGAGGGGGCTCCCGTCTCCGGGCGGCGGCTGCAGCGCACGCCGTCCCGCGTCCACCGCGGTGAGGAAAATCTTCTCCGACAGGATGCCCGGTGCGACGAAGAACGGCGCACCGAGCAGCTCGACCTCCTCCGGGTGGACCTTCAGCCCCGCTTCTTCCCAGCACTCGGCGGCAGCCCGGGCCCGCAGCCCCGCCTCGCCGCGGTCCTCCGCTTCGAGGACGCCGGCGACGATCTCGTAGAGCGCGAGGTAGGGCCGGGGATCGGGCAGCGGCGGATTTCGGTCGCGCCGCAAGAGCGCCGCCGGCCGGAGCGTCTGCCGGAGGAGCACCTCGACCTGGCCCGTGGCGCCGCGCCGCCACACGACCACCGCCACCGCATCGAGCTGAGGCCGGTCGACCACGTCGACGGGGTAGACCTCGCTCACCGTGCCGTCGGCGCGACGGTTGCGCACGAGGAGGCGCCGGAGATGCAGGAAGCCCTCGTCACAGCGGCTCTCCGCCGTCCGATCGGAGACCACCTCGATATCGATCACCTGCGTGCCCATGGCGCCTCCTAACCTGGATTCCCGGTGCCAGGCCAGGGCGATGGAGAGTTCGGGCCACTCGGGGGCGGGGCCACAGCCGTGCCCCCCTGCAGGCGGCTGCGTTGACGCCGAGCGCTGCGGGGCGCTAGGTTCCGCGCGCCCCGAGCGCCGGGTCGCGACCCGCACCCGCCTGACGTCCTGCGGAGGCTTTCATGCGCACGCGTCCGTTCATCCTGTCCCTGCTCGTCGCCCTGCCCTTCCTTTCGCTGGCGGCGGGATGTCCGTTCACCCGAGACCACGGAGGCCGGCCCGACGCTGGCATCGATGGAGGCGGGGATGGAGGCGGACTTGGCCCCGAGGGGATCGACTACCCAGGGACCTGCTCCGACGGGATCGACAACGATGGCAACGGGCTGACCGACTGCGAGGACCTCGTCGCTTGCTCCGCCGCCGCCGCGTGTGAAGCCACCGGCGTCTACACCATCTACCAGATCCAGAACGAGGCCGACCCCCTTCACCCGGCGCCCGATTCCCTGGTGACCATCGAGGACGTGATCGTCACCGCCGTCCGCTCGCGCACGCGCAACGACGGCACCCGGTACTGGGAGGCGTTCGTGGAAGAGCCCGACGGTGGCGCATGGTCGGCCATCCTGGTGACCTTCCTCGACCAGGAGGTGCAGGTGGGGGACCGAGTGAGCGTCACCGGCACCTACGCCGAGTTCTTCGGCATGAGCCGCATAGAGGCACAGTCGGTGACCGTGGCCGCCTCGGGTGAGGCTCTCCCGATGCCGGAAGCGGTGGACCCGGCCGAGGTCGCGACGGGTGCGGCGCTCGCGGAGAACTACGAAGCGGTGCTCGTTGAGGTGGGTCCGGCGGAGATCGTGGAGACGCCCGTTCCGGGGAGTGATGGGGTGGACCGAGGGGACTTTCGGATTACCGGAGGGCTCATCGTGGGCCATGCCTTCGAGACGGACATCGCCGGGCTGCGCGCGGTGGGCCTGCGTTTCCAGAGCATCGTGGGGGTGCTCTGGTACTCCTTCGACGAGATGCGGCTCGAGCCCCGCTCCAACGAGGACATCACGCTCGAGAACGGGAGCCACCCCGGCCCCATTGCGACGACGATCTACGCGATCCAGGATCCCAGCGCGCCGGAGCATCCGCAGGAGGGAGCCGCCGTCGCGCTCTCGGGGGTGGTGGTCACGGCGCTCTCCGCACCCGACGCCATGGGCCGTATCCACCTCGTCGTAGAGGAGCCGGCCGGTGGCGCCTACTCGGGGATCTACGTCTACAACCGCGACGGCCTCGACCTCTCGGCCCTCACCGTGGGGGACCTCGTCGACGTGAGCGCCGAGTACACCGAGTTTGCCTTCAGCGGGGACACGGACACGGTGAGCGAGCTGGTCTTGCGGAGCCTCACGAAGACGGGCAGCGGCATTCCCCCGGCGCCGCAGGTGCTCGACGTCGCGGCCTTCGCCGATCCGGCCGAGGCGGAAAAATGGGAGGGCGTGCTGATCCAGGTGGAGAACGTCACCGTGACCGAGGGGCCGAACCAGTACGACGAGTTCGTGGTGGGTGGGACCCTGAAGGTGGACGACCTCCTCTGGCCCGACGCGCCCCTGCCCCAGGTCGGCGACACCTTCCTGCGCCTCACCGGCATCGGCCACTACAACTTCGGTTATGCCCTACTGCCCCGTGGTCCAGAGGACGTGGAGGCGGGCATGGTGCAGCCCACCCCGGTCGTGAGCGTCTACGATCTGCAGGACCCCACGCGCCCGGACCACCCAGCGCCCGACACGCAGGTGCGCCTCGAGGGGGTCGTCGTCTCGGCCATCGGCGAGGCGGATGCGATGGGCCGCGCGGCGCTCGCCGTACAGGAGGAGGCCGGCGGCACCTACAGCGGCATCTATGTCCACAACCCCACGGGGATCGATCTCACCGCATTCTCGGTGGGCGACCGCGTGAACCTCGAGGGGCGCTACACGGAGTTCGCCTTCAACGGCGACACCGACACAGCAAGCGAGATCGTGCTCTCCTCGATCGAGCAGGTCGCGCCGGGGAGCGCCCCTAGCCCCGCCGTCGTGACCACCGCGGAGCTGGCCGCCGCCGGTGGAGAAGCCTGGGAGGGCGTCTTGATCACCGTCGAGAACGTCACGGTGGCCACCGACACCAATCAGTTTGGTGTGTTCGAGATCGACGACGGCATCTTGGTGGACGACACGCTCTATCGTTCGATGCCCGCCCAAACGGCAGGGAGCACCTTCACGTCCCTCACCGGCATCGTCCACTGGAACTTTGGGCGGACCCTCTTGCCCCGCGGCGCCGCCGACCTCGTGCCCTAGGAAGTTCGCGTGGGCCGCTTCGTACCCCAGGAAGGCATCGCCGTGTCGTCACCGTGCCCTCGCTTCGGCCCCGTCGGATGCCGAGCCGCCGGTGGGGCGGCGGCCGAAGCATGGGGCGCCGTGCCCTGCCGAGTGACTCCGGGGCACAGAGCGTGGGCGAGCCCTCTGTGGGCGCTGCTCACCGCCGGGATCCTGGCGGCCGGGTGCACGGTCGAGCAGGAGCAGCCGGTGCTCGAGGAGCAGGATCTGCGCCTGACCATCCTCCACACCGCCGACATCCACTCGCGGCTGCTTCCCTACGACCTACAGCCGCTGACCACCGACCGGAACCTGGGCCTCTCTCCAGATGCCCCGCCCTATGGGGGCATCGGTCGTTTGGGGGCACTCATCGAGCGGGAGCGGGCCCGCTCCCCCCGCACTCTTCACATCGACTCCGGGGACTGTTTTCAGGGCGCCCCCATCTTCAACAGCCACCTCGGCGAGGTGGAGATCAAGTGGCTCTCCCTCATCGGCGCCGATGCGGTGGTGGTGGGCAACCATGAGTTCGATGCCGGCGCATGGAACCTCTACCGGCAGGTGGCTGCACACGCGACCTACCCGCTGCTCGCCGCGAACTACGACTGGCGTGACCCGGCGGAGGACCCTTCGGTGCCGCCGCTCCGAGAGGTCACTCAGCCCTACACCATCGCCAACGTACGGGGGCTGAAGGTGGGGATCATCGGCATGGCCAATATCTCCTCCCTCAACTCCATCGTCGCCGAGGCCAACTCCACGGGGGCGGTGGCCATGGAGCAGAATGAAGTGCTGCGCCAGTGGGTCTACTTCCTGCAGCCCCAGGTGGACCTCATCGTGGTCACCAGCCACCTCGGACTCCACGAGGACGTGGAGCTGGTCACCGGCTACGAGACCGAGGCGAAGATGGACGTGGGCATGCGCTTCGTGGAGCGCGACTTCGATCCCTGGGAGCTACGCGAGGACCACGGGGACGGAACGGGCACCTTCTTCGTACCGGGCGTTCGCGGACTGGACGTGATCATGGGAGGGCACCTCCACGTCGTCCTCAACCCGCCGCAGGTGATCGTGGATCGCGACGGCCGCGAGGTGGTGCTCTCCCACTCCGGCGCCTTCGCGAAGTACCTGGGCCGCCTCGATCTGATCCTCCACCGCGATCCCGAGCACCCCGAATTCGGCTGGGAGGTGAAGACCCACACCTACAAGGTCTTCCCCATCGACGGCATGTGGTGCATCGACCCGGAGCAGCGGCCGCAGCCTGTCTTCGGTGAGGAGCAGAAGTACCTCGAGCAGGTGCGCGCCATCGTCGAGCAGTGTAAGGGGCACGAGCACACCGAGACGATGAAGCTGCTCGAGCCGTACATCCTCGATCTCAACCAGAGCCTCGACCTGCCCCAGATCTTCGCGTACGCGCCGCGAACGGTACAGCGGCGAAACTCCTCCACCGGTGGCGATGCACCGCTAGGAAACATCACTGCGGATGCCATGCGGCGCCGGCGCCGGGTGAATGCCGAAATCGGCATCACCAACACCCTGGGCATCCGCGATGCCCTCTACGCCGGCCCCATCAACATCGAATCGATGTTCAACGTCTTCCCTTTCGAGAACACCCTGACGGTCATGTACCTGTCGGGCTCTGAGATCCAAGAGGTGCTCGACTTCGTGGCCTACCGCTCTGCGGGTCGCGGCTGTCAATCGCAGGCACAGGTCGCGGGTCTCCGCTTCATCATGGACTGCGGCCAGGTGCTCGCAAACGAACACCGCTACGCTTGCAACGAACCCGCCGACTGCCCGAACTACGACCCCAGCGACCAGGACGGCATCGCCTGGTCCTGCCGCCAAGGCGAGTGCTGGGCCCATCCCGCCAAGGAGATCACGGTCAACGGCGAGCCTCTGGACCCCAACTTCTTCTACAAGGTGGCGACCAACAACTACATCGCCGGGGGTGGGTCGGGCTTCACGATGCTCAAGCGAAATACGACCCAGTTCGACACAGGTGTGGCGATGCGCGATGCGCTGATCGACTTCTTCCAGAACTACTGCACCTGTGAGGAACTCCTGAGCGAGACCATCACGAAGGACGACGGGTCGATGTGGTGCAACGGCCTGCCTACCGACGAGATCGCCGTGCGGGCCTGTGAAACGATCCGTGACGACCCCGACTCGGCGAGCGCTGGAAAGTGTTCCTGTGGCGAGGTGAAGGCCGCGACGGCGGAAGGCCAGCGAGAGAGTCCCGAATGCGGGTTCATCAGCGATGCGATGCGCGCCTTCTGCGCGAACCCCCTGGAAGTGCCCATCGTCGTCGGCGTCGAGGACGGCCGCATCGTCCGCCGTATCGTGGACAGGAGCCAGCTGTGAGGCGCGGCTACTCATCGAGACTCGGGTGGGGCGCCGTCCTAGGGCTCGCAGTCCTGCTGCTCGCGGCCTGCGTGGAGCAGCGCGGGCTCGAAGAGCGCCTGGCGAGCTTCCGGGTGAACACGACCTCGGCCCGGGGCAGCGCGGAGAGCCCGATCCCCTTCCCCGAGAGCCCCCTGCCCATCGACGTCACGATCGTGGCGATCTCGAACAAGGGCCGGAAGATGAGCGAGTTCAACGGCGAGGTGGCCGTCTTCGCAACGCCCGGTCGTGCCCACGACGACCGCTTCGCCCTCGTTCGCGTTCCCCTTGTCGCAGGGGAAGGCAGCGCCTCGCTCTTCCTCTCGAAGGTCTACGGCAAGACCTATGTGTGCGTGGAGGATCGCTACCGAGGCCCAGAGAGCACCTATGCGGTGGGCTGCAGTCCCACCTTCTACGTCGACATGCCCGCCATCGCGCAGATGCAGCGGACCGAGGACGTGACGACGAGCCCGCTCACCGGGTCTTTCATCGAGATCCGAAAGGGCGATCTCATCGTCACGGGCGTCTTCGCCGAAGGCTTCTTCGTGCAGGACCTCGAGGCGGAGCCGGATCCCATGCGCCCCGGTACCTGGGGCGGACTCTTCGTCTACTCCTTTTCCTTCCCCGACGGCCTCTCCATGGGAGACCGAGTCTCATCCATCATCGGCACCGTTCAGGAGTTCACTGGCACCACACAGCTCGTCTTTCCCTCCTGGACCCGCGTGATGGCGCCAAAACGGCTCGAAGATCTCCCCGCACCGGTCGAGATCACCAGCGAGCTCTGTGCCGCGACCGGCATGGGGGACAACGGCCTCATGTGCGGCCAGCAGGACAACCTCGACCTCGAGTCGCTGGAGAGTTCGGTGGTGGTCGTACGCCGGGTGCGTACGCCCACCACCTGGGTGGATTGCGACTTCAACAAGGACGGCGACGTGCCCAACTACGATCCGAACTGCAGCGACGGCGACGAGCGCACCGTGTGCCGGGAAATCGCGTGTAAGGCGATGTGCAACCTCGACCCCACCTGCTCGGAACTCTCCGGCTACGAGACGTACGGGCAGTGGGCGGTGACCCTGGATGAAGGTGCCGGCCCAAAGATCAACGTCCTGACGCGGGAGGGCGTGCCCGAGTTCGACCCCCTCGACCCCGCCAACCAGGGGATCCTCATCGACGTCTCGGGCAACCTCCGCCACAGTCTGCCGGCACGACCTCGGTGGGTGGTGCTGGCGCGAACCCCCGAGGATCTCGTCCGGCATCCGTGAGGCCGGCGAGCTGCGACCGACCGTGCCGCGCCCTCAGCGCGGTCCCTTCCCTGCCCTACGGAACACACACCATGGCTGCTCCTCGACTCCTCTTCGCCCTCGTCTTCCTCCTCGCCCTCCTCCCGGCACGTGGCCACGCAGAGGCCCAGGCGCCCGCGGCAGAGACCGAAGCGGCCGGCACCGGGGCCTCAGCACGCCCGATTGCGCCCGGGGATGGCGCGGCAGCGCCGGCCGAGGACTCGGCCCAGCCCGCTGCCGCGGCCGGCCAAGGGGAAGCCAAGGCGCAGCCGGCCCAGCAGAGCCGGGTGCACTCCGCTTCAGCACCGGGGGGAACGCCCGCGGCTCGGACGGTGGAGGTGGAGGTCGAAGAAACAGTGTCGCCACAGGCGGACGGACACCGCGCAGCGGAGCCCTACAACCCCTTCGTCGACACCCGCCTCACCTTCGTCTTCGCCGACGACAACCTCCTCGCCGGCCCCGGCGAGATCGACGAGCCGAGCCCCGGCCCGCAGTTCGACGCCTCTGGGCGCAACAAACTCTTCTTCGAGAACTACGACACGAAGGACAGTGGCTTCGAGACGACGACGCACTTGGTGCTCTACAAGAAGTCGCCCACCTTCTTCGACCGCCTCTATGGGGAGGCGGCCCTGGTGCTGCGCCTCTCCCCGGACGGGCGCTTCGGGGACTCCTCTAGCTACGTTCGCCTGGCATGGACGCCGGAAGGTTGGAAGGACGGCGAGGAGGTCTCCTTCACGGGCTTCCCCGTCAGCTCGGACCGCTTCCGCCTGGGCTACTCCTATCGGCTCACCTGGGGGGGCGAGAGCATCTTTCCGCGCCGCAGCCGCCGCAGCAACGTTCCCGGGGCACGGCTGAAGATCAAGCGGGAACGCTTCTACTTGTGGCTGGGTGGGAAGTCGGCGCTCCTCGACGAGAACATTCAGCTACAGGACGAGCGCGCCACCGAGTTGGTAGCGAACTACGGCGTCCTGGGGGGCGCAGGCGTCGACCTCACCGAGACCTTTCGCGTGGAAGCCAACGGCGGCTTCTTCACGCGCGGCACTTTCGCGACGCCCGACCTTCGGGGGGAGAAGCTCACCGCGGGCGGCATCAGCGGACAGGTCGCCTATCATGTGGGGCGGGGCGTAGGCACCTCGATCGACCTGCGCCTGTACACGAACGACCCCGACAGTCGCCCCACCTTCTTCCGGCCCGAGACCTACGACGGCTCGACCTCTTACGTGATCAAGGCGGAGGTCTCCTACCTGGTGCAGACGCTGCAGGACCCCAACGCCTTCGGGTCGACGGTGCTCCAGAGCGCAATCGCAGGAGACGTGAACTTCGCGCTGAAGACGGGGAAGCTTCGGATCTTCGCGGACGCGGTGTACCGGGATCTGGCGCACATCCTCTTCAACGTGCCCTCCTTCGTCCCCTTCCAGGCGTTCACGGACCAGATGCACCCGCACCCGGAAACCTTTGCTGCCGTGGGCTTCGACTACTTCATCGAAGGGTTGCACCTGACGCCGGGGCTCCGCTTCGGGGTGAAGGTGCCGGCCTGGGTGGTGACCGATCGCCTGCCCGCAGGGGTAAATCCGCCGGTCACGCTGACCGGTCAGCGCACCGTGGTGGTACGTGCGGAGGGTGAATTCGACATCCTACCACCCGATGCAGAGGTCATTCCCATCCTTGCCGTGGAAGGGACAGGCCGCATGGATCTCTCCGAGTACCTGGCGATCCTCGGCGAGGTCTTCTTCGAGATCGACAACAACCGGACCACGCTCGTGAGCGACATTTCCGGTCAGAACATCGCGGTCTTCGAAAAGCCGGCGCGCCTGGGCTTCAATCTGGTCCTGCAGGCGCGCTTCTAGCGCCGCACGCGCCGCGTCGGCCTCGGGCATCGGCACTGCAGCACGGGCGCCCGCCTTCCACCGGCCGGGGCCGAGTGCCTGCCCGCCGGCGGCACCTGCCTAGCGGATGCCTGCGTTGCCCTGCACGACGTAGGCCTGCCCAGGCGACAGCGTGTCCATGTACGGAGTGAGCGCCGGGAACATCAGGTAGTAGTAGCCCGTGGTGCAGTTCTCGATTCGCCCGGTGCACTCCGGGGTATCGGTGATGAGATCATGGGTCGTCCCATCGGTCTCGGAGATGTGGTACAGGCCCAGGAAGTGCCCGATCTCGTGGCACATGTCGTCTCCGGTCAGCCGAGGGGAGTCCTGCACCTCGATGATCACGCCCGAGTTGCGGGTTCCACCGATGCCCGGCGGCCCCGGAATGCCACCGGACACCCCGGCAACCGCCGAGGATCCGCCCAGGGAGAGGGAGCGCACGAAGAAGAGGTTCAGCGCGCCGTCCCGTCCGTGGTCGAGGAAGGCCTGCTGGTATTCGCTCTCGGAACTCACATCGGTCAGCCCACTCGGCAGATCGAAGAACTTCACCTGACCGAGCTCCACCGAAGCCTGGTTCCGATAGAATTGCTGCCAGCGGGCGAGGACATCGCTCACCCACCGGGATCCCGAGGCGCTGGCCGCATTGGCGCCGTCGGGAAAGGCGCCAGGGGCGATGAAGACGTTCAGCGGGATGCTGCCGCCGGCATAGGTCCCGCCGTTGCTCTTCTTCAGGTAGAGAGTGATGTCGGCGGAGCTGTCGCGGTCGCTTAGCACCCGGAAGGTGTAGCGCCCCGGCTGCACGCCGAGCTGGTCGCTGTTGGGGAACTGTGCCGCATAGGCCTGGGCAGTCGGGTAGGTGCGGAAGGGACCGGAGAAGTAATCGCGGCTCACCAGCTCCTGACCCGAGGGGCCCCGAAGCGAGTCCACGACGAAGGAGGCATTCAGCCCGCCGCGCACGAGGATCGTGAACGCGTAGGTGGAGGCGTCGACGTCGATGCTCTGCGTGGTTCCCAGGGAGACCTGACCGAGAGGCAGCACCTCCACGTCTCCCCCGCCCGAGATCCGGCTCTTGCACAGTCCGGAGAACTGGTCGCAGAACTCGTCGGCGGCGCAGTCCGCATCGCTCCCGCAGGGCAGGTTGCACACGCCCCCCATGCATCGCTGCCCACTGCCGCAGTCGAGGTCGTCGCGGCACGCAGCGAGACAGAGACTGTTGCCCTTGATCAGCCCACAGGTGGATCCCTCGGGGCAGTCGCCGCCGGTGGTGCAGCTCTGGGTGCAGTAGCCCCCGGGAACGCTCTTGAAGCAGGAGAGGCTGCCGGGGCAATCGCCACCGGTGTCGCAGCTCTGGCCCACGCCCGCCCCCACGCAGGCGCCATTCAGGCAGATCTCCCCGCCGCCGCACTCCTCGTCAGCGCTGCACGCCACGTCGCAGATGCCGCCGCTGCAGGCATAGCCCGGCCGGCAGTCGGCGTTCGTCAGGCAGCCGTCGAAGCAGTAGCTGGATCCGCCGAAGGCCACGCATTGCGTCCCTTCGGGACAGGGGTCGCCCTCGCAGCTCCGCGTGCAGTAGCCGCCAGGGAGGCTCGGTGCACAGGAGAGACCCTCGGCGCAGTCAGAGGGGCTGCTGCAGGGCGCACCGATGCCGCCCGCCACACAGCTGCCCGCCTCGCAGCTCTCGCCCGAGCTGCAGTCGGCATCGGTGAAGCAGCCCGGCTGACAGGTCCCGCCTCGACAGGCGTAGCCCTCGCGGCACTGGGCATCGCTCTCGCACTGGGCGAGACACCACTGCTGACCCCCGAAGGAGGTGCAGGTCGAGCCGGCGGGGCAGCCGTCCCAGCACTGGGAGATGCAATAGCCCCCGGGCAGGCCGAGATGGCAGGCCAGCCCGTCGCCGCAGTCGGCCGGCGTGCTGCAGGCATCACCGATTGCCCCTGTGGTCGTCGCGCCGCCATCCCGCCCCGCGTCGGCTCCGCCGTCTGCCCCGGTCTGCTCCACCGAGCCGACGGGCAGACAGGCACAGAGCCACAGCCCGAAGACCGCTCCAAGGAGGTACACCCGCCTCATCGCGCCCCCCCTTCTTTGGGCAGGATCTGGGGACGCCGCACCCGTCCCTCCCGGGGCAGGGGTGCCACGCGGGTGGCCGCCTTCAGGGCCCGGAGCACCGCCCGCACCGCGACGTGGCGCTCGCGCAGGCGGTGGGCCTCGAGGGCGGCGAGGGCCTCGGGCGTGCCCACCCGAGCAAGCGCACGAACCGCGGCCTCGCGTACGCCGGGATCGGGGTCAGCGAGCCCCCGGCGGATCACGTCGAGGCGCCGCGGAACCGCCTCGAAGAAGTGCCCCAGGGTCCAGAACACGGCCATGCGCAGGCGCGGCGGCAGCGCCGTGCCCCGCGCCACCAGGTCTTCGATGCGCCGCAGCGCCGCTTCGGTCCCCAGGCGTCCCAAGGAGGAGACGGCGCGCACCCGCGCCAGGCGCGGCACGGTGGGATCCTCCGCCACCTGGGCGAGCCGGGATTCGAGCTCGGGACCGAAACGTTGCAGCGCCTCGACAGAGGGCTCCTCGTGGATGAGGGAGAGGAGCACGACGAGCGCTTCGTCGCTGGCGGTGGCCGCTCCGACGGAGCGGGGGGGCGGCGGGGTCGCCGAAGCGGAAGGCGGCCCCCCGGACGGCGCAACCGGGGTGCGAGCGAGGAGCGCTCGGGGCCCGAGCGACAGGCTGACGGCGATGACCAAGGGGAAGAGTCTCATGGGCTGTCGCCTCCTCGAGGGGCATTCGGTGGCAAGGGCCGGGTCGGCCACACGAAGGCGTGGGGACGGTAGGGTCTCCGCCTCCGTGGGGTCAAGCGAAGACCCGCCTCGGGGAGCTTACCTCTCCGCCGGCAGCCCGGCGGAAGGGCGACGCAAAGGATGCGCTGCCCCGCTGCGGGAGGGTGCCGCCGCCCGTCGGTGCCGAACCGCCCGTGCCGAGGCCTCTGGCCTACCGGCTGGAGCGCCGCCGGCGGCGTAGGGCTCCGCCGAGGAGGACGAGGAGTGCCCCGAGGCCAGGCGTCGCCCCCGAGGCGGCGCTACAGCCGCAGCCGCCGACGAGCTGGCCGCTGCCGCCCCCGGCGCCCGCGCTGCCACCGCCATCGGCGGAGACACTCCCACCATCGAAGCCGCCCGTGCCGCCATCCGGACCGGCCGATCCGCCGTCGGACCCCGTGCCACCATCGGCAGTGCCACCCCCATCCGGAGCCACCCCACCATCGGCGCTGCCTCCGTCGTTCCCCATGCCTCCGTCGGCGGGCGGAGGCGGAGCCGGCATCTCACAGAGACCTGTGTTCTGGTTGCACACCAGGTCCTGCCCGCACTCGGCATCGGAACGACAGGCGAGGAAGCACAGGCCCAGCCCCGGCTGCCCCGTGGGCCAACAGGCATAACCGGGACGGCAGGCACCCGGATCTCCTGGGGTGCAGTCCTCGAAACACAGCGCGTTGCCGTTCTCGTCGATGGTGTAGCAGCTCGATCCGGGTGAGCAGCCGAGACCGCCGCCGCAGGTGCGGGTGCAGTAGCCCCCGGTGAAGCCCGTAGACTTCCCCTGCGAGGTCTCGGGGATGCACCAGCCACCGGTCTCGCAGTCGCTGTCCTGGGCGCAGGCGTCTCCGACCTTGGCATTGGGGTTGCCCGGGGCGGTGCACAGGCCACTTATCGAGTCGCAGACGGACTGCTGCCCGCAGTCTGCATCGCTGGAACAACGCGGATAGCAGATCCCGTCGGTGGGGTCGGTGGCGCTCCGGCGCAGGCAGAGGTAGTCGGGGTCGCGGCAGTCGGGGTTCTCCGGGTTGCAGGCATCCATGCACAGGTGGACCGGGTTGCCTTGAGAGTCGGTGCCGAAGTCCTCGCAGCGACCGCCCGTTGGGCAGGAACCCTGCGCATCGGTGGGGCTGCAACCCCAGATGCTGCAGTAGCCGCCGGGGAAGCCCTGCGCCGCCTGGATGCAGAAGGCGTTGTTGTCTCCGGTCCCCTGCTGACACGCCTGATCCTCGGTGCACGCCTCACCCAGACCGGCAGGTGGCGGGGGTGCCGGCTGGCAGCGGCGGTTGATACACACCTCGGGGGGCGTGCAGTCGCCGTTGCCGTTGCAGTTGACCGGGTAGAGGTAACAGACGGCGGCCACATCGTCGCTGGAGAGGGTGGAACGCACCGTCTCGCCGTTGCCCGCCGAGGCGTAGTACATCGTCGCATCGCTGTACTGACTGTGACCGAGGCCGAAGAAGTGCCCGATCTCGTGGGTGGCGATGTTCTGCACGTCCACCCGGTCGAGGCGTCCGTCGGTGGCCCATTGGTAGTCGACGCCGTTGAACCAGATGTCGGCGTCACCGATCTCGCCCGTGCTCGGGTCGAAGCAGGGGGTGGTCACGCCGATCGCCTCCGGCCCCACGTCGGGGGGCCACCCGGACTCGAGCCACATCACGAGGTTCACGCCATCGTTGCACGAGATGGTGGGGGCGCCGGGGTAATCGGCCTGCCTGGTAAAGGCGAGGGAGGTACAGGTCTGCGATTCCCAGGTGTGGAACCCCGCCTCGACGGCGGCGAGATCCGAGCCGTCGGAAACGTCGGCGGTGCCGTCGGCCTGCAGGCGATAGGGCACGGGGATGTCCAGTGGATTCCAGTGCACCTCTGCCCCCGACTGGGTGCGGTTGACCTGGTAGGCCCAGGCCGCAGCCGGCACGGTGCCGGCGAGGAAGGAGGCAAGTGCTAGGAGGGAGCCGAGCCGCAGGGCGCGCATCACTTCACCCCCTCCACCCGCCGACGCAACACGTCGAGGTCGAAGGCCTCGGGCGCCCGGGCCTTCCCGGCGGGCAGCGCCTGCCCCGCAGCCGGGTCGAGGAGGAGAAGCCCACCGAGGTCGCGACGCGCCACCAGCCGGCCGCCCCGCCGCTCCACTCGGAACTTCGCCTGCGCAAGGCCGACGAGGTGGTAGACGGGTGCGCCTTGGGGGTTGCGCCGCAGGAAGAGGACGACCTCCTCACCTGGCTCGAGCACGGCGTCGCCGGCGACCCGCGTGGCGAGTTCGCCGTCACGCCCCCCGAGCTGCCGCACGACCACCCCATCGCGGGCCGCCCCCTTCCACACCGCCTCCACCTTCACGGTGGAGAGGGTGTAGAGGCGGCCGTCGATGCGCTCGGTCGTCTGCCCCTCGACGCGTCCCCGCAGGACGAGGTCGCTGCGCCGCGCCATCTCTTCGATGGAGAGGGCGAGCACGGTCGATGCAAGACAGATCGCCGGCACGGCGACGCCCACGAGTAGTGCGGCAAGGGGACGGATGGATGGCTTCATGCGTGGCTCCTCCTTCGGCGGCGAGCTTATAGCGTGGGGCTGCGCCACCTGTCAGCCGCGGACCGTGCGAGGAGGCCTTTCATTTTTCTGTGCCGTGGCGGGCCCCATGGTACGAGGCGCGGGGCGCGAGTCCGGCACGCGCCCACGGCCGGCGCCCTCCCCCCGCGCCAGCCGCCGTCCCGGCGGCGTCAGTACTCGCCCGCCGCCCAGCTCACCATGTTCCCAAAGAGCGCCGCGTTGTCCTGCTGCGGGTCGTTCCAGGCGTCGTGGGGGCGGGCCGCGCCGCCGGAACCGCTCCCGTCGTCTGCGGCCGCCGAATCGCCGTGGACCACGACGCGCCCCTCGCCGAGGGGCACGCTTGCCACCAGGGGGCCGGCGCGGGGAATGCGCAGATGGACACGGGCACCCGGGTTCTCCCCCGTCACCGTGACCGTGGTCGCCTCGAAGGCGCCCGCTGCCTCGACGACCCCGAAGGGCCCGTCGGCCAGGGGATCGTCGGGCTCCGGGTAGGCGGGTCCATTCACGCGGTCTCCCGTGAGGCGCAGGCCCACGCCGGGGCGATCGAGGAAGGCCCGCAGGATGGAGACGGCATCGAAGCCGTCGTTGTCGCGATCGGCGCCCCCGTGGTTGGCGACGAGGACGAGGCCTCCGCCCCGACGCACGAAGCGCTCGAGGGCGTCCCATTCGCTCGCTGCGAGCGGCGTGTTGGGCTCCGGAACGACCACCACGTCCACCGCTTGAAGCCCTGCGTCGTCGAAGCGGCCCTCCGTCAGGCGCGTCACCTCGAAGCGACCCGTCGCCTCGAGCGCCGTCGCGAAGTCGGAGTACGCGCCGCCGCTCACCCAGTCGGCGCTGCCGGCCCGCTGTCCGTGCGCCTCGTCGAAGAGCACCACGCCGCCGGAGCGAAGGAGCGCCGTCCGGGCCTCGACCTCGGCCACCGTGCTTCCGCCCGGCGCCTGGGCGGCGACCACCACCCGCAGGGTGCGCCCGGCGGGGAGCCCTGCGATGCGATAGCGATGCACGCGGGCCGGTGGCTCGAGGGTGGTCCCGTCGGCCACACCGGCGGCCACCCACTGCACCGTCGCCCGGGTGGGCAGGTCGGTGCTGAAGGAGAGCGTCGCCGCATGGGGACCCACTTCGGAGAGCGCCGGCGGCTCCACGAAGACGGGCGGGGGTCCGGCGTCGCCGGCGCCCCCATCGGCTCCCCCGCCGGTGCCGCCGTCGTCCCCGCCGGGGATCCGGCCGCAGCCGGCGAGGCTCGAGAGGAGCAGCACGAGCAGCAGCCCCCCGTGCGCTCGCCCGGCGCGCCGGTGCCCCACGGTCCGTCGCGGCGCCGGCGCCGGCGCAGGAGACGAATGGCCGTTCACGGAACGCTTGGCCCACCTCATGAGGCCCGCTACCCTACCACCGCCATGAAGACGCCGCCGCCGTTCCATCGCGTCCGCCTCCTCGAGGTCCGCCCCCTCACCGACGAACTCACCCTGCTGCGCGTCGACGTCTCCGAGCCGCGTCTCGGCGAAGCGCTCGAGGTGCCGGGCCAATACGTGCAGGTCCGCCTGCCCGGTGCCGAGGACGCGGCCTTCCTCGCCGTGGCCTCCCCGCCCGGCGAGACCCAGGTCTTCGAGTTCCTCGTCAAGCGGGGGGGCGCGGTCACCGACGCCCTCGCCGCGCTCGAACCCGGCGCGGAGATCGAGATGACCGCGCCCATGGGTCCCGGGTTCCGCGTAGACGCCTATCCCGGTCACGACATCCTCCTCTTCGTCACCGGGTCGGGCATCAGCGCCATCCGGCCAGTGATCCTATATCTGCTCGAACGCAGGGACGCCTACGGCCGCATCGTTCTCTTCTTCGGTGCCCGCCGTCCCGACGCCTTCGGCTTCGCCGACGAACTCGATGCCTGGCGCGCGCAGGGCGTGGAAGTCCACCAGGTGGTCTCTCAGCCGGGGAGCGCCCCGTGGTCCGGGCACACCGGCTACGTGCAGGACGTGCTGCCAAAGGTGGAGCCGGACCTTGGCCAGGCCGTAGCGCTCCTCTGTGGCGTGAAGGGGATGCAGGAGGCGGTCGCCCGCGACCTCGAGCGCGCCGGCCTGCCGAAGGAGCGCATCCTGACCAACTTCTGATTCGGTTTGGGGGCGAGGTGCGTGTCGCCCCCGCAACTCTGCTATCCTGGCACCGACCAGGGGGCGAGACGAGGCGACCGCATGCGACCTTTGACCCTTCTGCTCCTGGCCGTCGTCGTCCCAAGCGCGCTCGGCTGCGACGGGGAGGGCGCACCCTCGCCGGAGCACGCCGCAGCCGAGGGGGAGACGGGGGGCGGCCGCGTTGCGGCTTCGGCAGCGGGAAGCGCCAAAGGCGACGAGGCCGGCGGCGCGCCGGCAGCGCAGACGAAGCTGCCGGCGGCACCTCGTGCCGGCGAGGGGGAGGTCGTCTACACCTGGTACGACAGCCGAGGGCGCCCTCATCTGGCCACGCGCATCGAGGAGGTTCCAGAGGAGAGGCGCGACCGGGTGGTGGTCTCCCGGCTGGGCGGCGGGCTGGAGGCGGCCGCCGAATCGGAGCTGGTCGTGGGTGACTTTCGGCAGGAGACGCCGACCTTCTCGAAGATCGACCTCTCGAAGCTTGGGGCCACCGGACACTTGGACGGGGCGCAGCTCCTGAAACACCACGAGGTCTACGTCTACTCGGCCGAGTGGTGCGGCTTCTGCAAGAAGGTAAAGGCATGGCTCCGAGCGCGGGGCATCCCCTTCATCGAGCGGGACATCGAAAAGGACCCCGGGGCTGCGGACGAGCTCCGTGCCAAGGCGCAGGCCGCCGGGATCTCGGCGGGCGGCATTCCGGTGACCGACGTGCACGGGGAGCTCGTCCGTGGCTTCGCGCCGAAGGCCCTCGAGGCGGCTCTCGCCCGCGCGGGGTACCCCGTGGAGCCTGAGACGAGGGAGCGGGGTGCCGGCGGAGAGTGAGGAGCCGGACCTGGTGGGGGCTCGGCCTGGGGCGACGCGCCGCCGGCACGGTGCCGGTCCGCGCGCGCCGCGTCGGTCCCCGGCGTTCCCTGGCAGCCGGTGCTACACGGCCTCGGTGCAGCGGCGCGGTGGCGCCCGACGCCACCCCGCGCTGCGGCTCGTGGCCATCGCAGTGCCTGCCTCCACCCTGTTCGTGACCGGCCTGCCCGCCACCGCGGCGGCCGGCCCTCCCCTCCCCAGGCCGGCCTTCCACTACGGCACTCGGCCGCCGGAGCGGCGCCTCTGCGATCCGGCCGCCTGGCCCCTGCCCACCGATGGCGCGCTGTGCGATGCAGCACGAGCACTGGCCGCCGCGGCCGACGGCGCCTCGGGCCTCGAGCGCCGGGCGCTCCTCGTCCGCCTGGCCCGCTTTTTCGTCCACCGCTCCGGCGCGCCGGATGCCGCGGTGCGGCCCACGCTGGTGCGGGCCGCCTCCTGGACCGAACTCTACACTGCGCTCGAGCGAGCTGCAGAGGCGCACGGGGATGCCACGCGTATGGGCATCGGCATCTGGCCGGGGCACGAGGGCCCCATCGGCGTGCTCCTGTGCACCCGCCGCCTCGCCGAGGCCGACCCCTTTCCGAGGCGCCTCGCAGGGCCTGGCCGCCTCGTCGTGGAGGGCACGCTGCTCGAGGACGTGCACCGCCCCGTGGCCTGGGTGCAAGGACCGCAAGGCGGGGTGCTGCGCCTGACAGCCGAGACCCCTGCGCCGGGACGATTCCGAGTCGCCTTTGATTTACGCCAGTTCGGGACGCATGTCATCGAGCTGACGGTGGAGGGAGACGAGGGCCCCGAGGTGGCCTTGCTCGCTCCCGTCTACGTAGGCGTCTCCCCTCCCGACGGCCCCGACCCGCCGTGGCCTGAGCCCCCGGGCGACCCTCGCGTGGCACTGCGTCGTGCCATGGATGCGATGCGCCGGGAGGCCGCCCTCGACCCCCTGCACCCGGAGCCGCGACTCGACAAGGCGGCGACCTGGCGAGCCAAGGATCTTGCGGCGCGGCACCGCCTCTCCCACGGCGGACCGGCTGTGTCGGCGCGCGCGCGCGTGGACGCAACCGGGCTGCGCTACACCTGGCTCGCAGAGGATCTCGCGGTGGCGCCCACCGCGATGGGTGCCCTGCAGGCGATGGCCGAGAGCCCCGCCCATCGCGCGGTGCTCCTCGACCCCCACGCTACGCACGCTGGGGTCGGCTTCGAAGCGGCCGGGGATGAGGTGTATCTCGTCGTCCTCCTCGCTACGCCGGCGCGTGGCCGGGCCGGCCCGTCCGTGCCGTCGCTCGAGCAGCGCGCCCTGTCGACGCTCGCCCAGCGCGCAGCCGAAGCTCTGCGCGCCCACCGGCGGCGTCTCGGCCTGCGCCGTGCCCTGCGGGATCCCGCCCTCGACGCGCTGGCCGAGCAGCTCTCGCTCGCCCTGGCGGCGGCCGATGCGACCGAGCTGCCGGAGGAGACCGCTCGGGTGCGGGATCTCGCTCTGCAGCAGGACCCCGATCTCGCCTCCGTTCGGGTCGATACGGTGGTCGGTGCAGAGCCCGAGGACATCCGCCATGCGCCAGCCGCTTCCGACCCGACCTGTCATCGCTTCGGAATCGGCGTCGCCGAGCGAAAGCGGAGCCGGCTCGGCCCTTCGCGCCTCTGGCTCACGCTCTTCTGCGGGGCGCTGGAGGGGCCCCGGTGAGCCTGCGGACCCGCCCGGAACTGCGACTGGCCACTTGGCGTGTGCTCTTCGAACACTTCGGCGCCCACGGCGTCCGGCCTACCGAGTTCTGGACCAAACCCTTCGGGCGCCTGCCCTTCCGCCTCGGTGAATCCCTCCTCGATCTGAAGGTTCCCTACCTCCTGGACTCGGAGAGCGAGCGCATCCTGCAACAGGCCACGAAGGCCCTCCTCGAACTCTTCGTGCGTCGCTTCAGAGGCGAGGCGGACCGCCTCCGCCTCCTCGAGGGCCCACCCCTGCGCGAAGAGAGCTACGCACCGCGACGGAGTGGCCAGGAGACGCTCGAGATGCGCTTCATCGAGCGAGCACTCCGGCTCGATCCCCATCTGGACGCGGGGCTGCTCGAAGGATGGACGGCCCAGGGGGGACCCGGCGCGCGGCTTCTGGGCCGCCTCCGCGAGGTGGTGGCCGGCGCGGTTCAAGCAGAGATCGAGGGGCGGGGCGAGGTGCCACTGCTCTACCTCGCCATCCTCGCACTCACCGACCGGCTCGTCGCGACCAAGGCGCAGGTGAAGGCGGTCCCGCTGCGGGTTCCCTCCTATGAGCGCTTGGAAAAGGCGGTGGGGCTCACCCTCTTCGCGGCGCTGGAGTGCGCGGTCGAAGCGACGATCGGACGCCTGCGCGGGCGCCGCTTCGACTTCGACCTCTCGCGCACCTGGCTCCTCGTTCGCACCGCCATCCATCCCCTGCTCTTCGTCTCCATCCGCTCACGCGCGCTGCAGAACGATCTGAACCCGTGGGAGATCTCGGGTGCAGCCGCCGAGATCCTCGAGCCGGTCTACGAGGAGGTGCTGGCCGAGGGGACCCCTGACCCGATGCGTCTCGAGACGAAGCTACGTTCGGCGCTCTGGGAACGCCTGAAGGCCCGGAAGGCCACCATCCGATCTGGGCTCCTCGCCGAACTGCGTGAGCGCACCTTGGATTTCCTGCTCCGCTTCGACGACGGGCGCAGCGAATGGATGCGCCTCCTAGCGGCGACCGTGCGGCGGGACTCGGAGCTCGAGGCAGCCTACCTCGCCCCAAAGGCGCGACGGGCCATCCTCGAGCGACTCCGAGCCTTCGGGCGTGGACGTCTCGACGAGGGCATGGAGCGACATGGCGCGCTCACCGCCGCCCTCGAAGCCCTCGAAGCCGGCGACCCAGAGCGAGCGCCCTGCGCCGGTCTGCCGGCCCCCGAGGCCCTCTTTGCGCGGGGGTGCCGGGCCTACGTCGTCTACTGTCTCGACCGCTACGGCGCCGCGCGCCTCGATGAGGCCCTCGCGCGGCTGCGCCACGCGCGCGACGAGGAGGAGCCCGGCGACCTCGAGGAGCGCTGGGAGAGCGGGCGCCTCTACCGCTTCGCCGCCGACGACCGGCCCATCCTCCACGCGCTGAAGCAGCGTCGCGAAGGACAGCTCTTCGTCGACCTGAAGGGCTACACTCGGCGCACGCACCGCGCGAAGGAGGTGGTGATGGCCGACTTCATGCGCCACCACTTCTATGCGCCCATCCTCGCCTCGGCCAAGCAGCGGATGGCGACCCTCGCCTACGGTGGAGGCAGCGAGACCCCGATCCGCCTGCACAATCTCCTCGGAGACGCTGCGGCCTTCGCCGGCCAGATGCCCCTGCTCATCGAGCTGGCGCAGGACCTCGAGCGGATCGGCCGCGCGTACGAGGCGGAGCTGCTCCGGGCCTCACCCACCCTGGCCGCCGAAGGTGCCGGCGCCGCGGACCTTCCCGATCCGGAGGACCCCGCCCTGGCCGAAGAGGCGGCGGCAACCCTCCGTGAGGTCGAGCAGCTTCGCCGCGAAATGGCGGGCCTCCGTGCCCTTTCCCTCCCGGAGAAGGAAGCTCGCTTCGACGAGTGGGCGATGCGGCGCCTCGCGCGCATCGAGCAGCAGATCACCGAGGCACAGACGCAGCTGCGAGAGCAGCCGGCGGCGCCGCAAGCCGCCGCCGAGCTCGAACGGCTCCACGCGGCACGGGCCGAGTTGCTCGAGCAGGTCGACAGGACGCGCGAGATCCTCTCTCGCCTCGATCCCGAGGCTCGGGCACAAAAGCTCGACACCCTGCTCACCGAGGAGCACGACCGCCGCCTCCGAGCGTTGGAGGGCCAGCTCTCGCGCCTCGAAGAGGCCCAGGCGCTGCGCCGCCGCGCGGCAGAGGACGCGGCGCGGGAGGCGGAGGGACGAGGGCTGGAAACGGGCATCTACATCGCCTACGGGAGCGCTGCCGAGGTGGTCCGCTTCGAGGACGAGGTGTACGGAACGCTGCGGGTGGCCATTTCCGAGAAGATCAACGAGGCGGCCCGCGGAACCGCCCGCAGCGCCGCGGTGCGCGCGCGCCTGGAGGCGGCCCTGCGGGCGGAGCGCCTCGCTCGGGGCAACCCGGATCTCAAGTGGCCCTTTCGGGTGCACGTGGACTCGGCCTGGGCGCTCTCGATGCCCGACGCGGTGGGCCGGTACATCGAGGCGGCGCTCGAGCACGGGGACCGAGGGGCGGCGATCGCGGCGGCGAGGGCGCTCGGGCAGAGCCTCCTCGAAGAACTCTCCCTGCGGCAGCGCGCCGAAGAGAGCGGCGGCCTGCTGCAGGCGGTGAGCGACATCTACAACGTGGGCATCGCACTCTCCGCCGACGCGCTGAACGCCTACCTCCTGCAGACCGCCTCGAACCGCATCCACTTCGTGCAATCGGTCCACGTCGACGAGCTCGCACCCGAGGTCCGCGAGCCCTTTGCCTTTCCCGAGCCGGAACTCTCCCTCGTCGTCAGCATCGCAGCAACCGGGGATCCATCGCAGGACGTGCAGATCTTCCGCTTCGCCGGCTCGGTGCAGTTCCGCGGCTTCGAGGCGGCGAGACCGCAGGGGGTCTATGAACTCCTCGCCCCCGAGTCACGCTTCGTGCAGGCACTGCAGCGCCACCATTTGGCGGCCTGGATACGCGAGATGCGCGCCGACCCGGCGCGCACCATCACCCGGCTCTTCAACGAGCCGTGAGTGCGGCGCCCTCGGCCCCCCCCGCCCCCAGGAAGCGCGCGCAGAGTGCGCCGACCTCCGGGAGACCACGAACGTAGCCGTGGTCGGCACCGGCCACGACCTCGACGCACGCGGCGTCGCCGAGCGCACTGGCCGCGGCGCAGACGGCCTCCGGCGGCGCGATCTCGTCGCACTCCCCCGTGACGAACAGGGTTCGTGGTGCCCCACCCGGACGCTGGCGCAGCGCGGCGAGTGCCGTGGGAAAATCGAAGCGGGTGACGGGGGGTGAGACGAGGATCAGCGCGGGAAGCGCCGGCCGCACACCCGCCACCGCCGCCGCGACCCAGGCACCGTAGGAGTAACCCGCCAGGGCGACCCGCTCGGTGGCCGTGGTCTCGGCCAGGTGTCGCACCACGGCCTCGAGGTCCTCCGCGTCCCGCTCGGCGGCCCAGACGCCCTGCGATGCGCCGATGCCCCGATAGTTGAAACGGAGGGAGGCGTGCCCGGCGCGGGCGACCGCCCAGGCCACCTCGGCGACCACCGTGCTGTCCATCGAGCCGCCATACGCCGGATGCGGGGGCACGATGACCACGGGAGGTTCGAGCGCGCCGCGGTGGTAGAGCCCCTCGAGGGTGACATCGCCGGCGTCGATGATGGCCATCCGCTCCAGATACTGACCCTTCAGGACCATCCCTGCATCTCCTAGCGGACGAGAGGCGGCTCGAGCCCCTCGAGCAACACGAGCAGGCGGCGCTTCCACCGGAAGCCACCACCCTGGAACTCGATCCCACAGGTGCGTGCCGGGGCGGCGTAGTCGAGCCACCGCACACGGCCTTTCAGCATCAGTGCCATGCGCAGGGCCGGTGGGCGAAGTACCGCACGGACCCGCTCGCCCAGGCTCGGGAGCACCTCGAGCCCGCTGACCCTTGCACCGCCCAGCGAGAGGTCGGTGACGCGGCCCTCCGCCGTCACCTTCCGCCAGCTGAGTTTCGCCGGCCAGTCGACCTCGTGCCGCTCGTACTCGCGGTAGGCGTAGGCGATGGGCCGGCCGTCCGCGAGCGCGACCAGGCAACGCAGCGCGCGACGGTGGGAGGCACGCACGGCGACCTCCCAACCCCGCGGCATCCCCTTGCCGCGCCCCTGGTGCCGAACGGCGACCACCTGCCCCGTGAGACGGAAGGTCTGCTCGGCACCTCGGATCCCCACCTCCGCCTGCACGCGGTCGCCGGCATGCGCTTCGGCCTCCAACGGGAGGAAGATGCGAGAGCGCCCCCCGTCCACCTCCACCAGCCGGTGGATCTCCTCCCGGTCGAGTTCGAGTCGAACACGCCGCGCACCCTCACCTGGGCGGTCGAGATCTTCGGTGTCCCCCATAGACCCTCACTGGAACTGCGCCCACTTTGCCTGTGCTCCCGCTGCGCGTGCTCGCATCTCGCACCAACGCGGTACGTGCGGCCTGCATCGCGTCGAACAGACGTTCGCGCTAACCTCGGAAATTGAGCGTACCATGGATTCCACGTCCCCCTCGACCCCAACCAGAAGCGACGCGCTTCCCACCCCCTCCATCGCTGCGCTCCTCGAAGGACACGCGCAGCCCGACGAGCCCCTCGTACGGGTGCAATGGTTCACCGACCCCTTCTCGGCATGGTGCTGGGCGTTCGAACCCACCTGGCTGAAGGTCACCGAGGTCTTCGGCTCCCTCCTGTGCGTGGAGCCCATCGCGACCGGTCTCTACCGGAGCGCCGAGGAACTCACCCGCTCGGCGAGCGCCTTCAATCGGCCGGAGCAGATCGCCATGCAGTGGGAGGAGGTGGCGCACCTGTCGGGAATGCCCCTCGACAGCGAGCGATGGCTGCGCGGCGCGGTGAGCTCGTGGCCCGCCTGTGCGGCGCTCAAAGCGGGCTGGCGGATGGATCCGGTAAAGGGCTGGCGCTACCTGCGCCGCCTGCGCGAGGCCGCGCTTTGTGAGGGCCGCGCCCTGGAGGACCCCGCCGAACTCGGGGCCTTGGCCACCGAGTCGGGGCTCGAGGGTGAGGCGGTGGAGTCGGCGCTCGTCGACGGCTCGGCGGGCGCCCTTCTCGAGGCGGATCTCGAGCACGCGGCGGAGACCGGGGCGATGGGCAGTCCCGGCTTCCTCTTCTTCGGGCCCGCCGGGATCCAGGACCTCCGGGGCGCGCGGCCCTTCGAGGAGATCGCCGAGGCCATCGTCTCGGTGTGTGGGGAACCCGCCGAGCTGGTCGGCGACCCGCCGGCGGTGGCGGATCGCCAGGCCTATCTCGTGGCCTTGGCGGAGGCACGGGGCTCGGTGGCCGCGGCGGAGGCGGCCGTGCTCCTCGAGATCGACCCGGCGGATGCCACCGACCTCCTCGACCGGATGGCGGCGGGAGGGCGCCTCACGCGCACACCGGTGGGGCGCCGTGCGCTCTATCGCCTGCCTTGAGCGGCGGGGGGACGCGCTCGGAGCACCGCCCGGACCACCTCGGCAAAGCCGGCCCCCGAGGCACGGCGGGCGAGAAAGGCGGGTGGGGTGGACAGCGCGCCGAGGAAGCGGCGTACGTTCGCCACGCCCACCGAATGTTCGAAAGCAGCGAAGAGCGGGGCGTCGTTGGGCGAGTCCCCGACGTAGAGCAGCCGAGCCGCGGCTTCGGCCGCATTCAAGCCGAGGCGTTCCCGGGCGAAGCGCAGCAGCATGCTCCGCTTGTCGTAGCGGCCGAAGTAGCCGTTGACGTGGATACTCGAGA
>CAYYHA010000005.1:40521-57823 GCA_964471535.1 uncultured Myxococcia bacterium | reverse complement strand
CCGCCCTTGAAATAGACGTGCGCCAGCCGGAAGCGCCGGCCGATGAGGCGGCAGTTGGAGAAGACCTCGCGGGTCTCCTCGGGACGGGCGCTGGTCGCCACGTCGAAGTCCTTCGGCGTCAACCCGAGGAGCAGATCGCGCACGCACCCACCGACCAGATAGGCCTCGTGATCGAAGCGGCGAAGGCGGCGAATGACCTTCAGTGCCTCGGGATCGAGCTTCTCCCGGGGAATCGCGGGCTCGATGACCTCGGGGGCCTCCGCCTCTTCGTCTTCCTCCTCTTCCAGCTCGTCTGCGGCGGCCTCGAGGGCCGCGCGCAGCTCCGGATCGAGGGCGGTGTCGTGACGCGTCCAGGGAGAGTCTTCATCGGGCGGGTCGATGTCGACCGCCTCGTCCTCGTCCCCCTCTGCACCCGCATCGGCCTCGTCGAGCCCCTCGAGCTCGTCCTCGACGTCTTCCTCCTCCTCGTCCCCCTCGTCGTCGCCCGCCTCGTCGTTCTCTACAGAGACCCTACCTGCATCGCCCTCGGGCAGGTCCTGCACGTCGTCGGAGCCTGGGCCTTCGTCCTCGGCAGCAGGACGCTTCTGGGCCGAGCCGGACGGCACCGCCCGGGCACCGACGACGTGGACGGAGCCATCGCCGGTGTCGGGATCCTCCGCTGCGTCCTCGCTCGACTCGGGCTGCTCTTGGTCCTCTTGGGCCATGTCCTCCTGCGCCGTGTCCTCCTGCGCCATCACCGCACCGCCTTCGGCCCCCTACACCTCGTCGAACATGTAGGGACGCAGGCAGGCCAGCCGCGCGTCCACCGTCTCGGGATCGAGGAGCCACAGCGTCGCCGCCACCGAGGACAAGAGCGAGTTGCCGTCCTGGGGCGTGAAGCAGAACCCGACCACCTCCCGGCCACGGCGAACCTGTAGCGTCGGCACGCTCACCACCGTGTTGTTGAGGATCCGCCCGTAGAAGCCGTGCTCACGCCCGAAGGAAAAGACGGTGTTGGCGCTGGTCTTGTACGTCAGCGCCACCCGGGCGTTCGCCTGCAGGCGTTCGACGACCTCTTCCAGCGTGGTCTCCCGGGTGAGGTGGAGGTGGAACCAGAGCGCGTGCATCAGCTGCGTATTCAGCTTGACTGCGCTGCTGAAGATGTCGGGGGTCAGCCCCACGGTCTTGAAGAGCAGATGGGCGTCGCGGGCGTGGTGTGTCCCGAACTTTGGGTCTCCATGCTTGCCCACCTGTGGGCTGGCCACGAAGCCTCCATCCTGGCTCACGTCGTTGGCCCGGCGCAGGCAGACGAAGTCGCCATGGTCGAGGTCGAGGCCGCCCTCGTCGTTTCCAGCGAGCGTCTTGAGCATCACCGAGATGTTGTGGGTGTTGCAGCTGACGACCTGGAGGAAGCGATCCTTCCCCGGCTCGAGGGCGGCATCGTTGATCCCCCGCGCGTACATCTTCCCGAAGCCGAACTCGCTGCCCTGGGCGATGAAGCCCTTGGTCGAGGAGAGGTACTTCTCGTAGTACTGCGCTTTGTTCTTGCGACCGACCCCCTCGGGCGTGCAGTCGATCACCACATCGGCGCGTTCGATGGCCTCCTCGGCTTCGAACTCGGGGGTGAGGCCCAGCTCCTCGAAGCCTGGCCGCTTCTCCGCGCTCGCGGCGAGGCGCGCCCCGGCGTCGATGAGGTGCTTCAGCTTGGGCTTGTCCACCCGGCGCGGGGTGTTCTTGTGAAAGGTCACCTCGTCGATGCCGAGGTCCTTCTTCAGGACGGAGAGGAGATGGATGAGGGGCTCGCCGATGGTACCGGTGCCCACCACGTGGACGATGGTCTTGTCGGACATGGCAGCTCTCCGCGCGGGGCGTCGTCTCCCGGTGCCGCCGCGCACCTACCGCCGGCAGCGCCTCGCGCACTCACCACGCAAGCACGAGCCGGCCCTTGAGTGTGTCGCTTGGGTTCGACGGGCGTGTGTCGACTGGGGCCTTTGGGGAGGGACCCCATCAGAGGGTCTTGAGAATCTCGAGAATCTTCTCATCGCTCCGCTGCTCGGGGATGTCGTGGAGGAGCACCTCCGCCACCTTCCCGTCGCGATCGACGATCACGGTGGCGCGGTTGGTAATCCCTTTGTCGGCGAGATAGAGCCCGTACTTCTCCGCCACGGCCCCCTTCGGGTGGAAGTCCGCGAGGAGCGGGTAGCGGATGCCCTTCGCCTCGGCGAAGGCCTTGTGGCACCACTTCGAATCGACGGAGATCCCGAGCACCACCGCGTCGAGTTCGTTGAACTTCGACAGGTCTTCGACGAGACAGGCGTGTTCCTTGGAACAAACCGGTGAGAAATCGAGGGGATAGAAGATGAGGACCACGGGCTTGCCGCGGTACTGGGAGAGGGTGTGCTCGTTCCCGTCCTGGTCGACGAGAGTGAAATCGGGTGCGGGCTGACCTTTTTCGATGGGCATCTTCAAGCTCCTGTCCTCGGTGTGCGATGGGATAGGGTCGTGGCGTGGTGTAGCACTGGCACCCACCCCTGACAACCTCCCGCCCATGGCCCGAAGCCCCCCCGTCCACGCCGATCTGCACGCCCACTCCACTGCGAGTGACGGGCTCGATTCTCCCGAAGAATTGGTGCGTTGCGCCGCCAGGGCCGGTCTTTCGGTCCTCGCCCTCACCGACCACGACACCACCTCCGGTCTCGCCCGCGCCGCGGCCGCCGCCCCCCCTTCGCTGCAGATCGCCTGTGGCGTGGAGATCTCCTGCGAGGACCGAGGCCGGGAGCGCCACGTGTTGGGCCTCTTCGTCGACCCTGAGGCGCCGGTTCTGATGGCCCTGCTCGACGCGGCGCGTCAGGAACGGCTCCGCGCCGGGGAGCGGCTCGCCCGGCGCCTCGCCTCCCTGGGCATGCCCGTCTCCCTCGAGGAAGCCCGGCGCCACGCGCGAGGCGAGTCCCTAGGGCGTCCCCACTTCGCCCGCGCGCTGGTGGAGAAGGGCTACGTTGCTTCGGTGGCCGAGGCCTTCGACCGGTGGCTGGGTACCGGGCGCCCCGCCTGCGTCTTCAAGGCGCGCCCCAGCGTGGGCGAGGCCATCGGGGCCATCCACGCCGCCGGGGGCCTCGCCGCCCTCGCCCACCCGGGCGTCTACCGGCCGGCCCCCGCAGGCCGCGAGGAGCTCTCGCGTCTCCGACAGATGGGACTCGATGCACTAGAGGTGTGCCACCCCGGGCACGACGAGACGCTCGAGCGACGCTACCGCGCCTTCGCACGGGGTCTCGGGCTCCTGCCCACCGGCGGGAGCGACTGGCACGGTCCTGGCCGCGGGCCCTCCCCCGGCAGCCATGGCCTCGGCCGAGCCGAATACGAAGCCCTTGTTGCCCACCTGCGGCAGCGCCGTAAATAGGGTTGGGCGCCGTGTCGTGGAGACGGCGGCAGCCCTAGCAGGGAACGCACACCCCGCCCTGGCACGTCCCACAGGTGCCGGTGCCAGGCGAACAGGGTGCCCCGTCGTTGGGAAGATGGGCACAGCCTTGCTGCCCGTCGCACAGATCGATGGTGCACACGTTCCCGTCGTCGCAGGCCGAGTCCTGGGGTTGGTGCACGCAGCCCCCCGCTGCCGCATCGCAACTGTCCGCGGTGCAGGCCACGCCGTCGTCGCACAAAAGGGGGACGTGTGCGCAGTGGAACGCATCGGGGGAGAGGACCACACACACATCGGTGGTGCAGGGATCTGCATCGTCGCAGTCGACGGGCGCATGGGTGCAGCCCTGAACCGGATCGCATTGGTCCACGGTGCAGGGATCGGCGTCGTCACAGGCAACGGGATCCGGGACATACACGCATCCGGTGCTGGGGTCGCAGCTGTCTAGGGTGCAGGCGACGCCGTCGTCACAGACAGGCGGAGTCCCCGCTTGGCATCCCTGTGCGCCACAGGTCTCGATGCCGTTGCAGGCGTTCCCATCGTCGCAGAAAGCGTCGGCTCCCTCGTCGGTGGTGCCATCGCAGTCGTTGTCGAGCCCATCGCACCACTCGGTCGCCCCAGGGTAGATGGAGGCGTCGCCGTCCTGACAGTCGTTTCCATAGGGACTGCTGTAGACCGCATCGGCACTGCACAGGCAGGCACCAAGGCCGGCGCCATATCCATCCATATCTTGGTCCGCGTAGTAGTACTGGCAGCCTACGGCATCTGCCTCGTCCGTCTGGCCGTCGCAGTCATCGTCGACCAGGTTGCACTGCTCGGTGGCATCGGGAGACACATTGGGGTCGAGGTCGTTGCAGTCGCCGCTCTGCATCGAGCGGTAGAGACCCTGCGCGGAACACAGGCACATGGAATCTTCGATTCCAACGCCGTCACCGTCAGCGTCGTAGTAGTACAGCTGGCAGCCCTGCGCATCGGGCTCGTCGGTCTGGCCGTCGCAGTCGTCATCGAGCAGGTTGCACTGCTCCGCAACGGGTCCTTGGCCAGAACAGGGGCCCCAGCTTCCGTTCACACAGGTCTGTTCCCCTGGGGTGCAGGCGCCAACATCGGTGCCACAGGGCATGGTCGTCCCGTTCACGCAGTCACAACCTTCGTCGACCAAGCCGTCGCAATCGTTGTCGAGCCCGTCGCAGTAGGTGGGGTCACTGCCCTCGTCGGCGACATAGCCAGGGGGGAAGGTGCACACCCACCCGTTCTCACCCTGGCAGCTCGGCGTGGCATCGACGCAGACCCCAAGAGGCGCAGGACAGACGTCAGCCGGTACGTCCAGCCCTTCGTCCGTCTCGCCATCGCAATCGTTGTCGAGCCCATCGCAAAGGCCTGTACCCTCCTCCACGTCCACGTAGGTGTCCGGGTACTTGCAGAGCCAGCCGTTGGAGCCGTCACACACGGCCTCGGTGCCCGCGCACACTCCGGCGCCCTTGCACCGGGGAGGTGGCCCGACGAGGTCCTCGTCCGTTGCGCCATCGCAGTCGTTGTCCATCCCATCGCAGAGTTCGGGGTCACCCGGAGCACCGCTGCAGAGGATGAAGCGGACGCGTGCAGTCCGCAGCAGCGCGACACCATCGGCGGTCGCACGCACCACCGTCTCCCCGGGCACCGCAGAGGCAATGGCTCCGTACGCCGCGCCATCGCTGCCCGTGGGCGCGTCAGGCTGCGTGAGTTGATCCTGGGCACCGCGCGAGGAACTCAGAACAACTTCGACACCAGGGAGGGGATTGCCTGCCTCGTCGCGCACGATGACGACGATGCTGCCTTGCGTCACACCATCCGCCACCACCGGCGTCTCGGCCGCGAGCGAGGAGAGGCTCGCGCTCGGCACGGCGAGGCCGCCATCGTGTTGCCCGGCATCCGCTGCGCCCCCATCGAGCGCGCCACCATCGGCGATGCCCGCGTCGGTGCGACCCCCATCACTCAGGCCGCCATCGGCCGGGGTGCCGCCACCACCGCAGGTGCAGGCGACGAGGGAGCAGGTGAACACGGTAGCCGCGAACAACTCGATGGGTCCAACGCGCCGCATTGCATCCCTCCCTGTATTGGCACTTTCACGTCTAAGCACTCCCACGGCGTGCGCAAGGCCCGGACGCGGCGGATCCGAAAGGGGTACGCGAGGCCGAGCGCCGACATGGGCACGTCATCCCAGCACCACTGCACGTTGCTCGCCGGCAGGGGGCGCGGCTATGGTCTGCCGCCCATGCACCGCCTGCGGGAGGTACACAGGCAGGACCTCGAAGCGCTCTACCGCCTCGCCCGGGACTTCGACACGATGAACCTGCCGGCGGATCGGAAGGCGCTTGCACAGATCATCGATCGCTCCGAAGCCTCGTTCGCCGAGCGCATCGAAGACCCTCTGCGTCGCACCTACCTCTTCGGCCTCGAGGACGCACGCGGCCGTCTCATCGGCACCTCGATGATCTTCGCCCAGCACGGCACCCGCGATGCGCCCCACGTCTTCTTCGACCACTACGAAAAGGAGCACTACTCGAGGACCCTCGACCGCTACTTCCGCCATCCCGTGGTGGCCATCCGCTACAACTACGACGGGCCCACCGAGGTGGGCGGGCTCTTCGTCTCGCCGCGTCGCCGCCACCGCGACAAGCCCGGCAAGCAGCTCTCCTTCGTGCGCTTCCTCTACATGGCGATGCACCGCGATCGGTTCCGTGAGGAGGTCATCGCAGAGCTGTTGCCGCCACTGCTGCCCGACGGGAGGTCGCGCCTGTGGGAGTACCTGGGAAAGCGCTTCACCGGCCTCACCTACCAGGAGGCGGACAAGCTCTCCCGCGAGAACAAGGAGTTCATCTACACGCTCTTTCCGCAGGACGAGATCTACCTGACCTTGCTGCCCAAATCGGTGCGGAAGGTGGTCGGGCAGGTGGGCCCAGATACGGTGCCCGTCAAGAGGATGCTCGAACGCATCGGCTTCCGGTACGCGCAGACCATCGACCCCTTCGACGGCGGCCCCCACTACGTCGCGAAGGTCTCGGAGCTGGCGCCGGTGCGCGCCTACCGGCGCCTGCGTCTCGGGCGAGGCCCGCTCGATCCCGAGCACGCTGCGGCGGACGCGACCGAGTGCCTCGTCGCGATCGAGCGACGACGTGGCCGGCCCCGCTTCTGCGCCGTGAGGACCCTGCTTGCCAGCGACGGCAAGCTCGCCTACCTCACCGATGCGGCGCGCGAACGGCTGGGGGCGCGCGCGGGCACCACGCTACACGTGATTCCGTTCAACTACGACCGAGGCCAGGGAGGCTCCATCGATGGATCCCGTCGAATACAGGGGTGACTACATCCGCGGACGCTTCGTTCCGGTGCGCGAGGGCACCGGCGACGGGCTCATCACCTCCATCAGCGCCCGCGATACCGCCGACACGGTGATGCGCGCCCCCTTCCGCCTCGCCCACGTAGAGGAGGCGGTGCAAGCAGCGCGGGAGGCGCAGAGAGAGTGGGCCTCGCGGCCGCTGACCGAGCGGATGAAGTTCTTGAAGAAGGTGAAGGCCCAGTTCCACAACCGGCAGGAAGATCTGGCGCATCTCATCGCCCGCGAGTTGGGAAAGCCCCTCTGGGAGGCGCGGGCCGAGGTCAGCGCCTGCATCCACAAGGTGGAGATCACCCTCCACGAGGGGCTGCAGCTGGTGCGCACGGTGCATCCCGAGGGGGTCCCCGGTTACTACGCGTTCAAGCCCCACGGCGTTCTCGCGGTGATCGGCCCCTTCAACTTCCCCGTGCACCTGGCCAACGGCCACATCGTTCCGGCGCTGGTCACCGGCAACACGGTGGTCCTCAAGCCCAGCGAGATCACACCGGCGGTCGGGCAGCTCTATGCGGAGATCATGGACGAGGCCGACCTGCCCCGGGGTGTGTTCAACCTGGTTCAGGGCGACGGCACCGTCGGCGCGGCGCTCGCCGGCCACCCCGGCCTGCACGGCGTCCTCTTCACCGGCAGCTACGCGGTCGGACGAAAGATCCAGGATCTGTGCCGTGAGCAGCCGTGGAAGATCCTGGCCCTCGAGATGGGTGGGAAGAACCCGGCGATCGTGCTCGAGGACGCTCCGATGGAGAAAGCGGTGCGTGACGTCGCATGGGGCGCCTACGTCACGGCGGGTCAGCGGTGCAGCGGCACGAGCTGGGCGATCGTCCACCGGCGGCGGGTCGACGAGTTCGTCGAGAAGCTCGCCGTGCGGGCCCGCCGGCTCGTGGTGGGCGACCCGCTGGAGCCGGGGACCTTCATGGGGCCGCTCGCCACCCAGGCGGCCCGGCAGAAGTTCTTGGATGGCGTGGCCGCCGGGGAACGCGAGGGCGCCGAGGTGGTGGTACCCGCCCGTCAGCTCGACCCCGAGCCGCCTGGCTGGTACGTGACCCCCGGTGTCCACCGCGTCCACCAGGTGCGCGAGGGATCCTACTATCAGACCGAGGAGCTCTTCGGCCCGGACGTCGCTGTGTACTCGGCACGCGATCTGGACGAAGCGGTGGCGCTGGCCAACTCGGTGGACTACGGCCTCTCCTGCAGCGTCTTCACCCAGGAGGAGAAGCACTTCGAGTGGGCATGGAGGCGGCTCGAATACGGGTGCATCAACCACAACGCCCCCACCTGCGGCGCCTCGAGCAAGCTCCCCTTCGGCGGCCTGAAGAAGAGCGGCAACCACCGCCCGTCGGCGCTCTTCGCCACCCTCTACTGTACCCATCCCGTGGCGACACTCGTTGGCGGGACGTCGGTCGACCCGAAGACGGAGTCTCCGGGCTTCGACGGCTGACGGGCCGGCAGCCGCGCGCCACTCGGCCATGCCGGCGAGGTCGGGGGGCGTCCGAAGTCCCTCTCTACTCCACACGAAGGCACGGGTCCGGTGGCCACGCCCTCGCTCAAGGGCGGTGGAGGCGCGGCCTGGGCACCGGATCGGGCAGGCCACCCTGGGCCAGGATCCAGCGCAACGTCGCTCGTACCGCCTCCACGTGAACGCCCGCATCCTCGGGAACGGTGATGGGAGAGAGCCAGTCGAAGAGCCGCAGCGCGTTCTCCGCCAGCACCCGACCCGGACCCTCCTTGCCTTGGGAGAGCTTGTGGAGCGCGGAGCCACTTTGCAGGATCGCCTTGTAGACGAGCGGCTCGTCACCGGGCGCCTCGGCCATGACCGCCTCGAACGCTTCGTGGGCCTCCCACCACTTGCCCGCATCGAAGAGAACGGCGCCCTCCTCCGCGCGCCGAGGCCAGGAGCGAAGGGCGACGCCGCCGACCTCGGCGCGGGTGCGTAGCTTCGGGAAGCGTTCGTCCGGAATGCGCCGTTGCCGAACCCGCTCCGGGTCGGCCTCGACCTCCGCCCGGATCTGTCGTGAATCACCGATCAGGGCACGCAGATCCACGGGGGCACCCGCAGGAACGAGTGGCTCGAGCTTCGCGAGTCCCCGGTCGAAGAGCTTCAGGGCGCCCGTGGGCTCGCCCCGCTGCACCTTCAGCAGCGCTCCGGCAACCTGGATCAGCCCCTGCCAGAAGTCCCGCGCGGGCCCGCTGGCACCGTGCCAGATCTCCTCCCAGTGCTCGTGCGCCTCGAAGTAGCGGCCCGCGTTGAACTCGGCGCGACCGATCTCGGCGGCCTCGGGCCAGGCGCGCAGCACAAAGCTCACGGCGCGCCTCCTTCCTCCACCTCGACCACCGGAACGACAGGGGTGCCCCGGCCGCTCTCGAGCGCCTCGAGGAAGGAACGCGCCTGAACGCGAAGGCACGAGACGTCCAGCTCACAGCGCACGGGCCCGACCGCCTCGAGGTCGGAGAGCCCCATCCCGAGGAGCCGTCGGGCCGGAGCGAGGCGGCCCTCCCGCCACCGCGCGAAACCGGCCGCCAGACGGATCAGGCCCCGATAGAGGCGCGCCTCGGGCGGAGGCGGTCTCGGATCGTCGGGGCCGCCGGGACCCTCGTCGGCTCCTAGGGCATGCCAGATCTCACCCCACACCCGTGCGGCGCCGAGGAACTCTCCTCGATTGAAGCGGCGCGCGGCCTGGGCATGGGCGGCGCCATGGCCTCGGGCGTCGATGGCACTCACGGCGGCGTCGCTTCGCCGGGACCCGTTCGGGCCTGGCGGGCCTTCGGCACCTCCTTGGGTGTGCCGACGATCTGGATCCGCCCGCCGCGGAGCACCGGAGCGAGGGTCCGTGTCCGGGCGGCCAGTTCCTCTCCATCTCCGAGATCGAGGTAGGGCCCGGGCGCCGGCGCCTGACCTCGGCTGGGATCCACCCGGATCCACCGTTCGCCGTCGTGGATCTCGACCCAAGCATGGGGCCACATGTGTCCCCGATCGTCGCTGGTCATCACCAAGCCGGTTCGCCGGCGCGCCGGCAGATCGATGAGACGGGCGACGGCCATGAAGATCGCGGCCGCCTCGTTGCAGTCTCCCGCTCCGCGTGCCAGCGCCAACTCCGGGTCGGCCTCCCAGAGGCCCGCTTCCCCCGGCTCGGCGGAAAGGCGGCGTGCGATGGCCCGTGCGAGGAAGCGTGCCCGCTCGAGAGGCGGACCGTCCGGTACCTCCTTTGCGAGGGCTCGGAGCCTCGGCCCCGGCTGCGGCGGATGCGGCGCCAGGGTGGGGTCGGTGGGATCCACCGGACAGATCGCACCGGCGGCGGTCAGCTCGGCCCCCTCCGGCGGACAGTGCACCCCCGGCCACGCCTCCTTGGGCAAGAGCTGCACCCGGGTGCCCGGCGCGAAGCGGCCGGAGACGGGAACGCCGCCGCCGGTGACGTCTCGGGGCCTCTTGGCCGAGTCGCCCAGGGCGATCTGCTCGGCCTTCCACACCAGCGTGAGGGCGGGAACTCGAATCTCGTCGGGGAGCCGGCCGCGCGGCGCGTAGCGGCGGGCGACACGCACGCCCAGCTCCTCCACCTCGAACCAGCCGTCGGCATTCGGTGGCTCGAGCAACGCCACCGTCCCCACCCGGGCCTCGGCAACGTCGAAGACGTTGCGACGCACACCGACCTGAGCGGCGTCGGCGAGGCGCTTGCCCGCCTCGAAGAGCACCGCAGGGGCCCGCCCGTCGGGGAGGGGAACCCAGGACACCTCGGGTCCGATGTGGACCTTCACCGCCCGTCGCGTCGGATCCCACTCGGCCGTCACCACCCGCCGCTCGCCGCCGGCCTCGCGCACCGCCCACCCGCTCAAGAACGCGCCATCCTTCACGCGCGCCTCCTCGATGAGGGTTCGCGCCACCTGGCGCCCCCCGCGGCGCGAGAGCAGCCTGGACTGGTGCGTGTAGACAAGGATGCCCCCCGGCTCCTCGCGCACGGTCAGCCGGGTCCGCCCCACCGGCTGCCCCTTCAGCGTGACCTGGTACACCCGGGTCTCCGCGGCAGCCGCCGCCTGCGAGACTACGGGCAGCACGAGCGCGGCGAGAACCACGGCTCGGAGGGTCAGCTGCGTCGCTCGCATCACCGGCAAGACTCTTTCATGGCTCGGAGGCCACGTCACGCCTCCGGCGCCGCCACCAGAGCAGGAGCCCGATCGCAACCACAAGCCCGATGAGCACCCACATGCCCCGGTTGTAGCGCTGCAGGAGCGCCTCGAGGGCCTCGAGGTTGGCCCCCACCGCGTAGCCGGCAGCGATGATGAGACCGTTCCAGGCCAGCGCGGAGAGGAGACCGAGGACGAAGGTGCGAGCGAAGGAGAGACCGGTGAGGCCGGCGGCGACGAAGAGTACCGCCCGAAAGGTGGGAAAGAAGCGGTTCGCCAGGATCAGCCACGGTCCGAAGCGGCGGTAGCGCTGCTCGAAGCGATCGAGACTGCGGCGGGTGATCGGCATCCACCAGGGCCTTCGCTCCCGGTCGAAGATCCACTCGCGGTGCCCGCGCAGCCAGCGACCGGCGAGGTAGTTGGCAGCCATCCCTGCGCCGCTGCCTGCGGTGACCACGCCCCACACGGCGAGCGGATGCACCTCGCCGCTGACGGCGACCACCGCGCCGATGAGGGTCACCGTGTCGCCGGGGAAGGGCGGGAAGACGTACTCGATGCCCGCGGAGACGCCGAGGACGACGAGGGCGAGCGGGCCGTGCCCCGCCACCCAGGCATGGATCGCCTCGATCATCGGGCCGAAGGGCGCTTGACGGAGGAACGGTGGCGAGCGGAGGCGCGGGAGGCGAGAAGGCGGTCGAAGTTCTCCGCCTCCCACGCCTCGGCTGCCTCTGCGTGGGCATAGCGGCGCTCGAGTGCGCGAAAGCGCGGGGTGTGGTGGACGATGCGGCGGCCGCGTCGCTCCACCGGAACGATCTGGTGGAGCATCTCGTGGTAGACGACGTAGGCGACGTAGTACTCGGGCACCCAGGCCTGGTCCAGGGCGGGATGGACCCGGATGAGGCGCGCCTCGTGATCGTAGGCGCCCATCTTCATGGAGCGGCGACGGCGACGGCCCGGCCAGCGGCCCCAGCCGATGCGCGCCACGATGCGGCCGTCGAAGTACTCCGCGTTGAGGCGGTCGAAGATCGCCTGCAGATCGTGGTGGCGGCCCTTCGGCGGGGCAGGTGCCCGGGGCCCCGCCGCAGGGTCCACCCGCACCCGATGGGCGTGGGCGGCGATCCAGGCATCCAGGACACGTGCGGTGGTCTTGGGGCGCCGGCCCAGGGCGAAGTGGGCGAGCGCCTCCTCGGTGGCCTCGTCGCAACCGAGGAAGAGGTGGTGGAGGCGGAGCTTCCACGTTCCGCGCTCCTTCCTGGCGCTGATGAGGGAGCAGCGGTTGTCGGTGACCGCCAGGGCCACCGGTGCCCCCAGGCGCTGGGCGAGGCGATCGGCGAGGCGGCGGGCCTCGGCTTCGATCCAGGCGCGGCCTGGGACGCGCGGCGCCCCACCCAGAGGGGGGCGGCGGCCCTCGCCTCCGGGCGCGCCCCCTCGCTCGCGCCTCGCCGCCGCGCTGCCTGCCGCGGCGGTACCGCCTGCCTCGGACGGGGCCGCCTCGATCGCCCCCTGCACGGCGCCCCCGCGCGGCCTCGCTGGAGGCGCGGGCGGCGCGGCCGAGCCATCGAAGGGAAGGCGGAGTTGGCGCTCGGCACGCATCGGTGCCCGAGGATACCCCGCCGGCCGCCGCGGTCGAACCGTCGGGCGGCCCGGGGTGTCGGGAAGACTGGATTCGAACCAGCGACCCCCTGCTCCCGAAGCAGGTGCTCTACCAGGCTGAGCCACTTCCCGAAAACGCGCGGTTCATACGTCCGCCGCTTGGGGATGTCAACCGCGCCCCCCGGGCCGCGCGTTGCCGCGAGGCGCGCAGCGTGGCGCAGGGCGCGGCATGGGGTGCGGGTGCCGGCGGGCCGCTCGGTGGGCGGCCGGTCACGGGGAACCCAAGGCCGCCTCCCGGCGCAGGGCCCCGATCACCTCGGCGTAGTCGCGCGCGCCAAAGATGGCCGAGCCCGCAACGAGGATCGTGGCCCCCGCTTCCGAAAGCGCCCGGGCGTTCTCCACCTTCACCCCTCCGTCCACCTCGATGTCCACGGCGAGACCTCGGCGGCGGATCGTCTCGGCCAGGCTCCGCACCTTCTCCAAGGTGCGTGGGATGAAGCGCTGGCCGCCGAAGCCGGGGTTGACGCTCATGAGCAAGACCATCTCCACGTCCTCGAGGACGTGTTCGATGGTGCAAAGGGGCGTGTGGGGGTTGAGGACGACGGCAGGCTTCGCCCCGGCGCTCCGGATCTGCTGAAGGACGCGGTGGAGGTGCACGTTCGCCTCCACGTGCACGGTGAGGATGTCGGCCCCCGCCTCGGCGAAGGCCTCGATGTAGCGGTCCGCGTTCTCGATCATCAGATGCACGTCGAGGGGAAGCCGGGTCGCCTTGCGCACCGCGCGAACGATCGGGGGACCGAGGGTGAGGTTCGGCACGAAGTGCCCGTCCATGACGTCCACGTGGACCAGGTCGGCGCCGGCGGCCTCCACCGCCGCCACCTCCTCGGCGAGGCGGCCGAAGTCGGCGGAGAGGATGGAGGGAGCGATCGCGATCCGGCCGGCATCGGTACGTACAGCCATGGCCTGCCGGTTGTGAGCCTTTCGGGCGCGAAGGTCAACGCGCCCGGCGACCGGATCGAACCTGGAGTCCGCTGGGGCGCTCTGGAGGCGCGGCGCTGTCGCGGGCCCAGGCCGGCTGCGCCGGGCGTCGACGGGGAGCGGGTGCCGGCGCGGCACCCCCCTGGCGCGGCGGTGAACCCGGCGCACAGTTGGAAGGCGGGCGATCGACCGAAGTGCCCGCTCGCCCGCCGATGAGCACCGGCACCTTGGGCTCCGCCGCAGCCGGCTCCCGGCCCGGCGTCCCACTCTTCTGCAATCGCACGGCCGCTCGCCTCGCCTGCGCCCCCCTGCCCTGGAGGCACGATGTCCCCTTCCCCTACCTCTGCTCCCGCCCGGCGGATCCTCGTCGCCGAGGACGATCCGCTGCTGGCGCGCTCGATGCGGCGCGTCCTCGAGGCCGCGGGCTACACCGTGGTCCACCGTGCCGACGGGGCGGCCGCGTGGGCGACCTTCCAGGCCGAGCCGGAGGGATTCGCCCTCGTGCTCGCCGATGCGACCATGCCCGGGCTCGATGGGCGAACCCTGCTCGAGCGCATTCGTGGCCAGGCACCCGCCGTGCCGCTGCTCCTCGTCTCGGGCTTCGCCGGCGAGGCGGAGCTGCTCGAGGGCGCGCGACGCGTGGGGGCAGAGGTCCTGGCCAAGCCGTTCCGCCCGGAGGCGCTCCTGGAGGCGGTGCGACGCTGCCTCGAGGCCGCGCCGCCTAGGGAGGAAGAAGACAGCTAAGGCGGCACCGCGCCCACACGGCGGAAACGGACGGCGAAGAAGCCGTCGGCCCCCTCGCGGTGGGGCCAGGTCTCGAAGCGTGCCCTGTCGCCGGCCGGCTCGACCTCGAAATCCGGGTGCTCGGCGAGGAACCATTCCACCACCGCTTCCGTCTCCTCGTGGGTCCAGGTGCACACGAGGTAGGCGAGCCGTCCCCCCGGCGCCACGTGCGGGGCAGCGCCGCTCAAGATGCGCCGCTGGGTGGCGGCGAGGCGCCCCACGTCCTCCCGCTGGCGGTGCAGCTTGATCTCCGGCCGCCGGCGGAGGGTGCCCAGCCCGGTGCAGGGGGCATCGACGAGCACCAGGTCCCATCCGTCATCGCGGGCGAAGGGGAGCGGCCGGGTGACGTCGGCGGCGTGGACCCGGATCCGCTCCGACAGGCCCAGACGGGCGGCCCCCTCGGCGATGCGGCGCGTCCGCGACCGGTGGAGGTCCACCGCGTCGACCGTGGCCTCCGGGAGGGCCTCGGCAACCAGGAACGCCTTGCCCCCCGGCGCCGCGCAGGCATCGAGGACGCTTCGGATCTCGAGGGGACGGGGACCCTCGGCCAGGGCGAAGAAGGCCGCGGCCTGCGCTGCCTCGTCCTGCGCCTCGAGACAAAGCTCGGCGGCGACCGCCAGGCGATCCGGATGCCCGCCGGGAAGCAGCAGGCCCACCGGCGAGAGCCGAGAGGGCTCGGCGTCCACGCCTTCGGCGGCAAGGCGCCGCAGCGCCTCGTCGCGGAGCGCGGGCGAAGGGGCCCTCAGGCACAGCGGTGCGGGCTCGTTGACCGCCCGAGCGGCGCGGGGAAGCTCCTCGAGGGGGAGCCGCCGGCGCCACGCCTCGAAGATCCACTCGGGAAGCCCCTCGGTCGCGCGAAGGTAGAGGGCGGGATCGACCTCGAACGGCGGCAGGAGGGGCGGCTCGCGCCGCCCGGCAATCGACCGCAGCACCGCATTGACGAAGCCCGAGGCCTTGTGCGCCCCTACCTCTCGCGCAAGCCGCACCGTGGCATCGACCGCCGCATGATCGGGCACGCGCAGGTGCAGGAGCTGGTAGGCGCCCAGGCGCAGGAGCTGGCGCACCGGGGGGTCGAGGGAGGCGACGGGGCGGCTCGCGTGCTGGTCGACGACCCAGTCGAGAGCCAGCGCGCGGCGCAGCGTCCCATAGACGAGCTCGGTCGCAAGCGCCCGGTCCCGCGGATCGAGATCGGCGTGGGCCTCCAGCTTCGCGTCGAGCACCGCGTTGGCGAAGGCCCGCCCCTGCTCGACCCGCAGGAGCACCTCGAAGGCGATGCGCCGGGGGTCTTTCACGGCTTCTCCCCGGGCGACGGCGTGCTCGAAGCACGGGGCCCCGCCTCCGAGGCCCCCTCGGAAGCGCCCTGCTCGGCCGTCCTGCCGTCGAGCTGCGCACCCGCCGTGCCATCCCCGGCCTCCGACTCGGCGGCGGGAAGGCCCAGGCGCGCACCCACCGGGAGGGGGTGGCCGGCGAGGAAGGCGCCGGCGTCCATGGGCCGGCGGCCCTCCGGCTGCACCCGAAGGAGGCGCAGGCCGCCCTCGCCGGTGGCCACCACGAGCTGCGAGCGGGCGGCGGCGACGACCTCGCCCGGGGCCCCCGTGGCGGGAACCACCTCGGCGGCCAGCACCTTCAGGCGCCGCCCCCCCGCGGTGGTGTAGGCACCGGGCCAGGGCGCCATGGCGCGAATGCGCCGCTCGAGCGCCACCGCCGCCTCGCGAAAGTCGAGGCGGGCGTCCTCCTTCCGAAGGCGCGGCGCATAGGTCGCGGCGCGCTCGTCCTGCGGGACGGCCTCTGCCCTTCCTTCGGCCAGGGCAAGAACCACCTCGGGCAACAGCTCGGCGCCGAGGCGGGCGAGGCGGTCGTGGAGGGTGCCCGCCGTCTCGTCGGGCCGGATCGGCACGCGGCGGCAAGCGAGCACCGGTCCGGTATCGAGCCCCTCGTCCATCTGCATGATGCACACACCCGTCTCGGCGTCGCCGGCGAGGAGGGCCCACGGAATGGGCGCCGCCCCCCGCCACCTCGGCAGGAGGGAGGCGTGCACGTTGATGCAGCCGAGTCGGGGCAGCTCGAGCACCTCCTTGGGTAGGATCTGCCCGAAGGCGACGACGACGGCGAGGTCGGGGGCGAGCTCGGCGAGACGCGCCCGGACTGCGGCGCCCCGCTTGCCCTTGATGCGCTCGGGCTGCAGGATCTCGGCGATGCCCAGACGCCTTGCCGCCGCTTTGACCGGCGGCGCGCGGAGCGCCTGCCCCCGGCCCGCGGGGCGGTCGGGCTGCGTGACCACAGCGAGGATCTCGTGCCCCGCCCGCGCGAGGGCCTCGAGAGAGGGAACCGCGAACTCGGGAGTTCCCATGAACACGATGCGAAGGGGCGTCACGGGGCAGAAGTACCACCGATCGCGCGCCTGTCGATCCCCTCCGCCGGCCGGCGCAGGGCCCCCGGCCGTGCGGGGCTCGCCTGTCCGTACCGCCTCGCACGCCGGCCCTCTCCTCGGCCGCCCTTCCTGTCGCGGTCCACGCAACGGGATCGCGCCGCCACGGGCGGCCGCGGCGCTAGGCGGCGACCGCGAGATAGAGGTCGGTGAGGTTGGTGCGCGGCGGAAACTCGGGGAGTTCCACCCCCAGCCTCCGAAAGTAGGCGCCGGTGCCGAAGTCGGCGATGGCGGCACCCAGGGCGCGGCGGTCGAGGGGGGTCCGGTGATCGAGGGCCACCCCCGCGGCGCCGCTGCCGTCCCGGCCGTCGCTGGCCGCACAGAGGAGCGCCCAAGGGCGCCGCAGGGCCCGCCGTGCGAGCGCCTCGGCCACGCACGCGGCGAGGTGGCGCGCGCGCCCGCCCGGCGGCGCCCCGGCGGGCAGGGCGACCCCGACCTCGCCGGCCGCCACCCACACCCCACGCCCTTCTCCGAGGTGCTCGGCGATGCGTGCGGCGACCATGGCCACCGGATCCCCATCGATCGGGGTCTCATCGACGAGCGGGGGCAGCCGGCCGCCGGTGCAGCGGACGATGGCGCGGCGGGCCGCGGCCACCAGGGTGCCGGGGTCGCCCACGGGCTCGAGGGGAGGTGCGTCCGGATC
>CAYYHA010000005.1:34094-40511 GCA_964471535.1 uncultured Myxococcia bacterium | reverse complement strand
CATTATCCTGTCCGACCGCGGTGTGGACGCCGACCACGTGGGCATCCCCGCTGGGGACGTCGACCAGCACGAGGCTTCGAAGGAGCCGCCGCCCGAGCAGCCGCGCTAGGCCGCCCCCCTTGAGCAGGGAGAGGGCGCGGCGCTCGGCGTTCACTTCCGTGATGGAGGCGCCGGAGGCGAGAAGGGCCCGATGCCGCGCGGCCACCTCCTCGGCACCGAGGGGCGGACGCGGCACCTCGCACAGCGCGCTCGCGCCCCCGGAGAGCAGCGCCACCACCGGACCGTGCAGGGACTCGAGGTAGCGCAGCAGGCGGCGCCCCGCCTCGAAGGAGGCGGGACCCGGCAGCGGATGATCTCCGTGCACCGCCTCGACACCGGGGGGTACCTCCACTCCCTTGGGAAGGACGAGGAAGGCCCGCCGGATGGGCGAGCATTCGGCGAGGCCCTCGTACATGGCCGCGGCGGCCTTCCCGATCGCGACGACCTCCACGGGTCGGTCTGGGGCCGAACCGGTGAGGTGCCGTTGGACGAGGCGCCGCGCATCGCACTCGGCAAGGGCCTGCTGGTAGACGCCCAGGAGCTCGCCTCGATTCGCCCGCAAGGTTCCCTCCCGTGTAGGATGGGCCCATGCCGCAGTATCGTCGCAAGCAGTACCTGGTCAACCGGCGCTTCCAGCTCAAGTACACCCTCGCCATCATGCTCGTCGGCGGTGTGATCGCCGCGATCTTCGGCGGATGGATGTGGCAAGCGCACAAGACGAATACGGAGATGCTCGCGCTCGACGAGGCCTTTCACGCGGAGCTGATGGCGCAGGATCAGCACATCCTTCTCATCTATGTCGGGGTGACCCTCCTGATGATCGCCTCGCTGGGGCTGCTTGGGATCCTGATGACCCACCGCGTGGCCGGCCCGACCTACGTCATCAATCGCTACCTGCAGGCCATCGCCGAGGGCGCCTATCCCTCGCTGCGACCGCTGCGGCGCAAGGACGAGCTGAAGGAACTCTTCGAATCGCTCGAAGGGGCGGTGGAGGCGCTGCGAACCCGCGACCGTGAGGAGGCCGAGGTCATCGAGGCGGCCCTCGAGAAGCTCCAAGGTGACGAAGCCGCCATCGATGCCTTGCGGAAGATCTGTGAGCGCAAGCGGCAGTCGGCCGCAGGTGCGGCGCTTTGAAGGAGGGCGCGGTGCGTCTACGAGGACTTGCGGCCATCCTCCTGCTCCTATCGGCCGTTCCCGCCATCGGACGAGGAGACGTGCGCCCGGATCTGTCAGCAGAGGAGCGCGCGAAGCTCCACGAGGCGCTCGACTCGGCGGAGAGCTACAAGGTTCGGCTCAAAGCCGCGCTCCTCCTGGGTCGAAAGGGTAGCGCAGAAGAGGATCTCCCCGCGCTGCGCGACGCGCTTTTGCACGATGCGCACTACACCGTGCGGGGGGCCGCGGCGATCGCCATTGGGAACCTCGGCGATCCCCGAGGCGTCGAGGCGTTGCTCTCCGCCCTCTCCGACGAGGAGGGCTTCGTGCGGCGCGCGGCACGGGAGAGCGCCACGAAGCTGGCGACGCCGGCGGCGCTACCCTACCTGACCCTGGCGCGGGAGCGGGAGGACCGAGGGGTGCGGCAGCTCGCCGTCGAGCTCCTTTCCCGGATCGAGGGTGAGGAGGCCAAGCGGGCGCTGGTGCGTTTCCTGGGCGACCCGGACCCGGGCGTTCGGGGCGCGGTGGAAGCAGCGCTGGACACCTGGCCGAAGGAGACACTCGTCCAGGCACTCCTGATCGCGCTGGAGGACCCCTCCTACCGGGTACGCGCCCACGCGGCGGAGATCGCCGGGCGGCATCCGGACCCGCGGCTGGTGGCGCCGCTGGCCGAGCGGGTGCTGGCGCCCCTCGAGGAGCCGCGGGTGCAGCTTGCCGCGAGCCGCAGTCTCGAGGCCATGCGCGAGCTCCTGGATACCGAGGACCTGGTCAAGCGGGTGCTCGGCCTGCCGCAGCGGGAGGCACGGATCCGGGCGATCTTGCTGCTGGGCATCAAGGGGGGGCCCCGTGCGGTGGAGGTGCTCGGGCGCGTCCTGGACGACGAGGATCTGACGATTCGGGGGCATGCGGTAATGGCCCTGGGTCGCGCCGGCGATCCGCGCGTGGCGCCGAAGCTGGAGCGGATGCTGCAGGATCCTCGAAACGCGCGCATCGAAGGGCTGTTGCGTGCGGCCCTGCGCGATCTCGGCGTGGCCCCGCAAAGCGGGTGACGCTCGCCCCGTTTTCAGGTTAGAAAACGCGCCCATCCCGTCCACCCGAGCCCATTGGGGGAAACTATGTGCGCGCGTCTTCCTACGCTCGTTCTGCTGCTCTCCATCCTCGCCGCCGCGTGTGACAGCGGCCCGCCGACCACCATCGAGGGGTGGGCACAGGCCGTCACCGAGGCGTCGAAGGACAAGGAGAAGGCCGAGGCGGCAAAGGAGCTGAAGCGGCTGGCCCGAGACCAGCTCGCCGCGGGGAAGGATCTCTCCGGTGTCGTCCCCGCGCTCTTGCCCCTGCTGAAGGAGCCGGCGCCGGTTCGCTCGGAGGTTGCCTGGGTCTTGGGTGAGATCGGCGACAAGAAGGCGGTTCAGCCCCTCATCGACGCCATCGACTATGCGGCCGCCGTCAGCGACAAGGATGCAGCGCGCGCCAATGGGAAGATTGCCGAGGCCCTCGGGAAGCTGAAGGACCCCGCTGCCGTCCCGGCGTTGGTGAAGCTGGCCAAGAGCCGGGATGCGGCCACGGCGCTCGCCGCGGTGCAAGCCCTCGGGAAGATCGGAGACGCCAGCGCCGTGGATGCGCTGATGGCGATCGTGGAGGACGATTCGAAGGACAACTTCCTCGTGAAGAATGCCATCGAGGCACTCGGCGCCATCGGTGATCCGAAGGCGCTGCCGCTGCTCGTGAAGATGCTCTTCGTGGAGCGCCGGGGGGTGAGCTTCTACCGCGAGGCCTCCTTTGCCATCTTTCAGATCGGCGAGGACTCGACGCCGCGCCTCATCGACATCCTCGAGGGGAAGGACAAGGAGATCTGGGACTTCGCCAAGGAGAAGGGCATCTACGAAGCGGCGATCTTCGCCAAGGCGGCGCAGGTCCTAGGCGACCTGGGGGACCGGCGGGCGACGAAGGCGCTGGTGAAGAAGCTCTCCTACGAGAGCGAGTATGCGGACATGCGTCTGTTGCCGCGGATGTTTGCGGCGGAGGCGCTCGGCCGTATCCGAGACCGCCGTGCGGCCAAGAAGATCGCGCAGCTCCTCGACGAGGAGGAGGCGAACGCCCGGAAGACCTACGCCCAGGCGCTGGTGCTCATGGGGGACCGGAGCGCGGTGGGCGCGCTCGCGGAGAGCAGCACGAAGGGCATGGGCTACGGCGCGCGCGAAGAGTCGCAGCGCGCGCTCGCGCGCCTCGGCGGACCGAAGGATCTCGCGAAGTTCGATGCAGCGACCAAGAAGAATCTGCAGCTGAAGACCTGCATGGACTGGTTCGAGGGCGACAAGGAAGCGATCAAGAAGAACTGCGAGAAGGCCATCGCCAAGTACAAGAAGAATACGGTCGACAAGTTCCGGCCCATGCTCGAGGCGGCGGCGGAGTGCAAGGACGACGCAAAGTGCTGGGTCGCCAAGCTCGACGATCCAAACCCGCGCGTGCGGGAGAAGGCGCTGTGGGAGCTCGGTCGCCTCGATGCGGACGAGGCGCTAGACGCCATCCTGCAGAAGGGGGTCGCCGAGAAGAAGGACCTCGAGGTCCGCTTCGCCGCGCTGAACGCGCTCGACTCGCTGCTCTTTGGTCCGGGCAACAAAGGCCTCGACAAAGAGGAGGCAAAGAAGGCCTCGGAGTTCTTGGGCCGGCTCCTCGAGGAGGAGAAGGGCAAGAACTACTTCGTCCGCATCAACGAGGACACGAAGCGGGTGAAGCTGAAGATCGATCGGGCGCTCCGGTCTTGAGTCGTCGCGCCGCCGGCGACGGACGGGGCTTCGGATGGAGCGCCCGGCTCGGGTTCCGTCCGCCGGCGGCGAGCCACGGGACAGGCGAGTCAGGGAAAGAGCCCCACCTGCGGCAGTCCCGCGCCCTCGTCGAAGCCGAGCCGGAGGTTCATGCACTGCACTGCCTGCCCGGCCGCACCCTTGACGAGGTTGTCGATGGCGGACAGGGCGATCAGCGAGCCACAGGGGTGTGCCCGAACGGTGACCTGCGCCCGGTTGCTGCCCCGCACGTGGCCGGTGGCGGGTAAGCGGCCGGCGGGAAGCACCTCGACGAAGGGCTCTTCCTGGTAGCGTTCGAGGTAGAGGTCGAGGAGCGCGGGCGTCTCCCGCGGCGCACCGGGCGCCGGCGTGACGTAGCAGGTGGCGACGATGCCCCGCGCCATGGGCACGAGGTGGGGCGTGAAGACCACCGGAGCACTGCTGGCTCCGCCTTCCTCGGCCGCACGCGCCAGCTCCTGGGCAATCTCCGGCTCGTGGCGGTGCGCTGCCACCGCATAGGGGGAGAAGGACTCGCCCGCTTCGGCGAGGAGGGTGTGCTGCTTGGGGCTTCGCCCGGCGCCGGTCACGCCGCTCTTGCAGTCGGCAACGATGGGGCCTTCGACGAGCCCCCGTTCGACGAGGGGGAGCACCGCCAGCAGCGTGGCGGTGGGATAGCAACCGGGCACCGCGATGAGGTCGGCACGGCGAATGGCGCTTCGGTAGCGCTCCGGCAGGCCGTAGATGGCCTGGGGGAGGAGCTCGGGATGGGGATGGGGACCGTACCACTGTGTGTAGGTCTCGAGGTGGCGCAGGCGAAAATCGGCAGAGAGGTCGATCACGATGCGTCCTCGCGCCCGAAGCTCCGCGGCGTGGCCCGCCGCAGCACCATGGGGCAAGGCGAGGAAGACGACCTCCGCGCGCTCGGCAAGGCGATCGGGATCGTAGGCTTCGAGACGGCGCGCACCGACCTCGAAGCCGAGCTGCGGGAAGATCTCGCGCACCGCCCGTCCCGCGTCGGCGCGGGCGGTCAGCGCGGCGAGTTCCACCTCGGGGTGGCCCGAGAGGAGACGGATGAGCTCCACCCCGGTGTAACCGGTGGCTCCAACGACGGCGACGGGTACAGCCATGGGCCTCCCCTACCACCGCTCTCGCAGGAGGAGGAACTTTGGCGGTGTCCTCCGGCCGTGGCCTCTCGCGCCACCGCAGACTGCATCGCGCTGCACGGCACCGCCGCGCCGCGGGCGTCGTGCACCCGGCTGTGGGAGTGGCGGCGCAGCAGATTGGCTCTGCCGCAGGAGGCGCCCCACGGACCCCCTCCGCCACCCCCTCGAGGGGCCGGAGCCGTCACCGACGCATATCGAATCCCTACGGTGCGAGGCGGGACCTGGCCTCGACCGGAGAGGCCCCCGAAGCGCCGCCGGCCAAGGCAGGGGCCCGGGCTGCTAGGCTGGAGGGGCATGCGGAGCTGCCCCCACCTTCGGCCCAAAGGGCCTGGGCGCGGACGGGAGCCAGTCTCCATCGGAAGCGCTTGGCTGGGGATGGTGCTACTCGCGTGCGCCTGCGCACCTCCTCCCCCGGGAGCGGGCGCGCCGGATTCAGGCGGCGCACCCCTCTGCGAGCCGGAGCACCCCGCCCTCCTCTACGTGACCCATTCGGCAGGCTTCCGCCACGCCGTGCTCCCCCACTCCGTGGAGGTCCTCCGCGAGGTGGCCTCGTCCGTGGGCCTCTCGGTCCGGCACGGGGAGGATGCCAGGGACGCCCTGCAGCCCGGCCGATACGAGTCCTGCCGGGCCGTGGTGTTCTTCACCAGCGGCGAGCTGCCGCTGACCGAGACGCAGAAGGAGGCGTTCCTGGCCTGGGTGCGCGGCGGCGGTACCTTCTTGGGATTCCACAGCGCCACGGACACCTTCTACGAATGGCCGGCCTACGGAGCGATGGTCGGCGCCTACTTCGACGGCCACCCCTGGCATCAGACGGTGACCATCGATGTGGTGCAGGCGGGCCACCCCATCGTTGCGGCGCTCGCTCCGTTGTTTCGGCTGAACGACGAGATCTACCAGTTCCGAGATCTCGTGCCCGACGCGTCGGTGCTCCTTCGCCTCGACGAGTCGAGCGTGGACCTCGGTGCCAACGGCGTGCGCGAGCGCCCCTGGCGCTTCCCCTTGGCCTGGGTTCGGAGCGAGGGCGCAGGCCGCGTCTTCTATACGGCCCTGGGCCACGGCTCGGCCTGGGACGATCCGAGCTTTCGCACCCTGGTGCAGGGGGCGCTGGCCTGGGCCGCAGCCTCGGCGCCCTGAGGGCGAGGGCAGCCACGCGTCGCAGCTCCGCTGAACACGCTGGGATCCGGAGCCCCCGGCATAGGCCAGCGGGGCGCTCGAGGGGCCTCGAGCGGTCGTGTCGAACGGTCCGCGTCCGGCGCAAAAGAGGGCGGCGCCCCTTGGGG
>CAYYHA010000005.1:17081-34084 GCA_964471535.1 uncultured Myxococcia bacterium | reverse complement strand
GTCTTCAACCGATGTCTCTGCCGGATCGGTGGACTACTTGCCGGCGGCCTTCTTCTTGCTCACCTTGCTCGGAGCGTCGCCGCCTGCGGAATCGGACTCGCCGCCTCCCTCGATCGCCCGCAGCCCCCGTCGAGGCGGCAGGTTGTACTTCTCGAAGAGCTTGGCCTCGATGGCTGCGGCGACGTCGGGATTCTCCTTGAGGAAGTCCCGCGCGTTCTCGCGTCCCTGGCCCAGCCGCTCGCCCTCGTAGCTGTACCAGGCGCCGCTCTTGTCGATGATCCCTTCGGCCACCCCCAGGTCCAACAGATCGCCCTCGCGGGAGATGCCCTCGCCGTAGAGGATGTCGAACTCCACCTGCTTGAACGGCGGGGCGACCTTGTTCTTCACCACCTTCACCCGCGTGCGGTTTCCGATCACCTGATCGCCCTGCTTGATGGCCCCGATGCGCCGGATGTCGAGCCGCTGCGACGCATAGAACTTCAAGGCGTTCCCACCGGTGGTCGTCTCGGGGTTTCCAAACATCACACCGATCTTCATGCGGATCTGGTTGATGAAGACGACCGTGGTCCGGCTCTTGTTGATGGTCCCCGTGAGCTTGCGCAGCGCCTGGCTCATCAGCCGTGCCTGCAGGCCTACGTGGCTGTCCCCCATTTCTCCCTCGAGCTCGGCACGGGGCGTGAGCGCAGCCACCGAGTCGACCACCAAGAGATCGATGGCGCCCGACCGCACGAGCATGTCGGCGATCTCGAGCGCCTGCTCGCCCGTGTCCGGCTGAGAGATGAGAAGATCGTCGGTCTTGACGCCGAGCTTACGCGCATAGGCGACGTCGAGCGCATGCTCCGCGTCGATGAAGGCGGCGATGCCACCGGCCTTCTGCGCCTCGGCGATCATGTGCAGGGTGAGCGTCGTCTTCCCCGAACTCTCCGGTCCGTAGATCTCGACGATGCGCCCCCTCGGTACGCCCCCGATGCCGAGCGCCAGATCGAGGCTCAAGGCACCGGTGCTGATGGCCTCGACGTCCTTCACCAGCGGCTCGTCGCCACCGAGCCGCATGATGGATCCCTTTCCGAACTGCTTCTCGATGGCGGAGACCGCCAGGTCGATGGCCTTTTCCTTCTCGGCCTTTTCCTTTTCGTTCCACCTCGTCTCGTTCCGTCCGTCCACTGCCATGTCGTGGTCCTCTCCTGTGGCTAGGGGCTCCTCGTGCCCGATGGGTTGGGATGTGCGTGGGATGGGGTGCTGCGTGATGCCGTTGCGTGATGCCGCTGTGGGATGGCGCGTGGGATGGCGTTGCCCGATGGCCTTGGGGTGCGGATTCGTATTTGCGCGGATGGGTCGCACGCTCGTGCAGGCGCCGTCCCCCGCAGCGTGGGCCACCTTAACGCGCCCCCCTGACACGGCGACGGGGGCACGCGGTACTGAACGCCTGTATAGATAGAAAAGCTCCGTGTCGTCAAGGACTTGGCACCGGCCGGGCCGATTTCTTGGTGGCTCCCATCGCCCTCGCTAGCCTTCCCTCGTGCGATCCCTGCGGCTCGAAGCGATCCCCCTGATGGCCACGGCTGCGCTCCTCGCGGCCCTCGCCCCTCCGCCCGTGGGACTGCCGCTCCCGCTTCCGGTGCCCGAGGCGGCGGTGGCTCCGGTACTCGCTGCGGCAGGGGCCCTGCTCTTCCACCGGGTGGCCGCGCGCTTCGGTGACGGCCCGTGGAGCACGAACGCCGCCACGCTGCTCTCGAGCCTCGCCCTCGTGGGCAGCGCCGTACCCCTCGGCCCGGCGCTGCTCCTCTTCGCGGGCTACGCCGGCTTCGACGCGGGGCTCCGCGGGCGATCGGACCGGGCCATCGGGCTCGGCAGTGCCGCGCTGGCCTGCCTGGTCGTCCTCGACCGGCGCTATCTCCTTGCGAGCGCCCTCCTGACGCTGTGGATCCTGGTGGCCTCTCTGCTTCGGGCGCGGCGCAGCACCGAGCCCCTGCGGCGGCGCTGCCTCGTCCTCGTCGCCGGGGCGCTGCCGGTGGCGCTGGACCTCTGGCTCCGGACGCCCCCGATGACGCAGCTGCCGTGGTCGCTCGGCTGGCTCGCTGCGGTCCCGTGGCTGCCCCTGGCGCTCCTCGGGGTCGGCATGGCGCTGCGGCGGCCGGGGCGCGAAGCCTCCGCCGCCGGCGTGGTCTTTGGGCTGGCAGGCCTGGGGGCCTGGCCCGGGATCGCCCTCTCTGGCCTGCCGCTGGCGGCACTCGGCCTGGCGCGTACCGTCTCGTATCTGCGGAACCGGCCTGGGCTCACCGGTCCGCGGGGCGCGGGCGCCCTCCTGGGCGTCGGGCTTGCGCCCAGCCTCGTTCAGGTCTGGGCGCGGTGGCAGGCCACCGCCGGAGCGGCAGGCGGATCGAAGGGCCTGGCCATTCCTGCCCTCATCTGTCTCCTATTCGTGGCTGCAGCGACCAGTCTCCTGTATCCCGGCCGCGCCTCGCCCAGCGGAAGACGTCAGGCGATGGCGCTCTGCGCCCTTTCCGCGGTGGCCACAGCCCTCCTGACCGTACTGTGGCACGGCGCGCCGCGCATCTCGTGAGCACGCGCCACGTCGCGTGGCCGGTGCGCCGCGCGACCGGGGTGGCCCCACTCTGCGAGGGACAGCCACCTCTCGCGACAGGGTCGGTCGCAGGTGGAAACAGCGTCCTCAGGTGGCAGCGGCGGCCGCCGCCCGAAGCCGGCGCGTGACCTCCGCTTGGATGAGGTCCTCCGCCCCCGCCGGGAGGTGCGTGAAGCGGACGCCGATCTCCACTGTGTCGGCGTCGCGCTGCCGGCAGCGAACCACCTCTGCGCGGATGCGCTTCGGACGGCGCCGCGGCAGCTCGAGGAGCAAGGTCACCTGGGCACCGGGCACCATCGATGCCCCGCCCACCAGGCACGCCCCGCCGGCCGAGAGGTCGCGTACCAGGTAGCGGCCATGGCACCGGTCTTGGCTGAACACCCCGGCGGTCGCCACGACCTCCACCCGGGGATGGCGGCGCCGCTCCTTGCGATCGTGCGCATTGGCCACGCCCCCTGATGGATGCGAAGGGCATGCCACCGGCGCGGGCGGACGCTGCCCCGGCGCAAACCGGCCCCGACAGGCTCGTGCACCGACGGCGCGGCGGGTCACGCCCCGGCTTGGGGTCCCTTGGCACCCGGCCCGTTCGGGGAGCGGGGCGCCACCGGACGCGGGCGCCCAAAGGGTTGCGCAGCCTCGAAGGAGTCGGAGCGTGCGCCTCAATCGGGCTCGAGTCCCGCCAGGAAGCGCTGGAGGTCGGTGGGCAGGGGCGCCTCGACGTGGACGCGGCGCTCCTCGAACGGATGGGGAAAGTCCACGCTCGCAGCGTGCAACGCATGCCTTGGGAGAAGGAGCCGCTCGGCGTCCGCTTCGGTCATCGCGCCCTCGGTGAAGCGCACGAAGATCTGCTCGTCGGGCCCGTAGATCTTGTCGCCCACGATCGGCAGGCCCACGGCACTCAAGTGCGCCCGGATCTGATGCTGCCGGCCGCTCTCCAGGCGGCACTCGAGCAGCGCGAAGCGCCGCTCGCCACACCGGTAGCGCCGGCGCACCTCGACGCGCGTCGCCGCAGGCCGCGCCTGTGGATGGTCCTCACTCACCACGCTCACCCGGATCCGCACCGCATGGGCCCCGAGGAGCGCCAGCGGCAGCTCGATCCGCCGCACCTCGAACTCGGGCGCGCCCTCCACCACGGCGAGGTAGCGCTTCTCGACCTGCCTGTCCCCCGCAGGGCCGAAGGCCTGCTTCAACCACCGCGTCGCCTCCCGGGAGCGACCGCAGACCAGCACGCCACTGGTCTCCCGGTCGAGGCGATGCACGGGATCCGGCCGCCGCCCGTCCGGCCCTCGGAGGTCCCGGCCCAACACGGAGGTGAGGGTGTGGCGAAAGTAGCGAGCCGTCGGATGCACCGGGAGGCCGGCGGGCTTGTCGACGACGAGCACCTGCCCGTCGTCGTAGAGCACCGGCACCGCCGCCGGCTCCCCCTCGGGCTCGGCACGCGCCGGCCGCCGCAAGCGAAAGCGCATGCCCGGACGCACGAGGGTGGAGGGCTTCAGGCGGCGCCCTCCGTCGTGCACGATCGCCTCGCGGATGAGCTGCTGCACCTGCGCGCGACTGGCGCGCTTCAGCTTCTGCTGCAGGTAGCGATCGAGGCGCCAGCCGGCGTAGTTGGCCTCGACCTCGAAGGGAATCTCGACCCAGGACATCGATGCGGCCCGTCTTAGCACGCGCCGGGCCGAGGGCGCATGGCCGCCTCGCTTCACGCACCCCGGCCTGCGGGGCTACACTTGCCGTGCATGTGGCGACTTTGGCGAGGGGCGGCGCTGTGTGTGGTCCTCGGACTGTGCGCGAGCGCGCGGGCCGAGACCCTCGTGGTCCTCGATCCCAAGGCGGGACCGGGGATCCGGAACCTCGGCCGCGTGGTCGCCGAGCGCGTCGTCCGACAGGCGCAGGCGATGGGCATGGAGGTCTTGGGCCCCCACGACCTCGAATCGACGCTCGGGTGGGAGGCCTACAAGGCGCTCGTCGACTGCGGGCCGGATGCCGCCTGCCTCGGTGCGGGCCTCGCTTCCATCGCCGCCGATCGGGTCGTCGCCGGCACCTTCGACCGGAACGCGACGCACTACCGGGTGCGCCTCGCGCTCATCGATCTCCACTCGGGCCGCACGGTGGCCACGCTCACGCGGGACGTGCTCATCGCCTCCCGCCACCTCCGGGAGGAGGTGGACGCGGGGCTGCCGGCCCTGCTCCGGGGGGAACCGGAGGCGATGGGGGTGCTCGTCGTCCGCAGCACCGTGGACGGCTCGAAGGTGGTCGTGGACGGCGAGGAGCGGGGCACCCTCGACATCCAGGGCGCGATCCGCGTCGAGCTTCCACCGGGCAAGCACGCCGTGACGGTCACGGCGCGTGACCACCTGCCCCTCGAGCGCTTCGTGGTGGTGGAGCCCGAGCAGGAGACGGTCTTCGTCGCCGAACTCTTCGAGATTCCCGGCCTCAAGAAGGCGCTGGTGGCCAAGCCTAAGGAGCAGCCACCCCCCGCGCCCGAGCTGCGCATGCCGTGGTACGGCTGGGCGACCCTCGGTGCCGGCGCGGTCGCGGTGGGAACGGGGGCCTACTTCGGACTCTCCGCCCGGGACGTGATGCGGCGCGCCCGGGACCAGGACGCCGATGGGGTCCTCGACCTCACCCGGACCGAGGCACTCGCCGGCCGGGATGCCGCGACCGCGGCCAACCTGATGTACGGCCTCGCGGGGGCCACGGTGGTCGCGGCCGCCCTGATGGCGGTGCTCGCCCCCGAGGAGATCCCGCCGCCCACCGCGGCCCCAGCCGGCTCGGCGCCTGCGGAACGAAAGGACGCGCCGCCCGCGCCTCCGCCCGGGGCGCAGCCAGAGCCGCAAGCAAAGGTGCCCGCGCCCTCGGCGGGCGTGGGCCTCGTTCCCGGGGGCGGCGTGGTCTTCGTGGAGGGTCGGTTCTGATGGAGATTCACGCGCAGGAACGGCGCGCGGTGCCGAGGCGACTTCCGTGGCGCCGCGCGGCCCGACCGGTCACATCCCTCCCGGGCAGCCAACGAGGGCTCGTCAGCTCGGCACGGCTCCTCCCGCTCTCGGCCCTGCTCGTCCTTGGCGCCTGCACCTACAACGTCGACGTGGATGGGGACCTGTTCCGGTGCGAGACCGATGCCGACTGCGGCCCCGGTTGGATCTGCGTGCCACAGGAGAATCGCGACGTCTCGATCTGTTTTCGCGCCGACGCATGCGCGGAGGAACGCTGCAACGAGGCCGACGACGACTGCGACGGCGCCACCGACGAGGATTTCGACTTGAGCTCGGACGACGCCAACTGCGGCGCCTGTGGCGCGGCGTGTCCCGGCGGCACGCAGTGCGTCGATGCCGCCTGTCACGAGGTGGACTGCGCGAACGGCCTCGACGACGACGGCGATGGGCTCACCGACTGCCTCGACGAGATCGACTGCACGGGGGAGGGCTGCGGCCCGAACGGCCTGACCTGCCTCTCGGCCGCCTGCCGCTGCCCAACGGGCGACGGGCCGGAGGCCGCCTGCGACGACGGCGCAGACAACGACTGCGACGGGCTCATCGACTGCGACGACGATTCCTGCGCCGGTCAGCTCTGCGGCCCGAACGCACGGGTGTGCGTCGCCCTGGGCGTCTGTGCCTGCCCGGGGCCGGACACCGAAGCGACCTGCGGGGATGGTCTCGACGAGGACTGCGATGGGCTCACCGACTGCGCCGACCCCGACTGCAGGGGCCTTGGCTGCGGCCCCGGCTTGGTGTGCGGCGATGGGGCGTGCGATACGGAGGCCACCTGCGACAACGGCGAGGACGACGACCTCGACGGCTGGACCGACTGCGGCGATCCCGACTGCTGCTCCGTGCCCGCCTGCTGCGCCGAAGCCCACTGTGCCGGAACCATCTGTGACCCTATGGGACTTGGGTGCACCGCAAGCGGCTGCGACGGCGAGGGTGCCTGTGGCGATGGCCTGGATGAAGATGGGGATGGGAAGACCGATTGCGCCGATCCTGACTGCGAATCCCGGTCCTGCGGTCCGACCTGCCAGTGCAGCGGCGGCCTCCCCCACGAGGGCAGCTGCGGGGACGGCGTGGACGACGATGGGGACGGGAAGACCGACTGCAGCGATCCCGACTGCGACGGCGCGCCCTGCACCGGCGGCGGCCTCTGCGCCGGCGGCACCTGCAGCGGGGAGGGCGACTGCGCCGATGGGAACGACAACGACGGGGACACGCTGACCGACTGCGCCGATCCCGACTGCGAGGGCGCGCCCTGTGCCGAGGGCCTCGTGTGCGGAGGCGGTCGCTGCGAGGTCGAAGCGAGCTGCCAGGACGGACTCGACGATGACGGCGATGGGCTCACCGACTGCGCCGACCCCGACTGCGACGGCCTCGCCTGTGGCCTCGGCCTGCGCTGCGGCGGCGGGGGTTGCACGGTGGAGGCCGCCTGCGGCTCCGGCTACGACGAGGATGGGGACGGTCCGGCCGACTGTGCCGACCCCGACTGCGACGGCGCCGCGTGTGCCCACGGCTGCCTCTGCATCGGCGGCGCAGCGACCGAGACCGCCTGCGACGACGGGGCCGACAACGACTCCGACGGCACGACCGACTGCGCGGACGCCGACTGCGAGGGCCTCTCCTGCGGCGCCGGCTGCACCTGCGCCGCCGGGACCCCCACCGAAACCCTCTGCGACGACGGGGCCGACAACGACTCCGACGGCACGACCGACTGCGCCGACACCGACTGCGCCGGCATCGCCGGCTGCCCCTGACCGCCAAGACGCGTGCGAGGAGCCCCCATGCAGCGACTGAATCTGGCCGTCACCGCCTTCGTCTGCCTCTGCATCTGTACCTCCGGCTGCCGGGGCTTCCTCTACGCGCAGACGGGTTCGGTCATGGGCAGCTACGCGGTGGAGCACATGGTCCCCTACATCCTGGGCACCGACGACATCGACATGGCCTGTGAGACCGGCGTGTCGATGGGCGCCTTCCTCATGTCCTTCGAGCGCGTCTCCGATCGGCCGTCGCGCGCCGCCCTCGTGACCTGGATGTCGGCGGGCATGTGCGCCGAATCCGCCGCATGGGAAGCGGAGCTCCATCAGCTGCGCGCCCTCGGTGAAGGTCGGGCGGCCGAGGCGCAGGACGCCCGCATCCAGGAGAAACGACTCCACGCGCTGGCGGCGCGGCGCTTCCTCGCCGCTTTCCGCGAAGTCGAAGAGGTCTTCGGCCCCGTCGGCGAAGGGTGCCCCGAGCTCGAGGAAGGGGAGACCCACCTCTACCTCCTCGGCCTCTCCTCGGGACTCCTCGCCGTCGTCCACGATCGCGCCGCAGAGGGTGAGGCCGGGGTGCCCATGAGCATTCCCCTGGGCATCGCGCGCGCCGCCGCGTGCATCCCCGACGCGCCGTGGTGGGGGGTGCCCTCGGCCCTGCAGGCGGCCCTCTGGACCTCGGTGCCCGGGGCGGCCCCCCCCGACGCGGATCCCTGGAAGACGCTGGAGTCGGCGGCAAAGCGCGGCGAGGAGGCCGGCGTCCGCCTCGCTCGCGCCTTTCAGATCGTCGCGCTCTCCGGGAGCGGCCGCACCGGTGCACTGCGAGCAGCCATCGCACGACACGCGCGCTCCCTCGCCGAGCGCGCGCCCGACCCGAAGTGGCGACTCCTCGACCGCTTCGCCACCCTCATGATACGTCACGAATCCGATCGCATCTGGACCCGGGAGCGCGGCCATCGCACCCCGCTGGGCGCGCTCGGCACCTTCCCCCAAGAGGGGGACGACTCGGTGGACACCGACCTGCTCGAAGGACTCGACGAATGAAGATCCATCGGCGAACGATCCTTTTCGCTCTCGCGTCTCTGTTGCTGCTCCCCGGGACGGGCGCCCGCGCGGAGACGGTCAAGAAAACGCTCTGCGTCTACGACCCCAGCGGCGCGATGGGCGATGCCTTCAACCTGATGAAGGACTACCGCAACGCCGCCGTGGCCTGGGGCGTGGACTTCGAGCTCGTGCCCTACACGGACGAGAAGACCGCGGCCGAGGACCTGAAAGCGGGCAAGTGCGACGTGGCGCTCCTCACCGGCGTACGCGCCCGCCTCTTCAACAAGTTCTCGGGGAGCATCGAGGCGATGGGGGCCATCAAGAGCTACGAACAGCTCAAGAAGGTCGTCCAGCTCCTCGCCAACCCGAAGGCGGGCAAGAAGATGCAGGCAGGTGGCTACGAAACGGTCGGGATCTTTCCGGCCGGCGCCGTCTACATGTTCCTGCGCGACCGGACGCTGGAGGACGTGGGGGACCTCGCCGGCAAGCGCATCGCCACCCTCGACTTCGATGAGGCGGCCGTGACCATGGTGGATCGCGCGGGTGCCTCGATGGTGCCCGCCGACATCGGTACCTTCGCGGGCATGTTCAACAACGGCAGCGTCGACATCGCCTATGCGCCCGCCACGGCCTATGGCCCGCTCGAGCTCCACAAGGGCCTCGGGAAGAAAGGTGCGGTGGTCCGCTACCCGCTGGCGCAGCTGACGCTGCAGCTCCTCGCCCGCTCCGACGCCGGTCTGCCGCCCGGTTTCGCCGATGCCTCGCGCAACTTCGCTGCGAAGCACTTCGACAAGGTCCTGAAGCTGACGCGCCGCGCCGAGCAACAGATTCCCAAGCGGTACTGGAAAGAGGTGCCGCCCGAGAAGGCAAAGGGCTACGACGCCCTCTTCCGCGAGGTGCGCATCCAGCTCCGTGACAAGGGCGTCTACGACAAGACGATGCTGACCCTGCTTCGCCGAGTCCGCTGCAAGGACGATCCGGCTCGCGCCGAGTGTGCGGAGAAGCGAGAGTAGCCGGCGCATGTCTCACCCGGATGCCCGCGGCGGGCCTCTTCGCACTTGGCTGTCCACGCTCCCGACCGTCCTCCTGCTCTGCTCGGTCCTGCTCTACGGCCTCGGCGAGAAGATCCACGCCCGTCTCCTGCAGATCGGAGAGGCGGTGTGGCCAGGCTACGCTTCCCTTCGGGTCGAGCCGGAGAAGCCCACCTGCGATCCCGACGCGCCACCCGCCGGCAGCACGGCTAAGACCGAGGAGAGTGGCGACGAGGCGGGGGACGGGGACGACTTCCTCGACGACTTGATGGGAGACGAGGCGGAGGACGCCGAGGCGGAGGCCGCGGCCCTCGAGGCGGCGCGGAAGGCGTGCCGCGAGCGGCATGAAGCCTACCGCGCCCTGCTCGCCCGGCGCACCGCCGGCCTGAAGGCCTTCTACGCAGTCGAAGGGTCGGTGGCCTCGGTCGTGAAGCTGGGCGTGGCGTGGATGCGCCACCTGCTCGTCCTGCTCCTCCTCATCTGCGCGGCCACCGCCACCTCCTTGCGCTGCCACATCGCGCTTCGCCCCGTGCAGACGCGGCGGGACGGAATCGTCGCCGAGGTGGGGCAGCTCGCAGCGAACCTCCTGCTCCTCGGCAGCTCCGCCTCGAAGTGGCTCATCGACCGCGACAGCGGCGTCGAGCACCAACACGCATCGCTGCCCGTGCTGTGGATGGCGGGCTTCGCCGTGCTCGCGCTCATCAACCTGCTGAACCTCCGTGAGGCTCGCCGGACCGAAGCCCCGCCCGGCCGCTTCGGCCACGCCGTGCTCACCGTCCCCCTCTACGCCTCGATGGCGATCCTCTCGGGAGCATACTTCTATCTCGCGGAGGGGCATCCGTCGGGACTGGCCATCTACCTGCAGAAGCTCACCGAGCACTCCACCCTCTACATCCACGTGGGCCTCTACGTGTGGGCGGGCATGCTGCTGAAGCGTACCCGCCTCGCCGAGCTCTCCTTCGACGTGCTGCGCCCGTGGAAGCTCCCGCCGGAGCTCCTCGCCTTCGTGGTCGTGGCCGCGTCGGCGATCCCCACCGCCTACAGCGGCGCGTCGGGCATCTTCGTCATCGCCGCCGGTGCGGTGATCTATCGGGAGCTCTGCGCCGCCGGCGCGCGATCGCAGCTCGCGCTCGCAGCCACCGCCATGTCCGGGTCGCTTGGCGTGGTCCTCCCACCCTGTCTGTTGGTGGTGATCGTCGCTTCGCTGAACAAGCAGGTGACCACCGATCAGCTCTTCCATTGGGGCTGGCGCGTCTTTGGCCTCACCGCGGTGCTCTTCTTCCTGGCGGCACTTGTCACCCGGCGCGGCCCGCTCACGATGGCCCGCCCCCGGGAGGCGATGGGTCCGTGCTTGAGCGCGCTCCGAGCCCTCCTACCCTACGCGGTGCTCGTCGCCGGGCTGCTGCTCCTCACCTGGGCGGGCCTCGACGCCACGCTGGACGAACACTCCGCGCCGATCCTCCTGCCCTTCCTCCTCCTCGTCCTGCTCTGGTGGGATCGCCGGGGCGAGTCGGCCCAACCGCTCGATCTCGCCGACGAGCGCGCGAGCTGGCGGCTCGCGCTCACCGGAGCCACCCGGGAGACCACCGGGCACATCGGCGCGCTGTTGCTCCTGATGGGCCTTTCGGTCTGCATCGGCGGCGTCATCGAACGGGCGCGGCTCATGGAGATGGTGCCCCACGATCTGGGCTCACCCATCGCCGCGATGGCCCTCCTCGTCGTGCTACTCGTCGTCATCGGCATGATCATGGATCCCTACGGCGCCGTGATCCTGGTCTCCGCCGCCATCGCGAAGGTCGCCTACGACGCCGGCATCGATCCCGTGCACTTCTGGATGGTGGTGCTGGTCGCCTTCGAGCTGGGCTACCTGACCCCACCGGTCGCCCTGAACCACCTCCTCGCTCGGCAGGTAGTCGGTGAGGTGGCGGAAGAGGAGGAGGAACGAGGCGGCTTCTGGCGCCGCCACGAGCGCATCCTCCTCCCCATGGCGGTGATGGCCTCTGCCCTCTTGCTCGTGGCCTTCGTCCCCCTGCTGTGGTAAGCGCCGCCGCGTGAGCGCCGCCTCCTCATCGGAGTCGATGCCCCCGTTGTCGCTCGGCCACCGCCTTCGGGTGGCGGCCGTCTTCGCCGTGGTGCTCGCCGCCGGTGGAGTCGGCCTGTACTTCGGCCAGGACATCTCGAGCCTCTTCGGCTGGCCGGCGCTCGTCTCGGCCCTCGTGGTGGGTCTCCTCGCCTGGCTGGCCGCACCCCGCGGCCAGGGTGCGACGAAGGGGGTCGCCCTGGGTCTGGCGCTCTTCGCCTGGACGGGGGGTTTCGTGGGAGGCCGCTACGCGGCGACCGCCAGCTTCTACGAGGCCCTCCGCTTCGGGGAAACGGTGCGCGAAGCGCTGGAGACCTATCGGAACACCCACGGCACCTACCCCGAGTCCTTGGAGGCGCTGCCCCTCGATCCGCTGCCCGGAGAGCGGATCCTCCGGGAGAACGTGATGCAGTACCGGCGCCGCAAGGATGGCTACGAGATCGTGCTCGAAGACTTCGCCGTCCGCGTCGTCGCCACCGAAGCGACGCCGTTTCCCGAGTGATCCGCGCGCCTACGGAGCCCGCGCGGCGTAGAGCCCGTCATCACAGAAGAGGTACACCGTCCGCCCACGGACCGGGTCCTCGTCCACCTCCACGGTGCCGATTTTGTTGCAGACCCCCGCCTCGCCGGGCGACAGCAGCACCGGGCCGCCGAGCGCAGGAGAGAGGCGGACGAGGCCCTTGGTCCCAGCAGCCCACAGGGATTGGGTGCCCACCTCGAAGACCCCGTCCTGTAGGCTGCCCAGAGACCGCCCAAAGGCGTCCTGATCGTAGCGCTCCAAGTTCGCATCGGGTGCCTCGAGATCCGGGATGCGGATGAGGCCGAAGGTGCCCGCGGTGAGGACGAAGGCCTCCTGCCGGCCGGTGGCGTCGACGGCGCCGGGAACGATCGCGCGAATCCGGTCCTCACTGCCAGGATCGAGGTCGATGCGGGACGAAGCGGGATCGAAGGGGATGGGCGTGCGCCAGAGCCCCTCTATTCCGTTCCCCACGAGGAGGTGGCCGAAGACATCGAAGGCGAGGGCCGCCAGCCACCCGGAGCCGCCGTCCTGAAACTGGTAGACCGCCGGGTCGACGGTGGTGGCGCCGGCGGGGAGGACCTTCAGCCCCTGCTCCGTGGCGATCCAGAGATCTCCGTTCCCGCGAAGTGCAAGCGAATTCACAAAACGGCTCCCGCCGACATCGAGGGTCTCCGGCGGGCAGCTTGCCCCCATCGGTGGCTGGACGCGCATCAGCGGTGGACCTCGACCCAAGATGAAGTGCAGTCCGGCGAAGATTGCGCCGCTCCCGTCGGCAACGGCATCGGCGAAGAGGGGCTGCCCTCCGTCGCAGTCGATGTCGGCGGGCGGCGCCGGTTTCATCCAGGCCGTGCCCGTCCGCGTAACGACCAGAATCTCTCCCGTCAGCGGGTCGAGGGCGCTCGCGAGGACCTCCCCCGACCGGGGGACCAGGAGGGTAAACGGCTGCGCACCGACCTCGACCGTCTCCGTGACCGTGTCGAGGCCGTCGGTGGCGTGCACGTCTATCGCCCAGGTTCCTCCGCCGCGGGCGAGGAAGGAGACGCGCTCGCCCGCGGCCTCCGCCAGGCCGGTCTCGAGGAAGACGCCCCCAGGCGGCCCGGTGCGCACCTGCCAGTCGACCTGCACCGTATCCCCCGGATTCACGTCCGCGACCGTCGCCGTGAGCTCGGCCACGTCGAGGGGCAGGAGCCCGGAGACGGGGCCTTCGACCGAGAGCACCGGCGGCGCATTGAGGAAGGTGAGCGCCCCCTCCGCATCGAGCGCATAGGTCGAGAAGAGCACGCGCACGCTGGCGCTTCCCCGCTCGATGCTGGTGGCGGTGAAGGCGTAGCGGCCGTCCCCCAGATCCACCACCGGCGAGGCGCTCCCCAGGGAGAGTTCGAGCGCCGGCGTGAAGCCGGGGACGGCCGCGCCCTCCCCGTCGAGGAGGCGCAAGGTCGCCTCCGCCGGCGTGACCCCGTCGGCCGGCACCGGCGCCGCCTCGATCGCTGCCGTCGCAGGCCCGAGATCGAACCCGACGGAGCCGGAAAGATCGAGATCGGGGAGCGTCACCGTGACGGTGACCGGCCCGGCGCTCGAGGCCGCGCGGACCTCGAAGGCGAGCTGCCCGCTCTCCACGGCCACCTGCCCGCCCGGTTGCATGGGATCGGCATCGGGCGTCACGAGACTGCCGGCCGAGAGTTCCACCGTCGCCAGCGTCCCATCCGGAACGGCGCCGCCCTCCGGGGCCTCGATCGGTCCGCTCTGGATGGAGACCGTACTCGTGCCGTCCGCGGGCAAGAGCGGCGGCGTCGCCGTGAGCACGATCTCTCGGGGAATCTGCGTGGGAAGGAGGGTCAGAAGCAGCGTGCCCCGCGCGCTGCCCTCGAGGCTCTCCGCGCCCACCACCATCTCTCCGGGCTGCGTGCCGGCGCGGACCTCGAAGGCGAGGCGCCCGTCGACGGCCTCGATTTCGAGCGCGTCCCCTTCGCGCTCTCCCACCACCACGGTGCCGCCCCGGGCCCACACCCGAAAGCGGACACCGGGCCCAACCGGCGCGCCCCCGCCGTCGCGGACGACGGCGCTCTCCACTACGGCGCGGGAGCTCCCGTCGGCGGGTAGCACCGGCGGCAGGGCGCGGAGTGAAATGGGGCCCGAAGGCTCACGGCAGGATCCCTCGCAGCCGTCCGACCCCTCCGGCCGCACGCACACCCCCCCTCGACAGAGTAGCCCATTGCGACAGCTCCCATCGTAGTTGCAGGGGAAGCCCTCGCGCTGCCCGTCGATCTCCACCGTGCAGGCGGCGAGCCCCATGGCCGCCACGAGGATCACTCCTAGGTTGGCGGCAGGTCGCATCCCTGTCCCCGCTTAGAAGCGTCCGGCGAGGGCGAAAAGCCCCCCACCGTGCAGCGGCATCGCGGCCGCCGCGAACCCAGGCTCCACCGCGTCGCCGGCCGGCCCGTGTGAGCCATCGACCACGAAGAGCAGGCCGCTCGTCGCTGCGAGTACGCCGGCGCTCACGAAGAGCACCGTCGCGGTGGTGGCGTTGCGCTGTGCGGAACGCCCGACCGCCAGCGCCTCGTCGTGCGACCCGAACTGACTTGGATCTCCGTTGAAACGAGCTTCCTCTTCCTTGGCCTTCAGGCCGAAGAAGGTGCCGGCCCCCACGGTGGCCACCGCGAGTCCCGCGGCGGTCCACGCCAGCGGGGTGAGCGCCGTCCCGCTCGCCGCGCCCGTGGCTGCCGGTGGGGCTGGCGCAGCGGAAACCGCCGCGGGCTCGACCCGCACTGCCACCGGGGACTCGGCCGTCCCCTCCCGGCCGCTGACGAAGCCGTAGCGGTTCTTCGTCTCCACGTAGAGTGGGAGCGTCCCGGCGGCGGCGCCCTCGAGCCGCGCGGTCCACAGCGACGCGCCCTCCGAGTGTGCAGCTACCTCTCTCCACTCCCCATCGGTCCGGTAGCGGACGAGGACCTCGTTGACCTGCCCCGCCGGATCCCGGACCCGCATGCCGAGTTCGGGGGGCGCGCCCCGTGCGGTCACGTCGAGGTCGATCTCCACCTTCGCACGCGCACGAAAGTCGCGCTGTGCCGCCTCGAGCACCGCCGCCAGCTTGGGTGAGAGATCCGGCGAGACCGGGTAGTCGGGGCGGATCTCGAGGGCCTTTTGGAGCGTCTCACGGGCCAGCGCCTCGTTGCCCTCTACCACTTGGCACCACGCCTGGCCCACATAGGCCTCGACCCGCTGCGCCGGTGTCGCCTTTGGGTGGGCGAGGACCTTTCGGAAGCTCGCCACGGCCTTTGGGCACTCGAGCATCTCGTAGGCCTCGCGCCCTTGCTCGAGGAGCGCCGCGGGATCGGCGCCAGAGGCCGGGGCGGCGCGGGCGCGGTGGGGGAAGGCACCCGGTCCGAGGAGGAGGCCCAGCCCCAGGACGAGCCACGGGGCCTGCCGGCCCAGCCGAAGAAACTCGAAGGAACGGGCCTGCGACACGCCCTCCCTGAGGCTCGGTGCCATGCCCTGGAGCATAGCACGGGCCAGAGTCCCTGGTGCGCCGCGAGATGCGGCCCCGGGCCGGGCCGACGGGGCGTGCCCGCTATCGGGATCCCAGCGCACAACCGGGGTACAGTGGGTGCATCGTGGAGCACCTGGGCAAGTACCGTTTGCTCAAGCGGCTCGCCATGGGGGGCATGGCGGAGATTCTGCTCGCCCGCCAGAAGGGGGCGCAGGGCTTCGAGAAGCTGGTGGTGGTCAAGCGCATCCTCCCCCACCTGGCGGAGAATCCCGAGTTCGTCACGATGTTCCTGGACGAAGCGCGTCTGGCGGCGCAGCTCAACCATCCCGGCATCGTGCAGATCTTCGACCTCGGGCACGACGGGGGCAGTCAGTACTTCATCGCCATGGAGTACGTGCACGGCGAGAACCTGCGCGCCGTGCAGCGGCGCCTGTCCAAGAAGCAACGGCACCTGCCGGTGGAGATGGTCGCGCGGATCATCGCCCGCGCCGCCGAGGCCCTCCACTACGCCCACACCAAGAAGGATCGGAAGGGCAAGCCCCTCAACATCGTCCACCGCGACGTGAGCCCACAGAACATCCTCGTCTCCTACGAGGGGCAGGTGAAGGTGGTCGACTTCGGGATCGCCAAGGCCGCCTCCCAGATGCGGGAGACGCGAACGGGCGTGCTCAAGGGGAAGTACGCCTACATGTCGCCGGAGCAGATCGAAGGGATGCCCCTCGACGGGCGCAGCGACGAGTTCGCCCTCGCCGTGGTGGCCTGGGAGCTCCTCACCGGCCAGCGCCTCTACCACCGCGACAGCGAGGTGCAGACGCTCCGGGCCATCGGCAACGAACCACCGCCTCCTCCCCGAACGCTGCGTCCCGAGATCCCCGAGGACCTCGAGGCCATCGTTCTGAAGGCGCTCGCGAAGGAGCGCGACGATCGCTTCCCCGACTGCGCCGCCTTCCAGCACCAGCTCGAGGCCTGGCTGGCCGCCACAGGCGCCCTGGTCACGCCGCAGCGGATCGGCGAGATGCTCGCCGAGCTCTTTCCCGAACGGGTGGAGGCCTGGCAGGAGATCGCCGAGGAGATCGAGGGCGAGGGGTCCTGGGGCTCGAAGCTCTTCGAGGACCGGTCGGAACTCTTTGGAGACGGGACGCCGAGCCATACCGGCGCCTCGAGGCCAGGAGCGGTGCCATCGCCGCCGGAGCGGAGTGAGCCGAGCCTCTCGGTGCTCGAACTGCCCACCGCCGCGAGCCCCAGCGCGCCCGCCGGCGCCCCCGCGCAGCGCCGCTTCGGCCCCGGCGCCTACGCGGCCCTCGCCGCCGGCCTCTTCCTCGGCATCGGTCTGCTCGTGGTCCTCCTCGTCCGCGGCCTCTCGGCTCCCCCGGCGAGCCCCCCAGCGATCCTCGAGGTGCGCTCCCGCCCCCCCGGTGCTCGCGTCTACGTCGATGGACGGCTCCTCGAGGAGCGTACGCCCCTCGCCGAGAGCATCGAGCGCGGCTCGCACCAGAGCGAGGTGCGGGTGGAGGCCCCGGGC